>CANPVX010000091.1 GCA_947581815.1 Candidatus Indicimonas acetifermentans | reverse complement strand
GGCTGCCGTAGCGAGCTCGGGGATGAGGGCGCCGGCCTCGGTGAGCTCCATACCCAGGCGCTCGCGGGCTGGAAGAAGGTCGAAGACCAGGCGATGCTGCCGCGTGTCGGGGCAGGCACCGAAGCACCAGGAGTAACGCAGACCCCGCTCCGGCTCGATTCCCAATTCCTCGCGTATACGGCGGTGCAGGTATTCCGCGCCAGCCTCCGCCAAGCGGACGCCGAATCCGTGGAGATAGTATCCCTCCGAATAGTCTCCCGACTTCATCATGGCGCGTCGCGGGCGTGGCTCCGGAGCGACGTTCCAAAGCGAGTAATGGATCCGGCGGAATTGGGGTTAGCATGTAGCGGTTTCCCCCTTATTGATGGACGGGCGGAGCCGCCGTATTCATAGAGGCCGGCGGCGGCGAAGCGGCCATCTGCCATCCATGGATACCGCCAGAGCCGCCAAAAGAGGGATCGGTTCTATATATGAGAGCTAGCGATACATTCCATGCTCGGGCTCCGCGACTATCGGCCCGGTCGAGATCTGTATTTAACGAATCCAACCTGATTCTGGTTTCGCTGCTGCTCGCTGCTGGGTGCTCGCGGGCTCCCGCGACCGATCCAGGGGCCGAGTATCGCGGATTTCTACTGGTGGAGGCCCGCCCCAAGGTGGATTTCGTCCTCATGGATACCGAGGGCCAACCGTTCGATTTCCGAGAGCGGACTGACGGATACGTCACGCTCGTATTTTTCGGCTATACGTACTGCCCGGACATCTGCCCGGTCCATATGGCGAACATCGGGGCGGTGCTGAAAGAGGCGTCGCCCGATGTACGCGGCCGGGTGAAGGTGGTCTTCGTGACCACCGACCCGGAGCGGGACACTCCGGAGCAAATTCGCACCTGGCTCGACAACTTCGATCCATCCTTCATAGGTCTACGCGGCGACATGGAGAAAGTGAACGAGATCCAGGTCGCGCTGGGGCTGCCGCCGGCCGTGAAAGGCGAAGTGGAGGAGGACGGCAGCTACCTCGTGGGGCACTCCGCCTACGTGCTCGCCTTCACTTCCGACAACCTGGCCCACTTGCTCTATGCCTTCGGCACCCGGCAGGTCGACTGGGCCAGCGATCTGCCCAAGCTGGTGGCAGAGAATTGGGAATAGGACTGAGAGGCACGACCGTGGCGCTGTTGGTCTGCGGGCTCGGCTGCTCGGCCGAAAGCTCGAACGGGGACGCTCCAGCCGCCGACGGCACGTTCTCGAGTGGCCTGCTCAAAGTATCGACGGTTTACGTCGCCGAGCCCGTGACGGACGAACGGGCGGCCATGTACTTCACGATCTCTAACGTCGGAGACCGGGGAGACGAGCTCGTCGCGGTTCGGACGGCCGCCGCAGGACGCGTCGAGATCCACCAGAACGTGGAAGAAGACGGCAGAATGATGATGGAGGCCGTGTCTGGAGTGCGGGTTCCCTCGAGGTGGACGATCCACTTCGCGCCGGGAAGCTACCACGTCATGCTGCTGGAGTTGCAGGATAGTCTGCGAACCGGCGACAGCATCTATGCGTCTCTCCAGTTCGAAAGCGGCGACATGGTGAGCGTCGTCGCCGAGGTTCGGCCGTATGCCGATTTGGAGGAGCTCCTGGCCTCGGAAGACGACGAAGGGGACTCCTAGAGCGCCAGGTCGGCTTCGGCGTGCTCGGTCCGAATCCGGCGAGCCAGCACCTCCGCACGCCGCGCGACGTTCTCTCCGTTGAAGCCGAATTCGCGCATGTTGCGCTCGCCTGGAGCCGATGCGCCGAACCGCTCGAGGCTGACCGATTCACCGCAATCGCCGATGTAGCGATCCCAACCGCGTGAGATACCTGCTTCGACACTCAAGCGCGCTCTCACCGCCGGTAGCAGCACCTCATCTCTGTAGTCCATGGGTTGGGCGTCGAAGAGCGCGAAGCACGGCAGGCTGACGACCCGCGCCGCGAGTCCCTTTTCCGACAACAAAAGGCGCGCTTCGAGGCAGGCGTGCACTTCGCTACCGGTGCCTATCAGGATGACGTCGGGCGTCACCCGCCGGCCATCCTTCCGCGCCTCGGCGAGCACGTAACCTCCCCGGGCGACGCCTTCAGCCGAAGCTATACCGGACTTCGCCCCGCGATCGAGCACGGGCAGAGCCTGCCGGGTGAGGCAGAGTGCGATTGGCCCGTCCTTTCGCTCCAGCGCTATGCGCCAGGCCTCGACCGTCTCGCTCGCGTCGGCGGGGCGGACCAGCCACAAGTTCGGGATCGCCCGCAGCGCCATGAAGTGCTCCACGGGCTGATGTGTGGGGCCATCCTCGCCCAACCCGACGGAATCGTGAGTGAATACGTAGGCGACGGGGATCCCGGTCAGCGCCGCCAGACGAATCGATGGCCGCATGTAATCCGAGAATATCAGAAAGGTCCCGCCGTACGGCCGCAAGCCGCCGTGCAGCACCATGCCGTTCAAAGCGGCGCCCATCGCATGCTCTCGCACGCCGAAGTGGATGTAGCGGCCAGTCGGGTTATCGCGCTGGAAAGACTCGTCATCATCGAACTGAGTATTGTTCGACGGGGTGAGGTCTGCAGAACCTCCAACCAGATAGGGGATACGAGCCGCCACTCCTTTGAGGATCGCGCCGGACGCCTTGCGTGTGGCCATGTTCTGGCCGGGCTCGAAGCTGGGCAGCGCTTCATCCCAACCGGCCGGCAGCTCGCCGGCGATCGCCGAGCCAAAGATAGTCGCCAGGTCCGGGTAGGCCTCGGCGTACGCGGCGAGACGGCCTTCCCATGCCAGCTGCAACGCCCGGCCGCGCTCCACGGCCGCGCCCATATGGTCCCGCACTTCATCGGGGATCCAGAACTCGGCATCAGCCGGGATACCCAGCGTCTCCTTCGCCAGACGTACTTCGTCCGGGCCGAGGGCCGTGCCATGAGCGGACGCCGTGTCCTGTTTGTTGGGAGCGCCGTAGCCGATGTGGGTTCGCGCGACGATGATGGACGGCGCCTCGGTCGCTCGTTGGGCCGCCGCGATCGCCGTGTCCACCGACTCGAGATCGTGGCCATCGACGCGCTGCATGTGCCAGCCGTACGCCTCGAAGCGCCGCCCCCGATCTTCAGTGAACGCCAGGTCGGTGGAGCCGTCGATGGAGATCCGATTGTCATCGTAGAGCACGATCAGGCGGCCCAGTCCCAGGTGGCCTGCCAGGGAGGCGGCCTCCGACTGGACCCCCTCCATCAGATCGCCATCGCTGGCCAGCACATAGGTATAGTGGTCGACGATTTCGTGACCGGGCCGGTTGAACGTCGCGGCCAGCCAGCGCTGCGCGATCGCCATCCCCACAGCGTTGCCGAAGCCCTGCCCGAGCGGCCCCGTGGTGGCCTCGACGCCCGGCGTCAGGCCGTGCTCAGGATGGCCCGCCGTCTTGCTGCCCCACTGGCGGAAGTTCTTGATCTCCTCCAGCGACAGATCGTAGCCCGTCAGGTGCAGAAGAGCATAAATGAGCATGGAGCCGTGCCCCGCCGAGAGCACGAATCGATCACGGTCAGGCCAGGCGGGGTCGGCCGGGTTGTGCTGGAGGTGCCGCGTCCAGAGGACGTAAGCCATCGCGCCGGCGCCCATGGGCAGCCCGGGGTGGCCGGACTGGGCCCGTTCGACGGCGTCCATGGCGAGACCGCTGATTGTCTTGATCGAGAGCTCGTCTAGCGTGCGGCTGTCCTTTCGCGCCATCGCCTAGTCTGAGCCCGTGGAAGCGATCGGCTCGATCTGGGCCTCGCGCTGACGCCAGTCGGCGAGGAAGCTCGCGATCCCCTTGTCGGTCAGCGGGTGCTTCATGCTCTGCTCGAGCACCTTGAAGGGGACTGTGGCGATGTCCGCGCCGGCGTGGGCCGCTTCGATGATGTGGCGCGGGTGCCGGATCGAGGCGGCCAGTACGAGCGTCTCGATCTCCGGGTCGTTGGCAAAGACCTCGACGATGTCGGCGATGACATCCATGCCCGGCTCGGATATGTCATCCAGGCGCCCTACGAAGGGCGAGATGATGAACGCTCCGGCGCGCGCGGCGAGCAGCGCCTGGTTCGCGTTGAAGCAGAGGGTGACGTTGCAGCGGATCCCCTCTTTCTTGAGCCGGTGCACCGCCTTCAACCCTTCAGTAGTAGAGGGCACTTTGACGATGACGTTGGGGTGCCATTGGGCATACTCCAAACCCTCCCGCACCATGCCGTCCGCGTCTTCCGATACGGTCTCGGCGCTGATCGGGCCGTCCACCAGCTCCGTGATCCTGCGGATCGTGACCTCGAAGTCCGCGCCCTCTTCCCGGGCCATGAGGCTGGGATTCGTCGTGACCCCGCTCAACACGCCCCAGCTGGCCGCTTCCTCGATGTCCCGCAGGTTGGCCGTGTCCAGGAAAATCTTCATCATGCCTCCGGGGGATTTATGACCATACCACTCGTTTATTTCCTATAGGGGACCCGGACGAGAAAAAGTTCCGGGCCGGCCTCAAACTAGCTAGAAACCGCCGCGTTTGCAGGGGCCGGATCGGCCTCGGAATCAGCCGGCCGCAAATTGACGCCAAAACTCGAAGGCCCGGCGTCCGGCCTCTCTGCCATCGCGCACACAATCAGGTATTCCGATGCCGCGGTAGGCGGCCCCAGCTAACCAGAAGCCGGGAAGGCGGCTCGCCGCGTTTTCGATGGCACGCAGACGACCTGCATGCCCGACGTCGTATTGCGGGTTGGAGCGCTCCCAGCGGAAGACGCGCGTGAAGATCGGTCGAGCGCGGATTCCGGCAATCTCCCGCAGCTCCTCGACGCAGGTTCGGGCCAGGCCCTCGTCGTCCCGGCCAAGCTCCACGGGTGTGCGGTCGCCGCCGACGAAGCAGCGGACGAGGAAAGCGTCCTCCGGCCCCCGGCCCGGATACTTGTTGCTGACCCATGTGGCCCCGTTGATCCGCCGGCCCTCGCAGAGCGGTATCAGGAAACCGTGGCCACGCGGTCGCTCCTTCAGCTCGGCGAGTCGGAAGGCCAGAAAGACGGTGGCCGAGGATACGTAGCGAATTTCGCCTAGGCCGGCGGAGAGATCGGGCGCCATCTCGCTCGTCAGGCTTGCCGCCACGTGGGCCGGAACGGCCAGGATCACCGCGGAGTAATCGCCGCGCGCCCCCGCCGCCGTATCGAGCACGTAGCGTTCGCCGACTCTGCGCACGCTCGACACGGCCGTACCGAGATACGACGTCGTCATCTCCAGGCTGCCGGTCAGGGCCTCGATGAGCTGCCCCAGGCCGCTTCTCAAGCTCTTGAACAACGGGCCCTGGCGCCGCTCTTCGGCTCGCCGTTTCATGATCGCGACCAGCAGGCTGCGATGCCGCTCCTGCATCTCCACGAAGCGCGGGAATGTGCCGGGCAGGCTGAGCCGATTCGCGTCGCCGCCATAGATCCCCGCCATGAACGGATCGATGAGCCGTTCGACCGCCTCGCGGCCAAGGCGGCGGCGGAAGAAGTCGGCAATCGATTCGTCCCCCGCGGCGGCGCCCTGCGGGATGACGAAGTCGCCGGCCATCCTCAGGAGCCCGGGCCACGAGATGATCCCGCCAGTGAGGAAGCTGAGCACCATCTTCATCGGGGGAGCGTCGCTCCCGAATCTCAGCCGACGCAGCTTCCCGCGAGAGTAGAGCGCGACGCCGCGATGCGTCTCGTCGGTGGCGATGAGCTCTGATTCGAGTCCGAGCTCCTCACAAAGCTCGATCGCCCATGGTTTGCTCGTGAGAAGCGAATCTGGGCCGACATCGAGCAAGTACGGGCCATCCCGAACGGTCCGGATCGTTCCGCCCAAACGGTCGGCAGCCTCGTAAAGATCGATGTCCGCGCGGTGCCCCGACCGCTTGGCTAGACGTTCCAGCTCGTGGAGCGCGGCGAGCCCCGCGATTCCACCTCCGACCACGGCGATCCGCGAGCCTGGCTGCTCGGGCATGTTGTCCTACGAGTAGGTGGGGTAGGTTGGCGCCTGTAGATCTTCGCCGCCCGGCAGGACGGCAACATCGGAGTGCTCCCCAGCGCGAGCCTTGCGCACGATCTCCGCCAGCGCGGCGATGTACTTGTCGCTGGTGTTGAGCGCCGCGGCGCGATAGAAACGCAGTCCCCGCTGTTCAGCCTCGCGCCTCCCGTCTATGTCGAAGTCGTAGAGCGTTTCGAGGTGCTCGGAGACAAAGCCCACCGTCGCCGCGAGCACGGACTTGTGGCCTTCGGCGGCGACTTCGGAGAGCGCCTCTGCCAAAGTCGGGCCGAGCCAATCATCTTTCGTTTCGCCCTGGCTGGTGAACGCGAAGCGCCAGTTGAGAGCGTCGAAGCGAGCGGCGAGCAGCCGGCACGTCTCGAGCAGTTGATCGCGATAGGGATCGTCTTCCTGCAAGATCTTCTCGGGAAGGCTGTGCGCCGTGAAGATCACCGGTACCGAAGCCCGCTCGCTCTCGGGAATTCGCGCCATCGCTTCCCGCAGCCTCTCCTCCAGCGCGTCGATGAATAACGGCTCCTCGTGATACGATTTGATGCAAAGGATTCGCGTGGGCCACTCGATCGAGTCGAGGCCCTTGGCGATGAAGTCGAGGTACTGAGCGATGCTCATCGTCGAGTAGTGAGGAGCGAGGGTGATAGCCACGGCCTCCACGACGCCGGCCTCGGCCATCGTCCGAACGGCGTCGGCGATATAGGGATGCCAGTGCTTCATCCCGAGAAAGCCCGTATAACTCTCGTCGCCTTCGTTGAGCTTAGCCTCCAGCTTCCCCATCTGCTCCACGGTCGTCCTGTGCAAAGGCGACGGTCCGCCAATCTGCTCGTAACGATCTTTCAGGTCCTTGACCTGCTCCGCGCTCGGGGTGCGACCATGACGAATGTGCGTCAGGTACGGTTCCACATCATCGAGGGTCTCAGGCGTGCCGTAAGCCATCACGAGAAGCCCGACCTTCCCGGCGCGGTCCGTCATCGATCACTCATGCTCTCTCATGCGCCGGCTCGTCGATCCGAAGGGGTCTGGAACGCGTGCACCGTCTCGACGACCGTCTGCACCGCGTCTGGCGGCGTCTCCGGCCAAACGCCATGCCCCAGGTTAAAGATGAACCCCCGCATCGCGTCGGCGGCCGACAGGATCTCGTTGACCCGAGCCGCCAGAGCGGGCTTCGGCGCAAAGAGCGCCGCGGGATCGAGATTTCCCTGCACGGCGAAGTCTGGCCCGATGACTCGACGGGCCTGGTCAATAGGAATCCGCCAGTCCACGCCGATCACTTCACCGCCCGCTTCCTTCATAGCACCCAGCAGTGTCGCCGTATCCGTTCCGAAATGAATGCGCGGCACGCCGTAAGCGTTCAGCCCTTCCAACACCCAGCTCGAGTGGGGCAAGACGAAGTCGCGATAGTCGACCGGCGACAAGCAGCCTGCCCAGCTGTCGAAGAGCTGAACCGCTTGCGCCCCCGCCTCGATCTGCGCGGCTAAGTAGTCACGCGTCACCTCGCGAACGACGCGCATCAGACGCTCCCAAGCCTGCGGGTGCGTATACATGAGCGATTTGACGTAGAGATAGCGGCGCGACGAACCGCCCTCGACCATGTAGCTGGCCAGGGTGAAGGGCGCGGCAGCGAATCCGATGAGCGGTACACGGCCCGCCAGAGCCTCGCGTATCTCCCTCACCGCATCGCCTACGTAGCCGAGCTTTCTTTCAGGATCGAAACCCTGCAGGGCATCTATATCCTCGGGTGAGCGAATCGGATTCGCGATGACAGGCCCTTCGCCGGAGGCGAACTCGAAATCGATCCCGAAGCCCTCCAGCGGCAAAAGGATATCCGCGAAGAGGATCGCCGCATCGAGGTCGAAGCGCTCGAGCGGCTGGAGCGTCACGCGCGCAGCAAGCTCCGGGCTGTGACAGATCTCGATGATCGAGTGCTCTTTCCGCAGCTCGCGGTACTCCGGCAGGTAGCGCCCGGCCTGCCGCATAAGCCAAACCGGCACTCGATCGACGGGCTCGCGGCGGCAGGCTCTTATGAAGCGAAAAGCGTCATCCATCGTGCCGCGAAACTAGAGGCACCCTATGCACACGGCAATGACGATCGAGCGCCTTAGCGCTCCAAGCATCTGACCCGAAACTCTTGACACGAGGCGACGGTTGCTGATAGTGTAACGACGACATTCGAATTAGGCAGGCGGAGCAAACGGAAGCCGGTGAGAATCCGGCGCGGCCCTGCCACTGTGTGAGGCCCGGCGCGAGCCGGAGTTAGCCACTTCACTAGCCACTGGGACCCCGAGAGAGCGTCCTGGGAAGGCGAAGTTGGCTGCCTCGAGTCAGGAGACCTGTTCCGCCTGCATGCCATTGCACTCTTCTAGGGCAAGACGTGCGGGCTTTATTATTGCAACCACTCGGAAACGTTCTGCGGCGCAGTAGGGCCGCAGTCGCCACCATCCGCCCTCCGCAACCCGCTGCGATCCGCCGCCTCCGTTCCCTGCCGGTGGCTCTTGCCGCATCTCTCCTTTTCCTCGCTCAGTCGCCGCGAACGGCATTCGCCCAGTACCCGGGCGAGCTGTCGGGGCGCGTCGCGGACGCGATCAGCGGAACGCCGGTTCAAAACGTCCTCGTCGAGGTGCTGGGCACCGAGCTCAGCGCCCATACTGACGGGCGGGGCGAGTTTCGCTTGCGAGGACTCGAGCCGGGTCGTCACTCGGTTCGCCTTAGCCGCGTTGGCTACGCTACGCTGGTCCGCGAGATCGAAATTCAAAACGGTCGTGCGGCGCGGCTAACGGTGGACTTGGAAGCGCGCCCGTTCGCGGTCCCGGAGGTTCGAGCCGAGGCGGACCGCCCCGATCCGCCCGGGACCTTGAAGGTCTCGCGGGGCGAGATCGAGTCGATCGGGGCGCGCACGGCAGCGGACGCCCTCGCCGGCAGAGCCGGCCTGGTGGTCCGGCGCCGCGGCGCGACGGGGCCTGAGACGGTCAGCATCCGTGGTAGCTCCCCCGATCAGGTGCTCGTCCTCCTCGACGGTGCGCCGATCAACGATCCAGTGACGGGCGCAGCCGACCTATCGACGATCGCCGCGTCCCAGATCGAGTCGATCACCGTGCTCAAGGGGAGCCAGTCAGCCGTCTATGGCCCGGGCGCGCAGGCGGGGGTGGTGCTGATCGCATCGCGGGTGAGCACCCCGCCGCTCGGTGCCCGCGCCGCGGCCGGCTCGCTCGGCGCCTGGTCGGGCGAACTGGAGGGCGGAGGCGCCTTTGGACGCTCCACCTGGGCGGCGGGAGGTTATGCCCGCGGCGCCGAGGGCGAATTCACGTACACGCGACCGGAGGCGCTGGGCGGGGGGGGCGGGGGGCCAACCACCCGCGTCAACAACGATGTCTACGAGGCCGGCGGTTTCTTGACGGCTGGCGGGAGGCTCGCCGGCGGCCAGGTGCGCACCCGGGCCGGGTATATGCAGCTGGAGCGTGGGCTCCCTGGCCTCAGCTTCCTCCCATCCCCAGCCGCCCGCCAAGAGTTCACGCGCTGGCGTGGACAGGCGGCCTGGGATCGCTCCCAGCGTCAGGTAAGGTTCGCGGCGCAAGTCCACGGCGTCGCTCAAACGTCTCGCTTGGCAGACCCCGACCCGCCCCTAGGATTGCCGTACGACAGCCGAACCCGATCGATCATCGTGGGCGGCCGTTTCAGCACGCAGCTCCAGCTCGAGGGCGCCCTCGAATCGCT
>CANPVX010000090.1 GCA_947581815.1 Candidatus Indicimonas acetifermentans | reverse complement strand
TGTCCGAGTCGACATCCGTCAAAGCCCCATACGCTGCCGCGGCGGATAGCGCTCAGGCCTGGATCCGCGCGGTCGGCCGCGGCCTCGGTCTCCCCTCCGTATCCCTGGCGGTTGGCGTGGACGGCGAAGTCGTGTGGGCGTCAGCCTTCGGCCAAGTGGACATCGATGAGGGTGTGGGGGCCTCAATCGACACACCGTACCGCATCGCCAGCGTCTCCAAGGCCGTGACCTCGGTGGGGCTGGCGCGCCTGGTCCAGGACGGCCGCATCGACCTGGACTCCCCCGTGCGGGCCTACGTGCCGACGTTTCCCGAGAAGCGGTGGCCCGTGCCTGTCCGGCGGCTTGCGGGACACATGGGAGGGGTGCGCCACTACACGAATCGCCTCGGCCGGACGTTCCTGAAGGAGAGCTTCAACCGGGAGCGCTACGCGGCGGTCACCGATGCGCTGGAGATCTTCGCGGACGACTCGCTGCTCTACGAGCCCGGCAGCGGATTCCGATACAGCACCCACGGCTTCACCCTCCTGAGCGCCGTCCTCGAAGGCGCCGCTGGCCAGCCGTATCTGGCGTTCATGGACCAGGAGGTCTTCACGCCCTTGGGCATGGAGCGCACGGGGCCGGATAACGGGACCGCCACCAATCCGCTGCCCGCGGTCCCGTATCACATGGATAAGTTGATAGCTTCCCTAGTTTTGCAAGTCGGACTACCAGAAGAATTGCTCAGGACGCGGTATGCTCGACCGCCGGACGCAGACCCGAGCTACAAGTGGGCGGGGGGCGGTCTCATCTCCACCGCATCCGACCTGGTGCGCATGGCCAATGCCCTCATGAGGTATGAGTTCCTGGACAGCGCTACCGTCGAGCTTCTGTGGACGCCGCAACTCCTGCCCGATGGCTCGGCGAACCCCCAGCAATACGGGATGGGCTGGCGGATCGACCGAGAAGCCGAGCTCCTGGGACTGGCCGATTCGGTCCGGGTCGTTCACCATGGCGGATCGTCGCCCGGGAGCTCTGCCTTCCTGCTGCTCGTGCCGGAGGCCCGTGTGACCGTGGCCGTGCTCACCAACCTGATGCTGTCGCAGCCGTGGCCGATGCGCCTCGAGGCCTACCGGATCGCGGGCGAGTTCGTGCGGGCGCGGGAGAGGATCGAGTAGGGCGATCGTCAAAGCTCCGGCGGTGACATCGCGCTCGTTGATGCGTCCGAGCCAGCACCCCATCTTGTGCCATACCACGAAAGTCCAACGACTCTGTACGGGAGATAGAGCATGTCGCGCTTCAAGCAAGTCGTCGTAGATGTCTTCCGAGCCACGCTCTCGCGGCCAGCGGCCCTGTTGGTGCTGTGTTGTGTCGGTTGTGACTCCGGCCCGGCTCCGGCGGCCGAGCTCGCCAGCCTCCAGGGTTGCGAGGATTGCGATGCCTCGGACCTCATCAGCCGGTTCGAGCTTCGCGAGGCGCCCAATCCCGTACGCGAGCGACCGGGGTGGTCGCCTCCGCGACGCATCGTCGTGCGCGGCGACTCCGCCCTGGTGGACTGGCTGCGGCCGGCGGCGCCCGGCGTTGATCTCGTCGCCGCGCCGGACCGGGGGGCCGCCGTTCGCTCGGTGCCCGGAGCCGACGCGGTGATCGGCTTCTGCTCGGCCAGGATCGTCGCGGCGGGTACGGACCTGAAATGGATCCAGCTCCCATCGGCTGGAGCCGAAAACTGCGTCGGCATTCCGGAGGTCAGAGAACGGGGGATCCTCATCACGAACGCGCAGCGGATCTACGGGCCTGAGATCTCCGAGCACGTCATGGCCATGCTGTTCAGCTTCTCGCGGGGGCTATATCGCTACATCCCCGAGCAGAGAGAGGGACGCTGGAACCGCGGCGCCGTTCCGCGGGAGCAGCTCTGGGAATTGGACGGAAGGACCATGCTGGTAGTGGGCCTGGGTGGCATCGGGACGGAGGTCGCGAAGCGAGCCCACGCGCTGGGCATGCGGGTGGTGGCGACCCGTCGCAGCCGCCGGACGGGGCCGGAGTTCGTGGACTACGTGGGGCTTGCCGATGAGCTGTACGACCTGGCAGGCCAAGCCGATGTGGTAGTGAACGCCGCACCGCTGACCCCTGAGACGGCCGGGATCTTCGACGCGACGTTTTTCGCGGAGATGAAGCCCACGGCCTACTTCATCAACGTGGCGCGCGGGAAGAGCGTGGTGACCGCGGACCTGGTAGAGGCGCTCGAGTCTGGCGGGATCGCCGGAGCCGGGCTCGACGTCACGGATCCGGAGCCTCTGCCCGCCGAACATCGGCTGTGGCGCCTCCCTAACGTCATAATCACGCCGCATGTGGCGGGCCAGTCGGATCGCGCCCGGGGGCGCCTGTGGCTCCTCGCCCGAGAGAACTTGCGTCGGTACGTGGCCGGCGAGCGGATGCTTTCCGTGGTCGATGTGGAGCGGGGCTACTGAACGATTCGCTAGTGGTGCCCGAGAACGAGGTCTACTTCCAGGCGAGCCGCTCGAGCGGTCCGGGGGGCCAGCACGTGAATCGCCGGGCGACGCGCGTCGAGGCCTATTGGAACGTCCGTGAGAGCGCAAGCCTCACCGAGCAACAGCGAACGCGGATTCTAGAGAAACTGGCCGCGCGCATCGGTAAGGACGGCATTCTGCGTGTCGTCGCCGAGGACGAGCGTAGCCAGTACCGCAATAAGCAGTTGGCGACCCAGCGGCTCCGCGAGCTCGTCGCCCGCGCGCTCCACGTGCCCAAGCCCCGGAAGAAAACGCGCCCTCCGAGGTCGGCGACCGAGAAGCGGCTAGAGGGGAAAGGCCGCCGAGGACAGGTCAAGAAGTTGAGGAAGAAACCCGACCCGGAGGAGTGATACTCCGAACGATTCTCCCTTGTACCTGCAGCTCCCTCGACGCGGCCCGGATGGTTCGGTTAGGGACGAGCTCGCCGTCAGACTGGGAAGACCCTGAGCCGAATACCGACTACCGAGTACCGAATACCGAATACCGATTTTGGGTGGCCTGTTAGGCCCAACGCCGCTAGATTGGCCATTCTCGCTCAAAAGCCCAAGCCAGAAAGCCGGAGGGACTATGTTCGCGCGCTTTTTCTCCGTCGCCGTGATCCCCCTGTTGCTCGCCGCGCCAGCGGCGGCACAGCAGAGCCAGATCGATCCCGAGCTGCTCGCCGGGATGAAGGCACGCTCCATCGGACCGGCCGCGATGAGCGGGCGGATCGCCGATGTCGAAGCGGTCGTCTCGAATCCCAACATCGTTTACGCCGGCGCCGCCACGGGCGGCGTATGGAAGTCGGTGAACGGGGGTCTCAACTGGGAACCGATCTTCGATGATCAGCCGGTCCACGCCATAGGCTCCATCGAGGTGTTCCAGGCCAGCCCCGACATCGTTTGGGTGGGCACGGGGGAAGGGAACCCGCGGAACAGCGTGTCCGGGGGAGGGAACGGCATCTACAAGTCGATGGACGCCGGTCGGACCTGGGTGCATCTCGGGCTCGATGCGACGGAGCGCATCCACCGCATCGCGCTGCACCCGACCAACCCGGACGTCGCCTATGTAGGTGCGATGGGATCGATGTGGAAGGAAAACCCGGAGCGCGGCGTCTTCAAGACGGAAGACGGGGGAAAGACGTGGGAGAAGATCCTCTATATAGATGAGGGGACGGGCGTCGGCGACTTGGAGATGGATCCCACGAATCCAAACAAGCTGATCGCGGCGATGTGGGAATACCAGCGCTGGCCGTGGTTCTTCAACTCCGGCGGTCCGGGCTCCGGACTCTATATCACGGTGGACGGCGGGCGGAACTGGAAGAAGCTCACCGAGGACGACGGGCTACCCGCCGGCGATCTCGGTCGCATCGGGCTCGCCATCGCGCCATCCGATCCCACCATCGTGTACGCGCTCATCGAGGCGAAGGAGAACGCCCTCTACAAGTCGGAAGACGGCGGCCATAGCTGGAGTAAGATCAGCACCGATGACGAGATCGGGAACCGGCCCTTCTACTACTTCGACCTCCGAGTTGACCCGCAAGATCCGAACCGGGTCTACAGCCTGTATTCGCGCGTGAGCCTCTCCACCGACGGTGGCAAGAATTTCGATGTTCTCGTTCGGCAGGGCGTCCACTCGGACCACCACGCCATGTGGATCGATCCCAACGACCCGACGCTGATCTACGAAGGCAACGATGGCGGCGTCTACATCAGCCGCGACAGAGGTGAGACCTGGCGGTTCGTCAACAACCTGCCGCTCGCCCAGTACTACCACATCAACGTGGATATGGAGACGCCCTATAACGTGCTCGGTGGAATGCAGGACAACGGTTCGTGGCGTGGACCGAGCTCCGTCTGGGAGAACGGCGGCATCCGCAGCGTCCATTGGCAGCGTATCGGCGGCGGCGACGGGTTCGCGACTCTGGCCGATCCCAACGAGTCGACGGTGGGTTATGCCATGAGCCAGCAGGGGTTCTTGAGGCGCTGGAACGTACTCGATGGCGAGTCGAGAGACGTGAGGCCTGCACATGCGGAGGGGGTCGATCTGCGGTTCAACTGGAACGCGGCGATCGCCATCGATCCCTTCGATGGCAACACCGTGTATTATGGCAGCCAGTTCGTTCACAAGTCGACCGACCGCGGGTTGAGCTGGGAGATCATCAGCCAGGATCTAACGACGAACAACCCCGAGTGGCAGCGTCAGATGGAAAGCGGCGGCCTCACCTATGACGTCACCGGCGCCGAGAATTTCACAACGATCATCACCATCGCGCCCAGCCCGTTGCAGCAGGGTGTGATTTGGGTGGGGACCGACGACGGCCGAGTGCATGTAACCCAGGACGGCGGCGGGACGTGGGAGAGCGTGGAAAGCAATATCAAGCGTGTGCCCGCGAACACGTGGGTTCCCCGCATAAAGCCGTCGAAGTTCGACGCCGCGGCCGCGTTCGTGGTCTTCGATGACCACCGTCGCGGCAACTGGGAAACCTACGTCTACGAAACGGAGAACTTCGGAAAGAAGTGGGAGAGCCTGGCGACGGACGGCGTCTGGGGCTACGCGCTAGCTATCGAGCAAGATCCCGTGAAGGAAGATCTGCTCTTCCTGGGCACGGAGTTCGGGCTTTATGTGAGCCTGAATGGTGGCGCGAGCTGGATGAAGTGGACGCATGGCTTCCCCACGGCGTCGGCCATGGCCTTGATCGTGCACCCGCGGGATCACGATCTCGTGATCGGGACTCACGGGCGTTCGGCCTATGTCCTCGATGATATCCGCCCGCTGCGAACCCTCACGCCAGAAGCCCTCGCCGAGCCCATCCACCTCTTCGCGATCCCCGACGCGATTCAGTACAGGCCGAATCCATCGTCGGGCTTGAGAGCGCCCGGCCACGGTGAGTACCGCGGCGAGAATAGACCTTACGGCGCTTTGATCACCTTCTCGTTGAACATCGAAGGGCTGCCGCATCCCAACGAGGAGATCGAGCGCGAGCGCAGCGCGGCCCGCCGGGCCGCCGGGGCGGGCGGAGCGGGCGGCGAAGCGGCGGCTGAAGAGCCGTCTGGAGAGCGCGGCGGGCCTGGCGGCCGGGGCGGCGGGGACGGCGAGGGCGGCCAGGGAGGCGATGAACCGCAGGCCACCATCGAAGTGAGCGACGCCGACGGACAGGTGATCCGCAGCTTCGAGCGGGATGCCAAGCTGGGGGTGAACCGAGTCGCCTGGAACCTGCGGGCCGATGCGTTCGAGCGGCCAAGCGGAGCTCGGCAGGGTTTCTTCCAAGCAGGCGGCCCGCAGATCGTTCCCGGTACCTTCGACGTGACGATCAAGTACGGAGACCACGAGGTGACGGGCTCGGTGACGGTGCTCCCCGATCCCCGCTACGATATCCCGCACAGCGAGCGCATCGCGAAGTACGAGACGCTCGAGCACGTCGGCGCTCTTCAGGCAGCGGTGACGGATGCCGTCGAGCGCATCCGCGAGACCCGCAGCGAGATCGACGATGTGCTGAAGCGCGCGCGGGCCAGCGACGACGAAGCGACTACAGCGACGAGCACCAATGGAACCAACGGCGACGTTTCTAGCGCCGACCTCGTGAGCGCCGGGCGCGAGCTCAAGAAGAAGCTCACCGAAGTCGAGAAGGTGTTCTGGACCGCGCCTGGCTCGACGAAAGGCATCCAGCGTCCCAACAATGTGTACAGGCGGATCCGATACGTATCGGGCTCTCTCTCCTCGTCCTGGGACGCGCCCACTCCGACCCAGGGGATCTATCTGCAGCAGGCCGAAGCGGCGCTCGAGGAAGCCCTGGTCGGGTTCAACCAACTCTTCGCCGAGGATGTGGCCGAGTTCCGAAGCCAGGTGGAGGCGTCGGGAATCAAATTCCTCGAGCCCAAACAACCGCTGGAAGTGGCTGGAAATTAGAAAGGAGAACGCACAATGGCCCACAAAGGGAAGATTCAGTTGTCGTTCGTCATCGTTGCCTCACCGGATCTAGTGGAGGAGGGCGAACGCCTCTTTCGAAGCCACGCTCCCTGGATGGAGGAGACGCATCACCGCGAGGGGGACAAGGCTCTACTGAGCTACGACGTGTCGAAGGCACCGGAGCTTTCGAACCCGATGGATCCCAACTCTGCCCCGACTGGAAACACCAGCTTTATTTTAAGCGAGATCTATGAGACCGAGGCTGGGGTGGCCGACCACATGCAGCAGGCCGAGGCAAGTTGGCCGGACTTTTCGGCCTTTCTTGAGTGGATGGAGAAGTGCAAGGTCACGGGGGTGGCGGCGGCCCCGATCATTAACTCGCTCTGGTGAACGCGCGGCGTCGCCTAATAGATCGCCTAGCAGTCAGGTGGAAATCACGTAGCTATCAGGTAGGAATCAGGTAGCGATCAGGTAGAAATCACGCACGGTCCGGACGGGCGGACCAGCCTCTTGCTGCAGGCGGGGCTACAGCTGAGAGCTCTTCAGTCCAGGATGCGTCGAGCTCCGACCCAACGCGACAGATACCAGCTATCGTTTCCATCGGCGGGAGCGTCGAGGGCGCCGATGCGTACGCCGCCCGAGGTCGTGGCGTGGATGAAGCGGGCGTCGCCGATGTAGAGCCCCACGTGCGTGACGACGCCGGGCCGATTGGAAAAGGTGAGGATGTCGCCCGGCGCCAGCGCGTCGACGTTCCGCGAGATGGCCCGGCCCGCCAGCGCCTGGTCGCGGCTGACACGCGGTACGGTCACGCCGTGAGAGTGATACGCGTACCAAACGAGTCCCGAGCAATCGAACCCCCCCCCGTCATCGGTGCTCGTGCCGCCCCAGCGGTAGGGCTCGCCCATGGCCGCCAGCGCCGTCTCCACGATTTCCCGCTGCAGACCGCTCGCGCTCACCGAAGGCACGGCAGGTTGGGTCGCCGATGACGGCCCGGCGCCGGCGTCCGCCGGGAAGCGGGTCGGGTCGGTGGGCGCGCCCCCCGAACCCGATCCGCCGCCCCATCGCACCGAGAGCCCGAGCGCCAGTAGCCAACCCTGACGATCGCCTTCCCGCAGATCCCAGAACCCGTTGACGCCGGTATCCTCGACTAATCGCCGCGCCTCGACGGTGACGCTGAAGAGTGAGGGCGCGCGCAGCTCTAGGCCCAGACCGGCGCTCCACAAGGCGGACACATCCGATCCGTTCGACTGGAATGCCAGACTGACGCCGCCCGCCGCGTAGGCGGAGAGTCCCGCGCGATCGCGATGGCCGCGGAGAAGAGTCAACTCCGGCCCGAACCCGTAAAGCGAATTGTCCTCCAGGCCGCGGTCAATCAGGCCGAGCGCGCGAAAGCTGTATCCGAAAGGCCCCAACGCACTGCGCCAGAGGGCGGCCGAATAGAGCGTGGCGTCGGCCGAGCCTTCGACAGCCCACGTACCGATCTGCGCGTCCACAGCCCTCTGAGCGCGGGCGCTGCCGGGGTGGAGCAGGCAAGAGAGGGGGACGATGAGAAACCAGCACACGGTGGTGTGCTTCATACAACTCCAGGTGTTCGAGAGAGAACAGCGGCGTCGAGGGGGAGGCTCAGCTCATCTAATACTGCTCTTAATACTGCTCTCCTCGGCCGGATGAAGCAACCGGGCGGCTACGTGCCTCGCCAGATTGTTGTTCCGGAGCCGAGCCCACACGCCGTTTTGTAGCCCACTGCGCAGCTCACCATCAGGACAGATTGATCCCAGTTAGCGGTGGTCCCATCTTGTAACGTGAGAGGTTGGGCTCCGAGAAGCACATGCAGCGGACGGCGGCCCAGGGGTGGGGTTGTGGTGGTCACCCTTTTTCGAGTACGGAGTTAGTCGAGCTATGGGTATCGAAGTCATCCTCGCGGCCGTAGCCGTCGCCGGGGCTATTGCCTTGGCCACCAGCCTAAGAGTCATATTTGAGTACGAGCGCGCGGTCGTCTTCCGTTTGGGACGGCTAAAACCTGCGCGCGGGCCCGGCCTCATATTCCTCGTCCCCTTCGGGGTCGAGCGGATGAAGCGGGTCAGCCTGCGAATCGTCGCGCTGGACGTCGAGCCGCAGGACGTGATCACGCGCGACAACGTCTCGGTAAAGGTCAACGCCGTCCTCTATTTCCGAGTCGCCGACCCGGTCAGGGCGGTGGTCGAGGTCGAGAACTACGTGGTCGCCACTTCGCAGCTCGCCCAGACGACGCTCCGATCGGTTATCGGGCAGGCGGAGCTGGATGAGCTGCTCGCCGAAAGGGAGAAGTATAACGATATACTCCGCGAGATCATCGATGAGGCCACCGACCGCTGGGGTATCCAGATCACGGCGGTCGAAGTGAAAGACATCGACCTGCCGCAAGAGATGAAACGGGCGATGGCTCGTCAGGCCGAGGCGGAGAGGGAGCGGCGCGCCAAGGTCATAGCCGCGCTCGGGGAGCGCCAGGCATCCCACGAGCTCGCCGCCGCGGCGGCAACCCTGAGTAAGCAGCCGATGTCGCTTCAGCTTCGGTATCTCCAGACGGTCTCGGAGATCGCCGCGGAAAACAACTCGACAACGCTGTTCCCGATCCCCATCGATCTCTTCGAGCCGCTGATCCGCGTTATGAAGCGTGGACTGAACGCCGAAGAGGCTGCGGCGGCCGCTGGGGAGGACGAAGTGGCCCCGGACGAGCAGGCTATCCGCGAGCTTCCGGCGCCGGATCCGTTATCGGCGCCTTCGGCGAACGCCGAGACGGCTGAGGCCCACGGTCTGCCGAACGGTCGAACGAAATAGATCGGTTCGACCTCCGCTGTGTCCAGTCAGACAGACTTCGGAGGTTCTCTGACTCTAGCGCCTCGGCGTGCCTAGCGGCATCTTCTATGCTGGCCTAACTATAGATATCGCTCCGGGGTACCGTCCTATCACCGGAAACAGGGCGACCTACGGGGCGAGGGGGATGATACTCCATGCGGCGGGTCAGCATTGCTCTTGCTCCTCTCCTCGTCGGAGCGCTCGCATGCGGCGACGGGCCCACAGACGCGTCCGGCAACGCGGGTGACCTCACCCGAGTCCCGGCCACTATCGCGGATCTCAGCTTCACCCCGGCAACCCTCAACGTCCGCGCCGGGACGCAGGTCACGTGGAAGAACAACGGCCCTTCCATCCACACGGTTACTTCGGACGCAGGGCTCTGGCACAGCGATCGGATCTCCGGTGGCGGGGTCAATAGTTACGGCAGCCCTGTTTCCGGCGGCAGCTATTCACGCATCTTTGATCAGGCGGGCGAGTTCCCGTATCACTGCGCGATTCACCCTACCATGACGGGCAAAGTCGTCGTCTCGGAATAAGTCAATCGCTCGCACCTAGCGACGGCTGCGCTCACGGCGAGCCTCACTCGGAGCGGCG
>CANPVX010000089.1 GCA_947581815.1 Candidatus Indicimonas acetifermentans | reverse complement strand
CGGGCGCTATGGTGCGGATTCGGAAGACCCCCGCCTCACGCCTCTGTTCACGGGCTACCAGAGCCTGATCCGAGGCTATAACTCGTCGTCATTCAGCACGATCGAATGCGCCCGCCCCATCCGCAACTCTTCTTTTCTTGGGCTAAACAGCGCTTGCCCAGCGTTCGACCAGCTGTTCGGCAGCCGGATGCTCATCGGCAACTTCGAGCTGCGTTTCCCGCTGTTTCAGGGGTTCAGGTTGAGACACCCTGCAGGAGTCCCCCCGATCCAGATCGCCCTTTTCTTCGACGCCGGTGTGGCCTGGTGGTCGGAAGGTAGGGCGTTGGCCGTAGGAGGAAACCGGGACCCCTTGAACCCGGTGACGAGCTTCGGCACGACGATGCGGCTCAACCTCTTCGGAGCCGCGATCTTCCAGATCGACTTCGTGCACCCCAACAACCGACCCGGCCAGGGCTGGTACTTCGAGTTCGGACTGAACCCCGCCTTCTAGACTAGCGCCGCTGAGCGAAGCCCCCGGCGGCCTCGGGCGCCGCCGGGGGCTTGCTGCGTCAGGGACTCGCCGCTTCGTCTATTGAATTGAATTGAATCGCACGGGCCGGGCAGGGCCGTGCCTCAAGCAAGGTCAGCGGCGGAACGCTCGATGGGTAGAACCAACCGAGCGATGCAGCCTCGATCGTCGGGCCTGTTTTCGAGGATCAGCGAGCCGCCGTGAGCCTCGGCGATCTGCAAGCTGAGCACGAGCCCAATCCCCGATCCGCCGGGCTTGGTCGAGAAGAAGGGGACGAACAGATTGCTGGTGTCCGATAGGCCGGCCCCTCCGTCCTTGACCCAGAGTTCCAGAGTCAGTCCGTTCCGCCGCCAGCCCACCTCGACACCTCCGCCCGTTTCGAGCGCTGCATCGGCGCCATTCGTCACCAGGTTGATCAGGAGCTGATCCAGTTGGTCGCCGTCGGCAGCGATCGTCACGTCTGGTCCGGTATCCACTTCGACGGGTAGTCGAGTCTCGAGCTCGGCGACTCGATCCACCCAGGCGTTCACGTCCACTGGTCTGTACGTCGGCGGGGGTAGGCGGGCCAGGTGGGCATAAGAAGCCATGAAGCGGCTCAAGGCTTCCGATCTACCGGTTATGACTTCCAGCCCGTGTTTCATGTCGGCTTCGTGGTCTGGGGGACGCTCGGTACGCTGCAGCAGAGTCAACAGGCTGCCTGCCATGGATTTGATCGGCGCCAGCGAGTTGTTGATCTCGTGACTGAGGACACGGATCAGGCGCTTCCAGGCTTGGCGTTCCTCCTCGCGCAGGACGCGACTCAGATCCGAGAGAACCAGCAACTGATGGCGCACGCCTCCTTGCCTGAAGGTGGTCCGGCGCACGTCCCAGCGGCCGAGGCGACCCTGGAAATTCAGGTCGAGGGTCCGAGGCGCGCTGACTTCGAGGCAACGCGTCAAGCCGAGCCGCGCGGCGTCCCGTCCGATGAGGCGTTCCACGGGCGCGCCAAGGAGGTCCACGCCCGCCCGGTTGGCCAGGCGCAACCTGTTGTCCGTGTCGAAGGCGAATACGGCGACGTCGATTTCCTCCATCACGCGGCTCAACAGGGCGGTGGCCTCCACGGCGCCCAGTCGCTGTTCCCTGAGCGTTTCGCCCAGGATGTTGGCCTCGAGCAAGGCGAGGCCGAGGGGGTCGAAGCCGGCCGATGCTCTACGGGCGCGGATCGAGTAGTCTCCCTCGCGCATGCCCGCGAGCATGTTGGAGAGCGTCTGGAGGGGGCGGACGACGCGCTCGCGTACCGCGAGAGAGAAACCCCACCAAATCACGACGATGAAGAGCGAGAGGGTCCACTGGACCTTGGGTTGGAAGTCTCCGGCCCAGAGAAAGATCATGGCCACGAACGTACCGGGTAGCCCGGCCGCAAGGGTCAGGACGAGGATCTGTTGTTCATGGTGGAGCCGGAGTTTTTTCGAGCGTCGCTCGAGCGTCATAGACCGTAACGTTGAAGGCGGCGATATAGCGCGCTGCGGCTCAGGCCGAGCGCTGCAGCGGCCTGGCTCACGTTGTCGCCGTAGCGGCTCAACGTGCTCTTGATAATGTAGCGCTCCGCCTCCTCCAGCGTCATCGCATCCATGCGGGCTCCGGTTTCGGGCTTGGTGCGCAGGCCCAAGTCCTCTGCGCGGATGTTGCTCTCCCGGGCCATCAGAATCGCGCGCTCCACGACGTGCTCGAGTTCCCGCACGTTTCCGGGCCAGGGATGATCGAGCATCGCCTGCATCGCTCCGGGATCGAACCCTTCGATTCTTTTTCGGTAGCGCTCCGACTGTCGCCGCAGGAAGTGACTCGCGAGGAGTGGTATATCCTCGCGGCGCTCGCGTAGCGGAGGCAATTCGATCTCCACGGTATTGAGTCGATAGAGAAGGTCTTCGCGAAAACGTCCCTCGGCCACCTCCGTGCCGAGGTCGGAGTTGGTAGCGGAGAGAATACGCACGTCGACTTGGCGCGTCTTCGACGATCCGACTCTTTGTAACTCGCCCGTCTCCAGGACTCGCAGAAGCTTCGCCTGTTGCTTGAGGGGAACGTTGGCGATCTCGTCCAAGAACAGCGTGCCGTTGTGCGCCAGCTCGAAACAGCCCGCGCGATCCGCCTTCGCGTCGGTGAAAGCACCCTTCACATGGCCGAACAGCTCGCTCTCGAACAGCGTCTCGGCTATGCTGCCGGCATCCACCGGCACGAGCGGCCGGCTTGCCCGGTCCGAAGCAGCGTGAATCCAGCGCGAGACTACATCCTTCCCGGTGCCGTGCTCGCCCATGATCAGCACGTTGGCGTCCGAGGGCGCGACGCGCTCCATCATCTCCAGCACGGGCTCCATCGCCTTCGCTTCGGCGATGAGCTCGGGTAGCCCCTGCCTTCGCAACCGGCGGTTCTCATCTTCCAACCGCTGCGACTTACGTAAAGCCCTGCCGAGCTCGATCTGCGTGCGCAAGTGCGTCAGCAACCGAGCATTGTCCCATGGTTTTTCGATATAGTCGCGAGCGCCGCGACGCATCGCTTCGACGGCGGTCTCGACGCTGGCCCAGGCGGTCATCACGATGACCGGGAGCGTGCTATCCAGGCCCTGGATCTTGGCGAGCAGATCGAGGCCTTCGCGGCCCGACGTCGTGTCGCGGGTGTAATTCAGATCGAGCAATAAGGCATCGAAATCCTGCGCCTCGATTGCGGCGAGGATGTCGGGGGGAGATGTCACCGACTTGGTCTTGTAGCCTTCGCCTTTGAGCAACATACGAAGGGCCTGAAGCACATCGGGCTGGTCGTCGGCTATCAGGATAGTCGGCGCCGATGACTTGGCACTCAAATCAGTAAACCTCCCAACCTCTGTCGGTTAGTACGGTGAACAAAACTCCGCCCCCGCCCGCCGCCGCCCGCCCGTTCACGCCCGTTCACGCGCGGTCGGGAGTGCGACCAACCTACCTACCGTCTACGCTTATGTTATTCGTGCTTGAGCGCAAGGACAGGATCCACCCGGGTGGCTTTGAGGGCCGGTATGTAGCTCGCAACGAGTGCGGCGAGGGCGAGCACCAGGGATACTCCGAGGAACGTGACCGGATCGACCGGGCTCACGTCGTACAGCAGGCTCGTTATGAGGCGGGTCAGTGCTATGGCCCCGATGACGCCGATCGTTACGCCCACCACGGCGAGCTTCAAGCCCTCGGCTACGATCATCTTGATGACATCATCCCCGCGGGCCCCCATCGCCATTCGCACACCGATCTCCTGTGCTCGCTGGCTGACACCGTATGAGACGACACTGTAGATGCCCAGAACAGCGAGTGCCAGCGCTAGCACCGCGAAGCCGCCCAAGAGGGTCGTGTTGAATCTGCGAGTGGAGACCGAACCCGACAGCAACTCGGACATGGTCGTCAGCTGGGCGATGGCCTGATCGGGATCGATCGCGAAGACTTCGCGGGTAATCGCTCGAGCTAGGGCCGAGGGATCGGACGTGGTTCGCGCGGCCACGACCATGCCCCTGAAGTGTGGTTGCTGGTGGAAGGCCACGTAGAGCTCGGGCCGCGGCTCGGCATCGAGACCTCGATGATGGATGTCACCGACAACGCCTATGACCTCGAACCAGCCGCCAATCGGGATGCGGATTCTCTTTCCCACGGGCTCCACACCGCCAAAGAAGCGACGAGCCATGGTCTGGTTGATGATCATCACGTTGGGCGCCCCTTCCCTATCCCCCTCCTGGAACGCTCTTCCGCGCAGTAACGGTATTCCCATGACGCTCAGGTATTCGGTCGTCACGACGCGATAGTCGGCTTGGGGCTCCTGACCCGGCTCGTGAGGAGACTGGCCTTCGATATCGAAGGGAAGATCGAAATCGATACCCACGGGGTCGATCGGCACCGTAGTCGTTGCGCCCACCGCAATCACGCCAGGTAGGCTCTCAACCCTATCTAGCACCTCGTCGAAGAACGCGACCGTCAAGTGGTCTTCCGGGTAACGGGATTCAGCCAAGAAGATATTCGCCACGGCTACGTTGGTGGGGTTGAATCCGGGATCAACGTCGAGCAAGCGGGCAAAACTGCGTATGAGGAGCCCGGCTCCGATCAGGAGCACGACGGCTAGCGCGATCTGGGTCACGACCATCGCGCCTCGAGCGCCCTTGGCTCGGGAGCCGGCCGTGAGCCTTCCACCACCCTCTTTCAGGGACTCGTTCAGGTTTGGCCTGGATGCATGAACCGCAGGAACGATGCCCGCGATGAGTGCTGTGAGCAGCGCGAGCGCCGCCGTGAAGGTCAGGACATGGGTGTCGATGCCGACTTTATTCCAGTGCGGAAGGTTCCCTGGCTCGAGTGCCAGGATCAGGTCGATTCCCCAAACCGCGATGACGAGCGCCGCGACGCCGCTGAGCCCGGCCAGAAGGAAGCTCTCGATGAGGAGCTGACGGATGAGCCCGAAGCGCTGCGCGCCGAGCGCGCGGCGGACGGCGATCTCTCTGTGGCGATCGGCCGCTCGGGCCAGCAGCAAGTTCGCGACGTTCGCGCACGCGATGAGCAAGACGAGCCCGACCGCGGCGAGCAGGATCAGCAAGTACTGGTTAGAGGCGAGGAGCAGGTCGGGAGCCCGCGTCATGGCGACGCCCCAACCGAGGTTCGTGTCGGGGTACTCTTTTCCGAGCCTGGCGGCGATGACGTCCATCTCTGCCTGGGCCTGTTCCAGGCTCACACCCGGTGCCAGGCGGCCGATGACGTTGAAGAACCGGCGGGCGCGAGAGAGCTCGTCCTGTGAGAACTTGGCCGGCGTCCACATCCCGATCTTGTCGCTGTCGGGGAAGCGAAAGGCCGCGGGCATCACCCCGACGATCGTGTACGGCTCGAGGTCGAGGCTGATCGTGCTTCCGATGACGCCGGGTTCGCTACCGAAGCGGCGTTCCCATAGACCGTGGCTGAGGACGACGGCGTTGGGGCCGCCGAGTTCGTTTTCCTCCGCCGTGAAGGTCCGTCCAAGCGCCGCCTCAGCGCCGAGCAACGCGAACAGGCTAGGCGAAGTGCGAATGGTGGAGACCCTCTCGGGCTGGTCGACGCCAGCAAGCGTAAAGCTCCAGTATGCCCAGGCAGCCAAGGCCTCGAAGGCGTCGCTCTGGTCCCGCCAGTCCAGGTAGTTCTGTGGAGAAACCGGATCGCGCTCCCGGCCCTGCTCCTGGTTATTCTCCCATAGCACGACGAGGCGATCGGCGTCGTCGAAGGGCAGGGAGCGAATGAGGACCGCGTTCACGACGCTGAAGATCGATGTATTGGCACCGATACCCAGCGCCAGCGCGATCACGGCCACGGCAGTGAAGCCGGGATTTCTCACCAACTTTCTCAGCGCGTAGCGAAACTCTTGAGACAAAGTATCCACGGCCGGCGGACTCCTATCTGTTTCCGTTCATTCGTGGCGAAGCGCCGCTATCGGATCGACCCGCGTGGCCGCGCGCGCTGGTATGTAGCTGGCGGCGAACGCAACCACCATCAGAAGCGCCGAGACCAGGGCGAACGTCGTCGGGTCGGTAGCGCCGACGCCGAACAGAAGGCTCTTCAGCACATGGGTCAGCGCGAACGCGCCCAACAGGCCGAGCGCCAAACCGATCGCGGCGAGGCGCATCCCATGGAGCACCATCATTCTGAGCACGTCGCCCTCTTTCGCGCCGATCGCCATGCGGATGCCGATCTCTCGCGTTCGCTGGCTGACGCTGTAGGAGATGATGCTGTAGATGCCGGTGGCCGCGAGTACCAGTCCGAGCGCCGCCAGACTTCCCAGCAACAGCATGTTGAAACGCCGCTGCGAGACCGAACGGTAGAGCAGCCGATCCATGTTGGTGAGCCAGGCCAGCGGTTGATCGCCATCGACGGCGTAGACCTGCCGCTTTATCACATCGACGTATGCCATAGGGTTGCCGCGGGTGCGAACGACGAGATTCATGCCGTTGTGGGCGGCCTGGACGATGGGCACGTACATCTCGGGCCTCGGATCTTCGTCTAGCCCACGGTGTCGGACATCTCCCACCACGCCGATGATCTCGACTCGCCACTCACGGTTCGCCAACCTCAACACGGCGCCGACGGGATTGGCATCGGCCAGAAAAGTCCGAACGAAGGTTTGGTTGACCAGCACGACACCGTCGGCGTCGCGCTCGTCGAGGCGGCGCCCGGCGACGAGTGGTATCCCAAGGGTTCGGAAGTAGTCGTCGCTGACCACTCGAAAGTCGGCCTGCTGCTCCCCGGGCTCCGCGCTCGGCCTTCCTTCGACGCTAATCTCCAGATCGTAATCCGAGCCGGCCTCGCGCATGGGTAGCGTTGTCACCGCCGCGGCGGCCTCCACTCCGGGCACGCTCCGTACTCGAGTCAACAGATCCTTGAAGAAGCGCACCGTTTCTTGATCTTCTTGATAGCGGCTCTCCGGAAGATCGATCCAGGCCACCAGCATGTTGTCCGGATTGAACCCTGGGTCGACCCGCCTCAGGTGTATGAAGCTGTTGATCAAGAGCCCCGCCCCGGCCAGGAGCACGAGAGCCATGGCCACTTGTGCTATCACGAAGAAGCCACGAACACGCCTGGCCCTCGATCCCGTTGTGGAGAGCCGGCTCCCCTCTTTCAGCGAATTGCTGAGATCGGGGTGCGAGGCCTGAACCGCAGGCGCCAAACCCGATACCACCGCAGTCAATAGGGAGAGGCCGAGGGCGAAGCCGAGAACGTTGGCGTCGATGGCAACCGCGTTCCATTGCGCCAGATGGCCCGGATCCGCCGCGGCGACAAGGTCGATCACCCACACCGCCAGCACCAAACCGAGAGCGCCGCCCATCAGCGCGAGAACGAGACTCTCGGCCAGCAGCTGGCGGACCAGCCGCAATCGACCGGCGCCCAGCGCCGTGCGGATGGCGATCTCTCGCGTCCTGTTGGCGGCTCGGGCGAGGAGCAGGCTGGCGACGTTGGCACAGGCGATGAGGAGCACGAAACCCACCGCGCCGAGCAAGATCAGAAGCAGAGGGTTCGATCCCACCAGGACGTCGTGCGCCGGTGTGACCTGGACGTTCCAGCCCTCGTTCGTGTTTGGGTACTCCTCTTCCAAACGGGCCGCGATGGTGTTGATCTCTGCCCGGGCGTCTTCGATCGTCTGTTCGGGGGCTAGACGTGCGATGACATCGAACATGCGGACGGTTCTGTAGTTGCGTTCGAACCACTGGAAGGTCAGCGGAGTCCACAGCGCGACGGCGCCGTCATCGGGAAAGAGGAAGCCGGCGGGCATCACGCCCACAACGGTGTGGTGCTTGCCATCGAGAATGATCGTCCGCCCGAGTATGGCAGGGTCGGCCCCGAAACGGCTGGCCCAGAGCCAATGGCTCAATATCGCGACTCCGCTCGCCCCATCTTCGTCCTCGCCGGGCGCGAAATTTCGGCCCAATAGAGGCTCGACGCCGAGGATCGAGAAAAGAGCCGCGGAGCCGCGGACGATTTCGAGGTGTTCGGGCTCGCTCCCCCCGGTGAGCCGACGACCGTAAGTCACCCACGCCGCCATCCCGCTGAAGGACTCCGCCTGATCTCTCCAATCGAGAAAATCGGAGGCGGACGCCTCGTTGGGCCGACCAAAGGGGTCGATTCCCGACAGCGTGACCAGGCGCTCCGGGTGATCGAAAGGAAGCGGCTTGATCAGGGTCGCGTTGACAAAGCTGAAAATTGCGCTGTTCGCCCCCACTCCGAGGGCCAGCGCCGCCACCGCCACGACGGCAAGGCCGGGGCTCTTCGTTAGACTCTTAAGGCCATAGCGGATGTCCTGCCAAATCGACTCTAGCACAGCGCGTCTCATAGGGTCGGTCGTTCTAGCCGGTTGAAGCGGTCGGGAGGACGGGTTGCAAGGCAGATGCCAGACGCGGTTGCGCCGTTAAGTCATTTCCGTTCAACGAGTTGCCGCGTGCGGTGCGCTGCCGCCAGGGAGGACCGGTGTTCGTGCGTGGGATACGCTTCCCACGAGCGAACAAGCTTTCTGCGAAAGGAACTCGACGGAGAGGGGCGCCCGCGGCCGGGCGCGTCAGTTCTTCATGATCCAGCCGTCCCTGAGATTGATGATGCGGTCGCCGTACTCAGCCCAGGCCTCGTTGTGGGTGACCTGTATGATCGTGGTGCCCTGCTCGTTGAGCTCCTTGAGCAGGTCCATGATGATCTTGCCCTGGCTCGTGTGGAGGCTGCCCGTCGGCTCATCGGCCAGAATCAGCTTCGGTTCCGCCACGAGAGCGCGCGCGACAGCGACGAGCTGCTGCTGTCCACCGGAGAGTTGGCTGGGGTAGAGATCTTTCTTGGCGACGATGTTGAAGCGGTCGAGCATATCGGCGACGATGGCCTGGCGCTCCGACCGTTTGACGTTCCGATACGACAGGGGGATCTCCAGATTCTCTGCGACGGTCAGGTCGTCGAGGAGATGGTACTGCTGGAAGACGAAACCGATGTATTGTTTATTCAGCGCGTTGCGCTTTTTCGACTTCAACTCGTGCACGGGGCTATCGTACAGGTAGTACTCGCCTTGCCAGGCGGCGTCCAGCATACCGATGATGCTGAGAAGAGTGGATTTGCCGGCTCCGGAGGGCCCCATGATCGTGAGAAATTCACCGTCCTTCACTTCTGAGTTGATGTTCCGCAGCACGAAGGTCTTGCCCGCCCCCGTGTCATAGAATTTCTCGAGATTCCTGAGAGTTATCATCTAACCGTCGTTGCCTTTCGATTTCGGGGTTCGCAGGGTTTCTATCTAATCGAGGGGCGAGCGGTTCGCAATGCGACGGGAAGGGAGCCAGATGCGAATCCGGGGGCCAGAAATGAGCCCCCGGAACGTTTTGCGAGTCGGAACCTTCCTAACCGGAGAGCCAACCGCGAACCCGTCAATCGATGTCGAAGCCGCTTTCCTCCAACTCCTTGGCCTTTTTGGTGTCCTCCTCATGTACGACCTGGCCGTCGAAGAGGTGAACCGTGCGACTGGCGTGGTGCGCGTAGCGGGGATCGTGCGTCACCATGCAGATCGTCGCCCCCTCAGCGTGCAGTTCCTCCATCAGGTCCATCACCGCGCCGCCGTTCGTCGAGTCCAGGTTACCCGTCGGCTCGTCCGCCAGCAGGATCAGCGGCTGGCCACCGATTGCCCGCGCCACCGCCACGCGCTGTTGCTGGCCTCCCGATAGCTGTGACGGATAATGCTTGACCCGGTGGCTCATCCCCACCCTCTCCAGCGACTCGTGCACCCGCTGCTTCCGCTCGCTGCCCGCCATCCCGCGGTACGTCAGCGGCAGCTCCACGTTCTCGTACACCGTTAGGT
>CANPVX010000088.1 GCA_947581815.1 Candidatus Indicimonas acetifermentans | reverse complement strand
TATAATACTAGCTCATCCGGGCCGGAGATTCTGATAGCCGGGCCCTTGGGAGAGGTGGCCGAGCGGCTTAAGGCGGCACCCTGCTAAGGTGTTGGGGGTTTACGCCCCTCGTGGGTTCGAATCCCACCCTCTCCGCCTCACCGTGACGGGCTGCGCCTCTGTGCGGGGACGCAGCCCGTCTGGATTGATGGGACATGACGGAACCACCGCGTGTACGCTTCGCACCCAGCCCGACCGGCTACCTCCACGTTGGAGGCGCGCGGACGGCGCTCTTCAACTGGCTCTTCGCTCGCCACGCCGGAGGCTCGTTCATCCTCCGCATCGAGGACACGGACAGGAACCGCAGCCGGCCCGAGCTGACCGAAGCGATCCTGGACGGACTCACGTGGCTGGGGCTCAACTGGGACGAGGGGCCCTACCACCAGGCCGACTTCGTCGCGCGGCATCGGACCGACGCGGAGCGGCTGCTTGCCAGTGGACACGCTTACCGCTGCTTCTGCACCCCGGAAGAGCTGGAAGCCCGCCGCCGGGAGGCGGCCGGCGATGCCGCCTACATGTATGACGGTCGTTGCCGAGACCTGGACCCCGACGTGACGCTCGCGCGGGCCCGGTCGGGCGAGCCCCACAGCGTCCGCTTTCGCATGCCTCCGGGGGAGACGGTCTGGGACGATTTGGTCCACGGCCGAACCCGCTTCGCGAACGCGGACATCGAGGACTTCGTCATCCTGCGCTCCGACTCTACTTCCACGTACCAGCTGGCGGTCGTATCGGATGACACCGAGATGGGGATCACCCACGTCATGCGCGGGGCTGACCACACGTCGAACACGCCGAAGCAGATACAGATCTATCGAGCCTTGGGGCACGACGTTCCCATTTTCGGTCACGTGCCGCTGATCTTGGGAGCGGACGGCAAACGCCTGTCAAAACGACACGGTGCCACGGCGGTCCGGCAGTACCGCGAGGCCGGCTTCCTGCCACGAGCCATGGTCAACTTCCTGGCTCTTCTGGGCTGGTCGCCCGGGGACGACGTGGAGTACATGGAGATGGCGGAGCTGATCGAGCGCTTCAGCTTGGATGGCATCAACAAGAAGGCGGCGATCTTCGACAACGATAAACTGGGATGGCTCAGCGGCCAGCACCTGTCGAAATCGAGCGCCGCCGAGGTCGCCGACTGGGTCGTGCCGTTCATGGGCGAGGCCGGGATCGCGATGAGCGGAGCGCTGGAACGAAGTGGAGAGTGGTGGCTGCAAGTTCTAGATCTCGTGAAGGTACGGGCGCGCACGTTGATGGATGTCGTATCGCAGGCGCGACCTTTCTTCGAGGGTTCGTTGACGTACGAAGCGGCGGCGATCGCGAAGCATTGGAAGGATCCTGAAGTTGTTGCGGGCCGCCTCGGGCGCCTGAGGGAGCGCCTACAGGGCTTGGGCCAGTGGGCGCAAGTGCCCATAGAACAATGCCTTAGGGGCGTGGCCGCCGAGCTGGAGATCGGCGCTGGCAAGCTGATTCACCCCCTCCGACTGGCTCTCACCGGCAGCGGCGTCAGCCCGGGCATCTTCGAAGTGACGGAGTTGATGGGACGCGAGCTCGTGCTCGCACGCATCGACGATGCGATGCAAGAATTGGTTGCGATGCCGAACGACTCGGACGAAAAAAACTCGTCTCGATGAAAAACAACGATTGAGCGGTGCGTTGCTCGGAGCGAGATTGCCTCGCACTTCTGAAGCTGTCGCGAAGAGCCCGCACCCGTCGAGTTCAAGAGCTTGACTTCGCACTCCTCGATCTTTAGCCTTGACGCCTGCCTGCGCGTTCGATAAACTGTCGCGCACGATTTTTTCTCGCAGCCAGATTATGTCACTGAGGGACCGGGGATGCCTGCCGGTCGGGGCGTCAACGGATGCTAGGTCTCTCATCCGCCCGCCCCAGTTAGGAGGTGCGCATGCCCAAGGTGCTCTCCCCCATCGAGCGTCGCATCTACAACTTCGTCGTCGATTACCTCAAGCGAGAGACCTATCAGCCCAGCATACGCGAAATCGGTTCCCGATTCGGCATCCGCTCTACCAAGACCGTCACCGAGTACCTCCAGTCTCTCCAACGTAAGGGATATCTCGACAGAACCCGGTCTCGATCGCGCGCGCTCAAGATCCTCGGCCTCGATCTGTCGCCCGAGACCTATACCATCCCGGTGTACCGGGATCCGATACCCGATCACTGGGAAGAGGTGGACACCCAGTACGACCTCGATCGCGGGCTGGCCTGCTCGCCAGACTGCTTCCTGGTTCGGATCAACGGGGATCACCTACAGTCGGCGGGGATCCTGGACGGCGACCTGCTGCTGGTCGAGCCCTGTGACAAACCCGCTCCCGAGGATACACGCGTTTCCAGCCGCGATGGGCGTATAGAGCTCGAGCGAAATAGCTCGAACAACCCCGAAGACGATGGGTCTGGCGGCGGCAACGGTGCTACACTTGACCGCCTGCTTGGGGTGGCTCGGGGCGTCGTGCGCACCTTTCGTGACGGGAGCTGACCGCTCGAGCGACGGCGCCCCCGCCCCCGCCCAACCCGCCCCCCGAGTCGAGGAAGAGGCAACGTATCCCCTTCTCCCCTCTCCCTTTCACAACGGTCCAGGTTCAAGACTCCCGCACCAGCTATTGACACATTAGATCATGCAGGATGACCCAGCTCACTGGATGGAGCTTGCCCTCGAAGAAGCCTTAGCGGCTTCTGAGCGGGGCGAAGTGCCTGTGGGTGCGCTCATCGTGCGTGAGGGCCAGATCATCGCGCGCGCTCACAACCTCACGCGCGAACGCTCCGACCCGACGGCACACGCGGAAGTCCTGGCGATACGAGCCGCCGCGGCGGCGCTCGGAGACTGGCGCCTGAACGATTGCGACCTTTATGTCACCCTGGAGCCTTGTGCGATGTGTGCGGGCGCCATGGTCCTGGCCCGCATCCGCCGGCTCGTGTTCGCCGCCGCGGACCCGAAGGCGGGGATGTGCGGCAGCCTGGGCAACATCGTCGAGGACGAGCGGCTGAACCATCGAGTGATCGTTCAGAGCGGGGTGGGAGAAGCGGAGGCGGCGCGGCTGCTGCGAGGATTCTTCGGTAAGAGGCGGTGAGGCCGCGGCATCGGGCCGACCTACAGGCTCATATCTCGACGCTCCTGGACGAAAATGAAGGGCGGCCCCAAAAGCGCAGCACGGCGAAGAGCGCCGCGGCGCCGATCAGATAAGAAAATATCCAGGGCATCCCGAACGCGGTCGGCAGGTCGCCGATCGCCAGGCCGATGACAGCCACGAGCAGAGCATAAGGCAGCTGCGTGCGCACGTGGTCGACGTGATCGGATGCCGAGGCCATGGAGCTCATGACCGTCGTGTCGGAGATCGGCGAGCAGTGGTCGCCGAAGATCGATCCGGCCAGCACCGAGCTTATCGTGCCGAGCAGTACCGTATACCCCCCGCCGCTCTCGAAGCCGATCCCACCGCCCAGAGCCACGGCAAGCGGGATCACCAGGGGAAGCAGGATGGCCATGGTAGCCCACGAGGTGCCTGTCGCGAAGGCTATCACCGCGGCGGCCACGAATACCGCGAAGGGAAGCATCTGCAGTGGGAAGCCGGCGGTCTCGAGGATGTGGCTGACGTAGGGCGCCGTACCCACCGCCTCCGTCACATCGCCCAGCGACCAGGCGAGCACCAGGATGACTATGGCGAGCAGCATGGCGCGGAGCCCCGCGATCCAGGCCTCCATCGATTCCTTGACCGAAAGAATTCTTTGCGCGACGGGTAGCGCGAAAGCGACGAGGACACCGGCGAGCGATCCCCAGAGAAGGGTCTTGAACGGGTCGGCGGCGCTCAGGATCTCCGTCATGCTGCCGCTTCCGCCCAAGCTGGCTCGACCGTCGAAGTAGAGGCCCAGCAGCACCACGAGGACGACCGTCAAGACAGGGGCGGCCGCGTTGTACCAGCGGCGCGGCGTGTCCTCACTGGGTTCCATCATCGTGGCGGAGGTGTCGACCAGAACCATCGCGCCCTTGCGGTGCAGGCCCTCGCCGCGCGCCGCGCGCTTCTCAGCGGCCAGCATCGGGCCGAAGTCGCGCATCGTGAAAGAGACCAGGAATACGAAGATGAGCGCGAGGATCGGATAGAACAGGTACGGAATCGTGTGAAGAAAGACGGTCAGCGGGCTCGCCGCGCGCAGGCTGGCCGCGAGCGCCGGGTCCGCGCCTGCCACCTGGGCGGCGGCTTGCTCGAGACCGTTTCGGATCAGCGACATCTCGTAACCGGCCCAGGTCGATACGAAGGCGATCGCCGCGACGGGCGCCGCCGTGGAGTCGACCAGGTAGGCCAGCTTCTCGCGCGAGATCCGCAGCCTATCGGTGATCGGTCGCATCGTATTGCCGACGATCAAGGTATTGGCGTAGTCGTCGAAAAAGATCGCCAGCCCCGCGCCGAAGGTGGCGAGCTGGCCGCGCCGCCGGTTCGTGGCGAACGGGGCGACCGCCTCCACGATCCCGCGCGTGCCGCCGCTGCGTCCCATCAAACCAACCATGCCGCCCAGCATCAGGCTGAAGATGGCGATGGACGCGTTGCTGGGGTCGGTGAGGGCCGGCGTGATGTAAGAATCGATGGTGCGCAGCAGAGCGGCGAACGGATTGAGCCCGGCGACGAAGAACGCGCCGAGCCAAATACCGGCAAAGAGAGAGATAAGGACCTCGTGGGTGATGAGGGCGAGCGCGATCGCCAGCAATGGCGGGAGGAGGCTGAACCAGCCTGGCAGCACGAGAGTGCGGAACTCTCCGCTGGTCGCGCCGACGGTGACGCGCAACGGCATGTCGGCCCTTCGCCTGATCACGAGACCGGCGACCTCCACGCTCGCGCCGGGCTCCGCTGTCCCCTCAGCCAAGACCTCTCCGTCGCTGGCCCGCGTCACCTGGAACGGCACGGGGCGAGGCGCGGCTGGCGCTTCGAAAGCGATCGCGAAGGGGACCTGGGTCAGGGTGGCCTTGGGGCCGCTCACATGAACCTCCGCGCCACCCTGGACAGCCGCCGCGGCTGGCGTAGTGTACGCACAGAAGAACAGCAGCGTGGTCGGTATCAGTCGGCGCATGATCGCGGGGTTTCTTAGAGGTTAGAGGCCGCGGGATGATACGGAGTGCGGGCTGCGCTTGTAAAGAGGACAGGAGGCGCCGAGGGGCGTTCAGGAGCGTTGACACTCCAGCGAGTTGCCCGCTATACTGGCCGCGGCCAACCGCCCACGAGGGTTTGGTGGCGGGAAGGCGGCGAGTGGGTCGGCTGGCAGAGGGCAGTGAGGGCAGTAGAGTTGCCTGCGAATAAGAATTCGGTCGTCATGGACGAACGCGCTGTGCGTCGAGCGATCGCGCGCATGGCCCGGGAGATTGTGGAGCGGAACGCCGGGACGGAAGATCTAATCCTGATCGGGATCCACCGCCGTGGTGTGGACCTCGCCGATCTTCTGGCGGAAGAGATCGAGAAAGGCGAGGGCCGGGACATCCCCCGCGGTTCTCTGGACATCACACTGTATCGCGACGACTTCAGCGCTATCGGCCCCCGCCCCATCATCGGCTCTACAGACATCCCCGGAAACATCGACGATCGCTCCGTGGTCATAGTCGACGACGTATGTCACACGGGGCGAACGACGCGTGCGGCGCTCGACGAGCTGGCCGATTTCGGCCGGCCGGGTCGCATTTACCTCTGCGTGCTCATCGATAGAGGCGGGCGCGAGTTGCCGATCCAGCCCGATTTTGTGGGTCGCCACATCGAAGTGGGACCCCACGAGGATGTCGCGGTCCTGGTGCCGCGTGAAGATGGGGAGCTGGCCGTCCAGCTTCGGGACGTCGAGTGAAGTGACAGCGACAGTCGAGTTTGGCAAAGATCTTACAGGGCTCGAGCGACTGACGGCCGAGCAGATCACGGCCATCCTCGACGTGGCCGAGCCGTTCAAGGAGATCAGCGAGCGGCAGATAAAGAAAGTGCCTGCGCTGCGCGGCAAAACGATCGTCAACCTCTTCTATGAGCCCTCCACCCGAACCCGGGTCTCGTTCGAGTTCGCCGAGAAGAGGCTGTCGGCCGACACCGTCAACATCTCGAGATCAGGATCCTCGCTTCAGAAAGGCGAGAATCTGGTCGATACGGCGCGCAACCTTGAGGCGATGCGTATCGACATGGTCGTAATACGCCATCAATCGTCGGGCGCTGCCGAGTTCCTCGCCCAGAGAATCCCATCCAACGTCATCAACGCCGGCGATGGGCAGCACGAGCACCCGACGCAGGCCTTGCTCGACATGCTCACGATCCGCGACAACTTGGGATCCCTAGCGGGCCGTCGCGTCTGCATCGTTGGCGACATCTTGCATTCCCGTGTCGCGCGCTCGAACATCTGGGGGCTGCTGAAGCTAGGTGCCGAGGTCGCCGTGTGCGGCCCGCCGACGTTGATCCCGCACGGCGTCGGGGATCTGGGCGTGCGGGTCTTCAAGCGCGTCGAGGAGGCCATCGAATGGGCGGAGATCCTCAACGTTCTTAGGCTACAGCTTGAGCGCATGCACGCTGGCTACGTACCTTCCCTTCGCGAGTACAATCGCGTCTTCGGGATCTCTGAGGCTCGCCTCGAGAAAGCGCCGCGCGACATTCTCATCCTCCACCCCGGACCCATGAACCGCGGCGTGGAGATCGACTCGCACGTGGCCGACGGCCCTCATTCGGTGATCCTCGACCAGGTGACCAACGGCGTGGCGGTGCGCATGGCGGTGCTCTATCTGCTCGCCGGCGGCTCGCCCGACCGGGCGGAGGCGGCTAAGCAGGAGGATCGATCGTGAGCGGGCCCCGCCTGCTTCAGGGCGCCCGCGTGCTCGATCCGGCGCAGCGGCTCGACGCGGTGATGGATCTGCTGGTGGTCGATGGCGCGATCGCCCGTCTCGCCCCGGCGATCCCGGCCCCGGAAAACGCCGAGGTCATCGATCTTTCCGGCCTCTGCCTCAGCCCGGGCTTCGTGGATGTGCACGTGCATCTGCGCGAGCCCGGCGGCGAGCATAAGGAGACTATCGAGTCGGGCGCGTCAGCGGCCGTCGCCGGAGGCTTCACGTCGGTCTGCGCCATGCCGAACACGGACCCACCCATCGATGATCCAGCCGCGGTAGGCTTCGTGCTGGCCAAGGGCGAGCGAGCGAGGCTGGCCAGGGTCTACCCCGTCGGCGCGGTCTCCGTCGGGCTCGAGGGGAAGGAGATGACGGAGATCGGTGAGCTGATCGCGGCGGGGGCCGTTGCGGTCTCGGACGATGGACATCCGGTCTGGGACTCGGGCCTGATGCGGAGAGCCCTCGAATACACACAGGTGTTCGACATCCCCGTATTCTCGCATGCCGAGGATCAGGGGCTCAGCGGCCAGGGGGTCATGAACGAGGGAGCTGTATCCACGGCCTTGGGGTTACGCGGGATTCCGAACGCCTCCGAGGACGTCGCGGTGGCGCGAGATTGCCTGATCGCTGAACTTACGGGGGGCCGCCTGCACATCTGCCACGTCTCCACGGCCGGCTCCGCGGAGATCATTCGAGCCGCCAAGGCGCGTGGGGTCAGGGTCACTGCGGAGGTGACGCCGCATCATCTCGCGCTGACCGACGAGGCCGTGCGAGGTTATCGGACGGATGCCAAGATGAGCCCGCCGCTGCGCTCGGCCTCCGATGTGGCAGCGGTGCGGGACGCGCTTGTGGAAGGTGTGATAGACTGCATTGCGACAGATCACGCGCCGCACCACTATGAGGAGAAGGAGCGGGAGTTCGACGACGCGGCGTTCGGCGTGGTCGGGCTTGAAACCGCCCTCGGGGTGAGCCTGCAGGAAATGGTGTTGGGTGGACGGCTGGATCTTCTAGAGCTCGTCGATAGGATGGCCTCGAAGCCCGCCCAGATAGCAGGGCTGCCGGCGGGCAGCCTCGCGGACGGAGCGAACGCGGATATCGTCGTGTTCGATCCCGAGGAACGGTGGGAGTGCCGTGCCGACAGGTTCTGCAGCCGCGGCCGCAACACGCCCTTCAAGGGCCGGGAGCTGGTGGGTAGGGTGGTGATGACTCTGGTGGGGGGCCGTACGGTGTACGATCGGCGTGGAGAGCGCGCCGATGCACGGGCGACGGTCAAGGTGAGCGAAGATGTCGGATGAGGTTTCGAAAGAGATAGACGAGCTTCTCCAGGCCCGCGAGAAGTATTCCAATTTCATCGCTCGCCTGGAGTCAGAGCGCACGGGCTCGAGCGAGCGCGCCTACGGTAAGGTCAAAGCCGATTACGAAAAGCGGCTCAAGGAAACCGTAAAGAGCCTTCAGTCGCACAGCAAGCATCTGCACGAGCGGCTGAAGGAGATGCAGGGTTCGCTGCAGGGCCTCGAGGCCGAGTTGGGCGACCGACAGGAGGAGCTAGAGGAGTCGCGGCTCCGTCGCAGCGTTGGCGAGTTTCAGGATAATGAGGATTGGACCGAGCTGGAGGAGCGTCTCGTCAAGGCGGTCGAGGAAAGCGAGACCGAGCTCGAGGAGTCGCGTGGCGAGCTTGATCGGTTGAACGGCATCATCGTCCAGGTCGAAAGTAAGAAAGAGATCCCTGCAGTAGCTCCGCCGCCCCCTCCGGACATCGACGTGGCACCGCCGCCCCCGCCGCGCCCGCCGCCCCCGCCGCCCCCGCCGGCGCCAGTCGAGGTTGGATCGGCGGCGGAACTGGAGCCCCTACCAGCCGTTGAAGCGCCACCTGCTCAGCCTTCCGTCGCCGAGCCCGCGGCAGCCGCGGCGGATTCCGGCGACGATTTCATATCCCTGGGCGAGCTGGTTCTAGGCGACGACGATGTCGAGGCGGGCAGCATCGAGCTGGAGCCTCCACCGGCCGCGCCGGCCGGACAGGAGCCCGCGGAAGAACCCGCCAGCGCTAACACGGTAGGGGACGAGCTAGCTTTCCTCGAATCGCTTTCATTGGGGGACGAATCGGCGGAAGGGACGACGGAGACCTTCTCGTTCTTGGAACAGCACGGGCGCGGCACACCGCAGACCATCATCTGCCCCCATTGCTCGGCAGCGAACGATCCCGCCGAGTGGTATTGCACAGAGTGTGGGGAGGAACTTCCGGCGGAGTGAGCGGCCAGAGAATGCCAAGGGGCGGGGGCGAGGGGCGCGGCACATTCGGCCGCCCTCCGCATGTCTTCTATGTTCGCGTAGGGAAGGGAGCGCTAGGCGGTCCCGCCGAGGCGCCGCACGTGGGCGGCGAGGCGCGCCTTGGATCGAGAGGCGCGGTTATGATGGATGAGACCGCGGGCCGCGGCCCGATCGAGGAGCGTGACCGCCCGGCGGAACAGGTCCGTAGCCTCGGCCGCCTGAGAGGCGGCGCGGACACTCTTGACCGCGCTCTTCAACCGTGTCCTCACCGCCTTATTTCGGTCTCTGCGCCGGCGGCTCTGGCGCATACGCTTCACCGCGGATTTCGAGTTCGGCAATTTCACTCCCGTTTTTCCAGTGCTTGAGCGGAGACAAAACCGCGTAAGGATACCCGGCTCCTTCAGGGGTGTCAAGCGGCCGAACTTCAGCTTTGACACGCAATTCGGGGGTGGGTAACTTCAGGCAACGTGCTTCGAGATTCAGCTGTGATCCTTCCGATACTGTTTCCTAAGGTGGTCGTGCAGGAATACACGCTCGCCTGGCGCAGGGCGCGTCCCGCCGGGCGAGCTTTCTGTTATGTTGAGAGCAATACATTCTCGGCGAGTATTGATATGGACGCGAAACAGGATCGAGGCCGATGAGAGCGCCGGCGCTGGCCGTGGCTCGCGTCGCATGGGCGGCTGATCCGTTC
>CANPVX010000087.1 GCA_947581815.1 Candidatus Indicimonas acetifermentans | reverse complement strand
CGATGGTTAGCTTTTCTGCCCACTTACGAAGTTGCTCTTTGTAGCCCGCGACCTTGAGCACCGGTGGTTGGCTGCCGACACCTGGTTGATCACCAGGCACGCAAGCGATCCATGCCTTCCAGTCGCTGTGCTTGCGTCGTGCCGCTTCGACGCTGAAGAACCTACCGTCGTTGAGAAAGCCGGAGCGTAGTTGCTCGAAAGAATCCGTGTAGTTCATCGATTCGCAATCTGAGTAATTGAGCGTGTCGAAATATTGATTAGGAAAGTCTAGGTCGCTAAGCCGAGCTCCGAAATACGTAGAAACACGTATTGAATGGGGTTCACTGGCCGAGTAACAGCCGAATCCGGCTTTCTGGACCACGTAGTACCGTCTATACTTAAACGTGCTAATCTCGCATTTGATGTACGGAGGGCAGGTCTATCCCCGAGATGTACGCCGTCGTTGGCGCCACCGGGAACACCGGGCGCCCCCTCGCCGAGGCGCTGCTGGCTCGGGGCGCGCGGGTTCGAGTGATCGGCCGCAGCGCGGAGCGTCTGCGACCTCTGGTGGAGAAGGGGGCCGAGCAATTCATCGGGTCCGTCGAAGATCGGGACGCGATGGTGGACGCCTTCTCGGGGGCGCGAGCCGTCTACTCTCTGATCCCACAGCGTCTGGACGTGGACGACCTACGCGCCTATCAACGAAAATGCGGAGAGGCCATCGCCCACGGCATCAAGAAGGCCGGCGTCGAATACGCGGTCAACCTCAGCGGCATCGGGGCTCAGCACACCGAGGGCACCGGCTCCATAGCCGGGCTGCGCGAGCACGAAGATCGCCTGAACGCCGTGGTTGGGCTGAACGTCGTTCATCTGCGCGGCGGCTATTTCTTCGAGAACCACCTACATGGGATCGACATGATCAAGAAGCTCGGCGTCGCTGGCTCGGCGCTGTTGCCCGATCTGTCGATCCCGCAGGTCGCCGCGCGGGATATCGCGGCCGTCGCCGCGGACCTCTTGCTCGAGCTCGGGTTCAGCGGCAGTTCCAAGCGCGAGCTGCTGGGCGAGCGCGACCTGACGATGCGGGAAGCGGTCGGCGTGCTGGGTAGAGCGATCGGTAAAGACAAGCTGAGGTACGTACAGTTCGCCTATTCCGCTGCCGAGTTCGCCATGATGACGATGGGCGTCAGCCAGGGCGTGGCTCAGCAACTAATAGAAGTCAGCCGCGGGTTCAACGAGGGGCGGGTCGTTCCGGAGGAAGCTCGATCTGCCGAGAACACCACGCCGACTTCCATCGAGGAGTTCTCAGAAGTTTTCGCTAAAGCGTACGTCGGCGAGGGCTGAGCGCGAGAAACCCTCCGACGCCGAACGGCGCCGGAGGGCTCGTAGGCAATCTTGGTTCGCGGGCGCGGGCGCGGGCTAGTCGCGTGCCGCCGCGTAGCGCTCAGCTACCGCGTCCCAGTTGACGACGTTCCACCATGCTTTGACGTAGTCGGGCCGGCGGTTCTGGTAATTCAAGTAGTAGGCGTGCTCCCAGACGTCGACGCCCAGGATCGGCGTCCGGCCTTCCGTCAACGGGTTGTCCTGATTCGGCGTGCTCTGGACGCCCAGCTTTCCGCTCGCATCGACGGTCAGCCAGCCCCAACCGCTGCCGAAGCGCGTGGCCGCGGCTGTGCTGAGCTGCTCCTGGAAGCTCGCGAAGCCGCCGAGCTCGCTATCGATGGCGGCCGCCAGGTCGCCCGACGGCTCGCCGCCTGAGCCTCCCATGATCTGCCAGAACAGGGAGTGGTTGGCATGCCCGCCGCCGTTGTTGCGAACGGCGCCTCGAATGTCTTCCGGTACTTCGCTCAGCTGGGCCACCAGCTTCTCCACGCTCCAGTCGCCCAGGTCGGGGTGCTTCTCGATCGCGGCGTTGAGCTTGCTCACGTAGCCGGCGTGGTGCTTGCCGTGGTGGATCTCCATCGTGCGTTTGTCGATGTGCGGCTCGAGCGCGTCGAAGCCGTAGGGCAGTGGGGGGAGCTCGTGTGCCATGGGTTCCTCCTATCCAGGCGGGTGTCGTTAGTATTCTATCCGTGCGCGACTTCGGCAGGCGACTGGCGCGGCGCGGACCGGTATACTAACCCGCTCCGACGGCGCGTCGCAATCTGCCCCACTCAGTCAGGGCGTCCAGCTCCAGTAGCCGGGCCCGATCCTCAAGTTGTGCAGCCACACCGCGGGCCACGTCGCCCGCAGCAGCACGGCAAGCCAGCCGTGGGAGAGCGCCAGCGTGAACAGGTTCGGGTTGCGCTCGAAGAGGCGGCACCAGACGTAACCGCCGAGGAGCGTGACCGAGGCGAGGGACCAGTTCGGGAGGTGGGGCAGCGCGAACAGCATCGCGGTCAGCGCCGCGGCCGGGATCGGCGCCTTCAGACCTTCGCGTACTCTCCTATAAGTGAAAGACTGCATCGCGAACTGTTGGGCCAGACCCCAAAACGGGTACAGCAGGAATCGCCGCAGCGTCACGGTCTCCAGGCTGGGGGCCGAGCCGACCAGCATACCGATCGCCAGGACGAAGCCCGCCCCGATGAGCGTGATGGCCCCCACATCACGCGCCGACGCCCAGAAATTGTCGAAGCGGAGCCCGAGCTCCCGCAGGCTGTCTCCGTGAAGCCAGACCGAGGCGAACGGTATCGCGACGATCACGGTAAGGAGGGGGATCTCGAGCCAGTCGTTTTGGGCCGGCCGGACGATCCAGATGAAGACGAGTGCCAGAGCGACGAAGATCAGCGGCTCGATCAGCGGCCGGTTGATGATCGCCTGGATCGCGGCGGAGCGCTTGGCGCTCGCTTCTCTCATAACGCCAACCTGAACCGCGCTCGAGAGTGGGTCAAGGCTGAGAGGCCGCCGACTCTTGCCCCTTGTGAAACGCGGCTCGGTCCTTTATAGTAGTTGCCACTATAGTATTAGATCATATAATAAATACGCCCGTACTGGTCCTTCGCCGAGGGGAGCTGCCATGAAATCAAGAGACCCCGAGCCCGATCGATTCCTGCCGCTCGGCAACCTCTCCTTCCACATCCTGCTGGCGCTGGGCACGACGCCCGCACACGGTTACGCCATCGGGAAGGAGATCGAGCGCCGCTCGAGCGGCAAGCTCAAGCCGACGACGGGCAGCCTCTACCAGGCGCTCAAGCGTCTCGCCGACGATGGGCTGATCGAGGGCGCGCCCGACGCGGCCGCCGCCTCGACCGATGCGCGTCGCCAGTATTTCCAACTCACCGGCCTGGGGCGCCAGGTCGCGTCGCTCGAAGCTCGGCGGCTTCACGAGCTCGTCGTCGCGGCGACCGAGAAGGATCTGTATTCGGAGTCGGCATGAGCGAGAAGCGTGCTGCCCGCCACACGTGGCTCTACCGAGCTCTGCTTCGGCTCTACCCGAGAGAATTCCGGCAGCGGTACGGCAGCGATATGCTGGCGACTTTCGCCCTTCGGGCGGCGGAGGTGGCGGGTCAAGAGGGAGCTCTGGGAAGCATGCGGTTCTTCCTCCGCGAGCTCGTTGGCCTGGTCGGTTCGGCGCTTCATGAGCGCCTGGTCTGGCTCGGCATCCCGCGGCGCGCCGACCGGCGGCGAGCGCGCGGGAGAGTCGAGCGTGTGAGCCGAAAGGAACCCATGTCCGTCCTCATCCTGGAAACCCGCCATGCGATGCGTAGGCTGGCGAAGAATTCCGGCTTCACGGTCGCCGCCATCTTCACGCTGGCGCTCGGGATTGGGGCCAACACGGCCATCTACAGCGTCGTCTACAACGTCGTCTTGAGCCCGTTGCCTTATCCCGAGTCGGAGCGGCTGGTCTGGCTGGACCACGCTGCGGCGGGGATCGGTACCGAAAAAGGTCTCGACATGACCAACGGCCTCTACGTCCACTATGGCGAGCGCAGCCGCACGCTCGAGGAGATGGCGATCTACTTGGAGGCCGATGTGGGCCTCACCGGTGACGGCACTCCCGAACGGTTGAGCGCTACGATCGCCACCCACACCCTGTTCGCGACGCTGCGCGTTCCCCCGCTCATGGGCCGGACGTTCGACGAGAACGATGACTACGCTGACGGAACGGGCGTCGTCGTGCTGAGCCACGACCTTTGGACGCGTCGCTACGGAGCGGATCCCTCGGCCCTGGGGCGCACCGTCCAGGTAGAGGGCACTCCGCTCGAGATCATTGGCGTGATGCCGCCGGGGTTCGCATATCCGTCTCGCGAGACGAAGCTCTGGGCGCCGCTGGTCATCGACCCAGCGGCCACCTCTTTCGGCAATTTCAGCCGCCGCGGGATAGCTCGCATGAGCCCGGGCGCGACGCCGGACGAGGTGGAGGCGGAGCTGAACGCTCTCATCCCCCGTCTCACGGAGTCGTTCCCGAGTGGGCAGGTGGATCGCGTGATCAACGATGCTCGGCTCGCCGCCGTGATCACGACCCTCAAGGAAAGCCTGGTGGGCGACATCAAGCGAACGCTCTGGATTCTGCTGGGCACCGTGGCCTTCGTGCTCCTCATCGCCTGCGCCAACGTGGCGAACCTTTTCCTCGTGCGCGCCGAAGCCCGGCAGCGGGAGATGGCGGTGCGTACCGCGCTGGGCGCCGGCCGCGGCGATCTCGTGCGTCACTTTCTCACCGAGAGCACCTTGCTCGCCATCGCCGGAGGGGCGCTGGGCCTCCTATTCGCTTTTGGAGGTGTGCAGCTGCTGCGCGCCTTCGGACCGGACAACCTGCCACGGCTCCACGAGGTTGGCATCGATGGCAACGTGCTCATCTTCACCGCGGCCGTCTCTTTGCTGGCCAGCCTGATCTTCGGCGCGATCCCGATCGTTAGACGTACACCCGACCTCGTCGCATCCCTCAAAGAGGGGGCCCGGGGGATGACAACGTCTCGGGGGGGCGCACGCCTGCGAAGTGCACTCGTCGCTAGCCAGGTGGCGCTGGCGCTCATGTTGCTCGTAGGGGCCGGGCTGATGGCGAGGAGCTTCTGGCACTTGAGCCGTCTCGATCTCGGCTTTAATGCGGAAGGCGTTTTGACCTTCCAGCTCGGTCTCCCCCGCGCGGACTACCCGAGCCGCGAGGCGGCGGTCGCTTTCCACCGGGAGCTTCTCGACCGTCTCGAGGGATTGCCCGGAGTGGAATCGGCGGCCGCGATTACCTGCCTCGTTCTCTGCGGTAGCTGGAACGGTGATCCTCTGCAGGCTAGGGGTTCGACGCCAGCGCCGGGAGAGATCCCGCCAATCGTGGCAACGCGCAGGGTGAGCGCCGGCTATTTCGAGACGATGCGGATACCGCTCCTGGAGGGTCGAACGCTGGAGCGGGCCGACCAGGAGCAGCGAACCGGCGCCGCCGTGGTGAGCGCCGAGCTCGTGGAGCGCTACTGGCCGGGGCAGAGCGGCCTGGAGAAGCGCGTCTACCATAGCGGACCCGCGGAGGACCCCTCCGACGACCGAGTCGATGTCCCGGAGCCTCCTTGGTACACGATCGTGGGTGTCGTGGCCAACACGCCGGTCCGCGAGCTCACGGAAGATCCCGCTCCCACCATGTACTACCCGCTGCTTCACAGCGATAGTACGCGTGGCTTGCGACCCAATACGATGACGTATGTGGTGCGGTCTTCGACGCCGCCGCTGACTCTGGCGGGCGCGGTGAGGAACGAAGTCTGGTCGATGGATGAGAACCTTCCCATCGCCCGGACCCGTACGATGGAGCGGATCGTCTCCGACGCCGGCATCCAGATGGCGTTCACGATGGTGATGTTGGTGATCGCAGCCTTTGTGGCTCTGCTGCTGGGCGCCGTAGGGATCTACGGCGTCGTCTCCTACGTCGTGGCTCAGCGCACGGGAGAGATCGGCGTGCGCATGGCGCTCGGCGCGCGCGCGGCCGACGTGAGCCGCATGGTGCTCAGGCAGGGCGGCTCGGTGGTCGCCTTCGGCCTCGTGCTGGGCCTGGTTGGCGCCTTCGCGTTGACGCGCCTGATGCGGGCGTTGCTGTTCGGGATCAGCCCGACCGACCCGGGAACGTTCGCGGGTGTGTCGTTGCTGCTCGCGGGGATCGCGCTACTCGCCAGCTATGTGCCCGCGCGCCGTGCGGCACGCGTCGATCCGGTGCAGGCGCTCAGATCCGAATAGCAGCCCCGTCTCGTATTCCTCTAGTCTAGTCTGGTCTACTACATGGCACCAATCTGCTTGAAAAAGCTCAGCATGTCGAAGTAGTGGTGGGTGTCCTTGATCTTGTCCCCCTCGAAGTTGAAGATCCAGGCGGAAGGTGTGACCTGGCGCTTACCGGATGCCGGAATCGTGCCACTCGGACCCTCCATCGGACCCGTCTGGGTACCCTCCCAGGTGACCTGCAGGGTCACCGTGTTGCCGCTGGCGAAGGCGTTTGTCACGGTCCCCGTAACATCCGGCATCGCTTGCTTCCACCCCTGTAGGGCCGCAACTACTTCCACTGGTCCTTGGATGCGCCGCCCGGTTCCAACTTCGTTGTAGACGTAGTCGGGGGTCATTATCGCCTTGGTTCGCTCCCAATCGCTCTTGTTGAACGCATCGACAGCTTCGCGGGCGATCTTGATGAGGTCTTGTTCGGCCATGGCGGGTCCTCCTTGCGTTGGGGGCAACATGTTACGTTGGAGAGCTTACTATGCACGCTTCGGGCGTCGCGCATCATCGATCAGGCATGACGCGCTTTCCTTACTGGATTGTTTTGAAGGACTCGAAGTGTAGCGGTGAGAGGCCGGCTTCGCAAGGCGACGCAGAACTCACCGACGCCCCCGGGGAGTGGGGTGCGGCCACCGGGTCTGGCGCACTCTTCTTCGCAGGTCCGCGAACCGCGGATCAGCGCGTATCGGGTCCCAAAGAGGAAAATCACCGCGCAGCGACAGCATACCGGGCTCGCGGGCATCGAAAGCGGCCTCGAGCCGGGCGAATGCTTCATCGTAATCGCCGAGCGCCACGGCCGTCGCTGCTAAGGCGACTTGAGAGACCGGCTCACCGCGCGCCTCCATCTCGCCCAGCTCCCTACGCTGCCATGCCCAGTAGCCGAGAGCCCCCTCGTCCGTTATGGCGCGTTCCAGCGCCACGACCGCCGTCTCCTCCTCGGGGCTGCCGCCGTCGCTCGCCAGTCGACGGCGCCGGACCTCGACTATGGCCGAGTAATCGTGCCGAGCCGCATGGTGCATCTCCAGCGCATGCCACGCCATCGGTGACGGATCGGTCGCCACCAGCTCCTCGAGCAGCGCTTCCGCTGCTTCGTGGTCACCGGCGGCGGCCAGGCGCCTGGCAGCCGCGATCTGTCTCGTCGGGTCGGCGGACGGGCGCGAACGACCTTCCCAACGAATGGCGGACCGCTGCACCTGGTTCCCAAACTCCGTGAAGGTTGCGAGCCACTCCTCGTTCTGAATGCTCAGCGAATCGAGGCTGACCGTAAACTCGGTGACCCGCTCTCCCAGCGCATCCAACTCGGCCAAGCGCTTGCTGACCTCGACGACCACCGCTTGCGCCTCGGGTGACTCGGGGTTCAGGGTCAAAGCCTTTTCGACCGCGGCCACGACGATCGGCAAAACATGGACGAACTCGACCGAATCCGCCGCTCCCAGCATGAACTGCGATCCGGCCAGGCCCTCGTAGGCGAAAGCGAAGCTCGAGTCGATCTCCACCGCCTCCTCGTAGAAGCGAACGGCGGCCTCCCAACCCTCGGGGGTTCCCTTCGACTGCTCGTAGCGCCCGCGCATGTACGCGTCGGTCGCCTCGGGGTCTACCGGCGTCATCATCGCCAACCGTGTCTCGTCTGCCGGCGTGATCTCGGCCCGGATCTCCCTGGCGATGTCTTCCGCGACCTCCCTCTGCAGCGCGATGATGTCCTTCAGCTCGCGCTCGTAGCTCTTCGACCAGAGGTGCGTGTCGCTGGGCCCGTGGATGAGCTGTACGGTGATCCTGACGCGATCGCCGTCGCGCAGCACCGACCCTTCGACGATGGCTTCCACGTCCAGCTCGCGGGCGATCTCCGGAATCGTCTTATCCGTATCGGCGTAGCGCCCTACCGAAGTGCGAGAGACCACGCGCAGCGCCTCGATCTGGCTCAGCTGGTGGATCACAGCTTCCAGCATGCCGGCAGTGAAGTAGTCCTGCTCACCGCCTTCCGCCGAGAAATTTTGTAGCGGTAGCACGGCGATGGAGTGGATGGCCCCCCCCCACCGCCCGGCTCCGTCGAGACCGCGGGGGGCGCGGGGGGCGCGTCGGTCCCGTCTTCGGAGACCGACCAGCGCACGACCCACCAGCCCGTCGCGGCGACGGTGGCCAGCGTGAGCCCGAGGAAGGCGAGGCGCGGCATGAGGCGGCCGGGGCGTGGCTGGCCCGGCGCCGCGGGCGCAAGATCGGCCGTACGGCGGATGCCGTGTGAGGTGATGTCGTAGACCCAGGCGAGCGCAACGGCGATGGGAAGTCCGAGGAGCACCAGGACGACGAGCAGGCGCAGGCCCCACTCCGGCGCGTTGAACGCCGGCAGGATGATCTCGCCGGTCTGAAGCAGGACGAACGCCACGGCCGCATAGGCTATAGCGATACGCCCTACGTGTCGGCGCCCTAGCTCGGCGATGAAGCCGCCGAACCTCGAGGGCTTGGTTTGCGAGGGGTCTGTAGGCACGGTCACTTCGCAATATGTCTGACCGGCTGCGAGCCAGCAACGTGCCGGCCGCTCGGGCCGATTCTCGGTTCGTTGAAGGCCGCTTGCGCCGGGCCGACCTCTCACGTTACTATATGTCACGTCGTGATATATAAGATCGGAGCGCGCCATGGAAAGCCCCAACCTCTCCAACGTCGCCGTTGAAATCCTCCTCACCCTTGGCGCGGGCCCGCGTCACGGGTACGCGATCAAGCTGGATATCGAGGCGCGGGTCGGCGCGAACTTCGTCCTCGGCTCGGGCAGTCTCTACCAGGCGCTTCAGCGACTCGAGCGGCGCGGGCTGATCGGCGAGAAAAGAGGTGTAGCCCCCGTGGACAACCGGCGCGGACGGGTCTACGCGATCGAGGCGGCCGGCCGCCGCGCCTTGAAGGCCGAAGTGGCGCGCATGGAGCGTGTCGTGAGTCAAGCGCGCGGGGGCAAACTCGCGCCCGAAGGAGGCCCGCGATGATCGGTGAGCGCTTCTTCCGGTTCCTGCTTCATCTCTACCCGCGTGCTTTCCGCGAGCGCTTCGGTCCGGACCTCGTCTCTTTTTTCCGTCAACATCGCCGGCACCCACGGTTCGCTGGCCGGGCGGGGAGGCTACGATTCTGGATCCAGACGCTGGGTGACCTCGGCCGAACGTCGGTGACGGAGTGGATCGATACCCTGCGTCACCGTGACGGAGCCGCCGGCGGACGCTCCGCCAATCTTCCCTATGAGGATAGATCAATGGAAAGAACGCTGGCCGATCTCCGCTACGCCGTCCGCAGCCTGATCCGCGATCCCGTCTTCACGGCCGTTTCCGTCATCACCCTGGGGTTCGGTATCGGCGCGACGACTGCCGTCTTTACCGTGGTGCACGGCGTGCTCCTGGCGCCGCTGGATTTCCCCGAGCCTGACCGACTGGTCCGGGTCTACGAGTTGGAACGCGAGAACTCTAACGCGCGCATGGTCGCCTACGGCAACTACACCGACCTTCGCGACGGGGCGCAAGGCTTCGAAGAGCTCGCGATTTGGCGGTATTTGTCGCACGCGCTGACCGGCGTCGACCGTGCGCTCCAACTCCGCACGCGAGGGGTCTCGGCCAACTTCGCCCGCACGCTGGGTGCACAGCCAATCCGCGGCCGCTGGATCTCTCCCGAGGAAGAACGCACCGGGGCTCCGGTCGTCGTTCTGTCGTACAGCCTGTGGCGATCGGCGTTCGGCGTCTCGGACGATATCCTGTTCCGAACCGTGCATTTGGACGGCGGCCCGTTCACAGTCATCGGTGTGATGCCGCCGGGATTCGACTTCCCGTACGGCGCGGACGCGTGGGTGCCGCTCGCGCCTGTCACGGATCCCTCCGGGCTCAGG
>CANPVX010000086.1 GCA_947581815.1 Candidatus Indicimonas acetifermentans | reverse complement strand
CAACCCGATGCCTACGAGCCTTTTGCCAGTATTACAGGGGTTTCAGGCCGGCAAGATCAGCACCGGCTGCGGGGGTGGCGGGGGGGATTGCTCCAAGAAATTATCGGAAATCACGGACTTTTCAAGGCTGGCGAGCGCGCGCCCGTGGCTGACTAGTCAACGACGGGCGCGCGGCTCTTGGCGCTAGTTTCGGCCGATCGGCGAGCCGGGCGGCGGTTCCAGAGGCTTTGACCGCTGTGTGGCGTTGTCTACTCTGGCGAGAAAGCGCTGAACATCACGGGCGGCCAGGGCGTTGTGAGCCTGTACTTCAGGATTGGTGCTCTGCCGTTGGCCTATCTGATCGGCCAAGCGGGCGAGGTGCCACTCGGCCGCGGCGCGCGCTTCGACGGTCGCTTCGTCATCGGCGGCCAGCTGGATCAGCTGATCCACTACCACTCGCTGCGTCACCCTCTGGAGCGCCGCGGCATCCGCTGCCCGCGGTGGAGGACGATCCCAGGTTTGGGCGACCAGGCCGGCGATCACTTCGTCGAGGGTCACCGCGTTGGGTTGGCGAGCCGCGAAAGCGACAAGGCGTGCCGTGCGCTCGCGCTGAAGGAGCCCACCGACGATCATGGACGCCAGGACTCGCGCAGCGCCGAGCTGGTCGAATGCCGGTTCGGCCGCGGATCGGAATCCGCGGCGAGGGGCGGCGTAGCCGAACGGATAGGGAGCGAGGGATTGGAGCACGCGCTCTGAGATGAGGAGCTCTTGGGTTTCGAGCGCGCTCATCAGGGCGGTGAGCGCGGAGCGTTGGCGCTGTGGGTCGATGATGCGAGTGGGAGCCTGACCGTCACCTCGCAACGTGTAACTGAGCTCCATCCCACCGACGGTGCGAATCGCTGCGGTGAGCGCATAGCGGTGATGAAGGTAAACGGGAGCGAGTCGGTCGCGGAGCAGTGCCATCGGCTCTCCGGGCTCGATCGCCGAGTCGTTGAATCTTTCGAGCAACAGGCTGCGGACTGCCATGGCGTGGCGGAAGGCTGCGACGGCCTCGGTGCCGTCGTCCCACAGATTCGCGCGCGGGTCAGAAGCGCCGGCGGGCCGTGCGTGCGTGTCGGTGATGAAGAGCAGGCCGCCACTCAGCGCGTCACGGACGATGCCGGCCAAACCTTCATTTTCATCCGCCTCTGAGAACTCGGTGTAGGCATAGCGGATGGCTAAAGAATCGTAGGCGCCCGGGCCGGGCCGGTACGCCTCCGATAGATCGATCCGACCATCGCTGATCAGGACGCGCGGCGGCGGATAATCCATCACCGACGCTCGGCCATAGGTGCTGGCGATGAAGTTGTGGGCGAGGCCGAGCGTGTGGCCGACCTCATGGGCGGCGTGCTGGCGGCGTCGCGCCATGGCGAACTCGACGGGGTCCGTGTTCGGGTCGAGCTCGGCGATCCAGTCGAGGGAAGTTCCGGCCGCCGGCAAATCGCAGTACATGCGGCGCGCTGAACCGTCGGCTGTGATCGCCGGCTCCATCCCCGCCCAGAGGTTGAAATCGACGAGCGAGCGGTGCGAATCCATGCGCACGGCCGCCTTGAGGATCTCCCCGGTACGCGGGTCAATGAAAGATGGGCCGATCGAGAATCCCGGCTCTGTTCTGTGGACCCATTGGATCACCGAGTAGCGGGCGTCCATCGGGTCGACGCCCTCCGGCAAGTCTTCCACCCGGAAGGCGTTTCTGAAGCCGGCCGCCTCGAACACCTCGTTCCACCAGAGAGCGCCGTCACGAAAGGCGCTTCGATAGGGCTCGGGAATGCCGCGGTCCAGGTAGTAGACGATCGGTTGCTCTGGCTCGCTGATCGCGGCTTCGGGATCTTTCTTCTCTAGACGCCAGCGGATGATCTGCTGTCGGCTGTAATCTCTGGTCAACGGGCTGCTGAAGTCCCTGAACTGGAGGGCGAAGATTCCGATCCTCGTATCGAACTTTCGCGGCTTGTAAGGAGGCGGGAGCTGGACCATCGAGTGGTGTTGGCGCAGCGTCAGGCTGTGACCGTCCGGCGCGTGCCGGCGAATCTCGAGCCCCGGCTCGTCGCTCGCCAAAGTGACGGTGGCTTCTATCTCGGTATTCTTCGGGAAAGCCTTCGTGCGCGGCATGTAGATGGCGCTGCGTTCGGTATCCAAACTGAACTTACCCTGATCCGCTTCGGCGAGCTCCGCCGCGATCCCCATCGCGTCCCGCGTGAAGAAATCGGTGGCATCGATCAGCATGCGATCGTCTTCGCGGGCGATGATCGGAAAGGCAGCGATCACGGATGTAGGAAAGGATTCCTCCACCGATAGCTCGAGCATGGCATTTTCGGTGTCGAGGGCACGGTACGCTGTGTTCTGCCGCACGAGAAATATTTTTGGGCCGACCCGCTGAAATTGGACAACCGCCTCGTCACCGATGGCGCCGCGATCGAGCCCGAGCGGAAGCGAGCCTATCCCCGTCGCCAGCGAGGTGAGGTAGAGAAAGTCTTGGTCCAGGCGGTCGGCGCCGATCTCGATCAGGAAAAGGCCTTCCGCTTCATCCCAGTAGAACGGGATGAAGCCATCCTGGCGCTCGAGACCGCGGACGCGTTCATCCGGCGAGGGGACCTGGGCCGCAAGCTCTGTGACGATTGCGAGCAACAAGGCCGGAAAACAAACGTGCACTCCGGCTCGGCGAACGAGGCTTGGTTTGAGCATCACCGAACTCCGTGGTCAAGAAGTGAGAGAATGTGGTGACTTGTTGACCTATCCCTGAGTTTTCTCGGGCTTAGGGGAGGCCGAGAGACGGAAGGCAAAATACAGTGCTAAGCCGTAAGCGATCAGATCGAGAGAGCTGTAGGTGCTCATAACAGCCTGGAGCAAAGCCCCGGAGTCTGATACCACGCCGATGGCGCCGCCCAATCCGGCGCCATCGGTCATCGCCTGCAAAGTCGCTGCGGAGAGCGCCGAGCCGATCGCGCAGCCCAAGATCGTGCCGGTGATCCCGACGACCTGGTAGACCGCCCCGCGGCCTTGTAGGCGAACGCCAAATCCGACCATGAATCCGGCCGCCAGCGCCATGGGGCTCACCCCATGCCCGACGGCCGCCGCGAATAGAGGCCAAATCAGCCCTGCGAGGATCGCCCCGGTCAGCGCGGCTCCGATGGCGCGCAAGACGCTGGGACGCTCCAGCGCAGCGGCTTCTTCGTAAGTCAGGGGTGGAGCATCGCTGGCCCCGAGCACCGTCTGCTTGCCGCTTGCCGATTCGAAGACCACCTCGCCGATGTCAATGAAGCGGCCGAACTCCTCCTCCGGGAAAACCGCGGGTTTGCGGGGCTCTCCCTCTAGCTCAGCAATGGCTGGATTACCGACCGTACCACTCGCGCCGGCGGCCACGCTCGCCGGGGGAACGCTCTCCTCAGGCAGGTCGGGCAATTCGGACGGGTCGATCCCAGGGAGCTCGGCCTGGCCGACGACCAAGTCGGCGTCGAGTTCCGGTTCCGCCTCACTCGGAGTCTCGGGCGGAGCCGCCGGAGGTCCTGGCGGAGGGGTGGGCGTCTCATCGGCGGCGGGCCTATACGGGTCGATCTCAGGGAGCTCGGCCTGGCCGACGACCAGGTCGGCGTCGAGTTCCGGTTCCGCCTCGCTCGGAGTCTCGGGCGGAGCCGCCGGCGGTTCTGGCGGAGGCGTGGGCGTCTCGTCGACGGCGGGCCTGTCGGGTACGCTCGTATCGCTGGGCGGCGCGTCGCCGGGAGAGCCGGTCTCGCGATCCAAAGCTGGGGGGGGCGCTGCCGAGGCCACGTCTGGAAGGATGGAGTCGCCCTCGATTTCGTACTCGAAGTCGATCTTGTGTTTCTTGAGCTCGTAGCCGACCCGTTCCAGATACTGGCGAGTCGAGTCGCTGATCGCGTGCGTGGATACTAAGCGGACTATTGTATCTTTCGGCTTGCGATCGTGCTCTTCAGTGAACCCAGGGCCGCGGATGTGTCGGACGTAGTACTTGACTTTGGCCGCGAGTTGCCGGTGCATGAGATCGGGCTCGCGCCACGGGCGCTCTTCCTTGATCAGCAGAACGAGCTTACCCGTCAGCTCATCCACGGTGGTCTGATCCACCGTGGTGGCGTCCGACATCATCCTCCTATCTCTCCCGGTCGACGAAGGCAGCGCGACGGGATACGGAGACCCGCGATGCGCGCTATCTGGCCTCCACTTCCTCGATATCTGCGCTCCAGGTGATATCGACCGAGCCCTTCAACGTCGCGGCAGTTGGGCATTTGTTCTGATGTCGGGAAAGCGCTCGGTCGACTATTTCGCGGGCGTCGCTAGGTATGCGAAGCTTGTAAAGGATCTCGATTCGCGTGAGAACCGGAAGTCCGTCGCGCACTTCGTTCACCCCGCGAACCTCAGCTCTGATCGCGTCCGCTTCCAAAGACACCCCGCGCACTTCCAGTGCACCGTTTAGTGTGCCCAGCATTCAACCACCGGCGGCCGCGACCACGTAATCGACGGGGAGCGGCAAGTCGGGCTCCGCGTGCAGCTTGTAGTGCTCTTTGATCGGTCCGTGGACGCCGTATTCGACGACCGCGCCCGGCTCCAGGTGGGCCCGGCGATGAACGCCTGCAACCTTTTCGATGGTCGAGCGCGCAACGTAGACCGGCTCACTCATAGCTTGTCCTCAGCTTCGGCAGCAGCGTCGCCCTCGTCCTCCATATCGCCCACCCCCGGCGTCGAGCTGCCCATTTCGATTCGATAAACGATCTGGCCATCGTCGCCCGGCTCGGCCCTCGCCCGCCCCTCCGCGACCATTATCATCAGAGCGCGCTCCACGTCCGCTGGCGATCGCCCGCCATGAGTGACGGCTTCCTCAACGGTGATGCCGCCACCCTGAGCCATCGCCCGCCAGGTGATCTGCTCCTGGATCTCCCGCTGCAGCTGCGCCTCGGGGTCCCGGCGGCCTTTTTTAGATGTCCTCGCCCTGACCCACAGGAAGAGGCCGATGGCGAGCAGGAACAACGCCACCAGCCCCAGGATCGTCAGCAGCCCGTTCATCGCCGGTCCAGACATTGTAATCAAGCTAAGCTAATGATGTGGCCAAATCGAGGCTAGTTGAGCGGCTCGCGCGGTCCGGGTTCTCGCCGAGCCCACGGCCTGTTTTTAGGTTCCGGCTGGCCGGCCCGGCCGTTGCCTCATACTTTGGCCAACCATGATCCATAAGAGATGCGAGCGCCAAGTGGCTCGACGCGTGCTCCAACGGCTGACGCTACGCCAACCGCTGCGTCTGCTGTTGATAGGCGCCGTGGGCTCAGTGTGTTTGCCCTCGCTTGCCGCGGCTCAGGCCTCCGTGGACCCGGAGCATGGCGTCATCAAGGTGGCGCTCGCCCTTCGAAGCTTGGGGAGCGTCAAGCGCGTGTTGGTGATCGGCGCACACCCCGACGATGAGGATACGAGCCTGCTCACACTGATGGAGCGCGGGCTCGGAGCAGACGCCGCGTACCTCTCGTTGAACCGAGGCGAAGGCGGCCAGAACCTCATCGGGCCACAACTCGGCGTGGGTCTGGGATTGATTCGGACTGAAGAACTTCTGGCCGCGCGGAGCCTGGACGGAGCCGAGCAGTTTTTCACTCGCGCCTACGATTTCGGCTACTCGAAGTCGGCCGGTGAGACGTTCGAGTTTTGGCCCCGCGATTCGCTGCTCGCCGACGTCGTGTCGGTCGTGAGACGATTCAGGCCGCAGGTCATCGTCTCCGTCTTTTCCGGCACGCGTCGTGACGGTCACGGCCAACATCAAGTGGCTGGCCTTCTGGCCCAAGAGGCTTTCGAGATTTCCGGAGATCCGACTCGGTTCCCCGAGCAGCTGGCGCAAGGACTCGAGCCGTGGATGCCGCTCAAGCTCTATCGATCGACGCGCTTCGACCGCGCGGCCACAACCCTCGAGATTCAGACCGGCATCTTCGATCCCTTGTACGGGCGATCCTATCACCAGATCGCCATGGTCGGCCGTAGCAAGCATCGCTCACAGGACATGGGTCGAATCGAGGAGCTGGGGCCGCGCACGGCGCGGGTCCAGCTTCTGGAGAGTAGGGTCGGCCCGGTTCCAGCCGTCGAGACCTCGATCTTCGCGGGCGTGGATACGACTCTCACGGGCCTGCTCGGCCAGCTGCCGTCTGCGGCGCGCGAGGGCCTCGCCTCGGAGCTCGCTGCGTATCAGGAACACCTCGATCAGTCGCGGGCGGTGCTCAGCCAGTGGCAACCGTCTCGTTCGGCGCCGTACCTCGGTCAAGCGTTGGCGTCGCTGCGGCGGGTGAAAGAGCTGGCGCAGCGCCTCGGAGCGGGGGCGGCGGATCTCGGGTTCGTCCTCGACCTTCAGAGGTCGAAGCTGGAGGCTGCTTTGTCGGCGGCGTCCGGAATCGTCGTAGACGCCTTCGCGGGCGACGACCTGCTGGCTGCCGGTCAGACGGTCGAAGTTGAAGTCCTCATCTGGAACGGCGGGGACGCCGGCGTAGAGCTCGCCGGTGTGAGCCTGCGAACCGGGGATGGCTGGAGGGTGGAACCGCTCGATCCGGTTGCCAGCCTGGTCCCGGCGGGGAGCATGACCCGCCGCCGGTTCGAGGTGACGGTCCCGGCCGACGCGGAGGCCGGTCGCCCCTACTTCCTCAGAGAGGCGCGGGCGGGCGCGGTTTACATCTGGACCGACGATGCAACGATCCGGGGACTGCCCTTCGACCCGCCCTTGATCGCGGCGGATGTCCAGCTGCGGGTAGAGGGCCAGGCGGTGAGCGAGAGCGCCGAGGTAGTGAACCGGTTCGCCGATCAGGCGCGCGGCGAAGTGCGAAGGCCTCTGCGGGTCGTACCGGCGGTCGGAGTCGAGATCGAGCCGAGCACAAGCGTTTGGCCTCTCGACAGAACGGAGCCAGCGGCATTTGCCGTGAGCGTGCGAGGCGAGGTGCCTGGGGGCGTTTCGGGGAGCTTGACGCTGGAGGCCCCAGCCGGCTGGAGAGTCACTGCGGAAGATCGACGGTTCCGTCTTCCAGCGCCTGGGTCGGCGGCGACGGTCGAGTTCCGTGTGGAGCCTCCGCCGGACCTGGCGCCGGGCAGTTACGAGTTCGAAGCGGTCGCCGTGGCGGAAGATGGTAGGCGTTACACGACCGGTTACGCCATCATCGATCACCCCCACATCCGCAGGCAAGTACTCTTCAAGGAGGCGCGAGCGCGCATCGAGGCCTTCCACTTGGAGCTGGCGGAGCGGCGAATGCGCGTGGGTTACATCCCAGGCGCGGGTGATGCTGTCGCCGAGGCGATCCGTGCCATGAAGATCGATGTCGAGGTTCTCGACGATCGGGCGATCGCCTCAGCGGATCTCTCAGTTTACGACGCCATAGTTGTCGGAATTCGAGCCTACGAAACGAACTCGGCTCTGCTCGAGAATAACGAGCGCCTCCTTGGTTGGGTGCACGCCGGTGGAACTTTGATAGTCCAGTATCAGCAGTACCGGTTCTTCAACGGTGACTACGCTCCCTACTCGATGAGCGCGCGCCGCCCACACGACCGGGTCACCGATGAGAAGGCGCCGGTTCGGCTGCTCGATCCCGATCACGCTGCCTTCAACCATCCAAACCGGATAAGCGAAGCTGACTTTGAAGCGTGGGTTCAGGAGCGGGGGCTCTATTTCCCATACGAATGGGACCCGAGCTACACGCCGCTTCTGGAGACTGCGGATCTTGGGGAGGCCCCGAAGCGGGGCGCCCTCCTGATCGCGCCTGTGGGAAGCGGTCTGTACGTGTACACGGGGCTGTCGTTCTTCCGGCAGCTGCCGGCGGGAGTTCCTGGTGCGTACAGGCTGCTCGCCAACTTGTTGAGTCTGCGTTACGATCTGGCGTTCTAAGAGATGACTCGAGCCGGCACAGGACTCGTCGCGCTGCATTCAGCGCTGATCGCAATTCTAGGCTGCTCGGACGGCCGTGCGATTCTGACGGTCTACTCACCCCACGGCAGGGAGCAGCTCCTCGCGTTCGAGGAGTGGTACGAGGCCAGGCGCCCGGACGTGGATCTCCAGTGGGTCGACATGGGGTCGCAAGAAGTGTTGGATCGGGTCCGTTCGGAGAAAGCCAACCCTCAGGCTGATGTATGGTACGGCGGTCCGGCGTGGTTCTTCTCGCGGGCGGCTAGCGAAGGCCTGCTCGAGGCCTATCGGCCGCAGTGGGCGGATGCCGTTGCCGCGGATGCGCGGGGACGGGAGGATATGTATTTCGGGGCGTACCTAACGCCGGTCGTGATCGCATACAACAGCGATGCCGTGACCGCGGAAGAGGCGCCCAAAGACTGGGATGACGTGCTCGATCCCAGGTGGACCGGCACGATATTGATCCGCGACCCGGTGGCCAGCGGCACGATGCGTACGATCTTCGGCATGATCGTCGAGCGCGGTCTCCGGGAATCGGGGGACACCGCCGCAGGCTTCGAGTGGCTTCGCCGGCTCGACGGGCAGACCAAAGAATACGTACTCAACCCCGCCCTTCTCTATCAGAAGTTGGTCAGACAGGAAGGCGTGTTGACGCTGTGGAACTTGCCTGACGTGCTCCAGCTGCAAGATCAAGGCGTTCCCATCCAATACGTTCTGCCGCAAAGCGGCACGGCAATTATCGTGGACGCTATCGCGGTCGTCAAAGGCGCGAAGCAGCCGGAGCTGGCCCGCGACTTCATCGAGTATGTGGGCTCGATTGAAGGGCAGTTGCGCGCTGCTCGAGTTCTGCGGCGAAACATAGTGCGCACAGATCTACCTGCTGATTCTCTGCCGGATTGGCTGATTCGCGTGACGGGCGAGCTGAAGAGCATGCCGCTTGATTGGGATGTGATCGAGTCACGCGGCAGGGAGTGGATCAAGTACTGGGATTCACACGTTCGCGGCTCGAGCGGAGGAAGGCGATAGGATGCTGTGTGAGCGACACAACCTTCCTCCAACTTGATCGCCTGACTCGCACTTTCAAACCGGGCGAACCCGCCGTCTTCAACCTCGAGCTCGAGGTCGAAGAGCAGGAGATCGTCACCTTGCTGGGGCCGAGCGGCTGTGGGAAAACGACGACTCTGCGCATGGTGGCGGGCTTCGAGACACCCGATTCCGGTCGCATCCTCCTCGAAGGTAGCGACATCACTAGTGTCGCTCCGCAGCGGCGCGGGTTCGGCATGGTTTTCCAACACTACGCCCTATTCCCGCACTTGAGCGTTGGCGGCAACATCGCCTTCGGGCTGGAAGGCTCGAAGACGCCGCGTCCCGAAACCGAGCTGAGAGTCGAGAAGGCTTTAGAGCTGGTCCGCCTGCCTGGAATAGAGGACCGCTCAATCAGCTCGCTTTCCGGAGGTCAGCAGCAGCGCGTAGCTCTCGCCCGAGCGCTGGCACCAGAGCCGATTGTGCTCCTGCTCGACGAACCTCTCTCGAACCTCGACGCGACGCTGCGCGAGAGCACCCGGCGAGAGCTTCGCAACCTGGTCAAGGAGATTGGGATCACGACCATTTACGTGACCCACGACCAGGAAGAGGCGTTCGACCTCTCCGATCGCATCGCCGTGATGCACGCCGGTCGACTCGAACAGGTGGGGCCCGCCGAGCAGCTCTATCGCCGCCCAGCCACTGAGTTCGTCGCGACTTTCCTGGGACGCGCCGGCCAGATTCAAGGCGTGGCCGAGTCGATCGACAGCGAGGTTGTACGCTGCGTGCTGGCTGCGGGTGTCACCTGGACGGCGCTGCGCACGCCGGTAGGCGGCCTGGAGGTGGGCGCCCGGACCCGAATCTTCGCCCGCCCCGAGGCCGTGCGGTTCTCCTCGAGCGAGGAGGCGCTCCGTGGCGAGGTTGTGGAACGGCGCTTCGCCGGCTCGGTCTACGTCTACAAAGTGGCGGTTCAGGGGGGCGAGCTCGAAGTACAGACTGGGGGCGCGGGGGGCGAGGGGGGTGCAGGGGGTGGCGCGGCGCGTGTCGGCGATCGCGTTCGGCTGGAGCCAGTGGCTGTGCCCGAAGGCCTGGTCGCCTTTCCCGACGACCCCGGGAGCGGAGCAA
>CANPVX010000085.1 GCA_947581815.1 Candidatus Indicimonas acetifermentans | reverse complement strand
GCTCGCCTAAAACGCCGCCGGCCGGAACTTAGCGCTGCAGCCGCTTGAGTAGCTGGATCTGCCCGGTGTGGTAGAGATCGTGCGCGGCGATGCCGTGGATGTGATCGGCGTAGGTCCAGATCGATTCGGGCGCGCGACGATTCAGGCGCGACGCCGAGAAGGCTTCGATCGCCTCCCTCAACAGGTCGTGTTCCTTTTGGAGCAGAGCGATGTCGTGCTTGAGCGCCTTCGCCGTTCCGCCCTCAGGAGGGTCGGGCCAATTGCTGGGCTTGCGGGGGAAGCTGAGCGTCTTGTCGCCCGTCAACCGCCGGCGGACGATGTACTTCCAGTAGGCGGTGTGGAGGATGTACTCCCAAACGTTGTGCCGACCCTTCGCCGGCCTCCAGAGGGCGGTACGCACTTCGAGGCCGCGCAGCGACCCACGCAGCGTCGCGCCGTGCCACGCCTTCTTCCCAAAGGCGCCGTCGATGTTCTGGAGAAGGAGCGCGATGCGGGAATCTGCGCCCTTGGCCGTCATTGTCTTAGGGTTCGTCGGTGAGGGGTGAGCCGGCTGGAACGACTTCGACGCGCCTGTGGAACGCAGGGCCGGCGGTTGGTGTCCCGTCCGCGGCTACGAAAGCGTAGAAAACGTGCGCCTCGTATTCGCCGGCCGCCAGATTTCCGACGGCGCCGCGGTACCTGAACGTCGCCACAACCGTCGCGCACGCGACACCCGGCCGTTCATACGCCACCACATCGACCGTCACCCGCTGCTCCGCTCGCCAGGCGTTCACGACGATGTCGAAGCATGGCGTGGCGGTGGGAATCCTTCCCGCGATCGTCATGAAGCCCGGCCCGCCCATGACCTCAACCCCGGGCTCGAGGAGCAGACCGATGATCGGAGGGCCGATGTTGAACTCGACCGAGATGGCGTCCGGCCCCGTCGAATCCGAGCACGCGACGGCGCCGGCGAGGAGCGCCGCGGCCGCGACGGACAGGGAACGCCGATTGAACGGATGTTGTGCGAGCATTTCGGTAAAGTTCGGGCGAGGGGAGGGCGGAGGCAAGGGTGGTGCTCCTTCTAGCCGGGCAGCTGTTTACCCCCTGCCCCGCGGGCGCAGACCCGGTGGGCGTCGTCAGCCCTGGCGTGCGCGCGTAAGGGAAAACCCCTACATTTGCGGCTAGCAGCGCCCCGAGGCCCCGAACGGGCGCCCAATTCTAGAAAAGCTCGGCGACGTCATGGAAACACCAGTTCCCAAGCGCACGCGCATCACGGAACACTCCACTGCCGGCTCGTTCGAGCAGGACCTCAGAGAGCTACTCTACAAGCGACTGCGCCTGGTCTTCGGCCTCGCTTTTCTCCTCAGCTTGATCACCAACCTGTTCTACGCCTTCGGCATCGAAGTGGCGCCGATGGTGGAGACTCTGTTCACTCCGTGGGTGCACCAGATCTATGGTGTCTTCAGCGTGGTGTTTGGGCTGGCGGCGATCGTCATGCTCTACCCCGGCTGGAACTGGCGTCAGCTCCGCGTGATCGATTACGTCGTCATCTCGCTAGCGCTGCTGGTTTTGCTGTTCCTGGCCGCCGTCTTCCACCCGCATCTCGTGCCGCTGTTCGCGGCCGCGCTCCTTTTGTTCATCCACGCCTCGTTCGTTCCCGTCCCCGTCACTTATCAGATCGGACTGGCGGTGACGGTGGTTCTCGGTTATCCGCTGGCATCGTTGCTGGCTTACGTGGCGTTTCCGAGCATCGGGGAATACTGGGCCGGCGGTGTCGTGACCGGCTCTGCAGCGACTACGTATCTTAACTTCGTGTTCGAGGGCGCCTTCATGCTGGCGATCCTCGCCGTGACATCTGTATTCATGACGAAGGCGCTGTACAACATGCGCAAGAAGCTGCATAGCGCGCAGCGGATGGGTAACTACGTGATCGAGCGCGAGCTCGGAGAAGGCGGGATGGGCAAGGTGTTCGTCGCAGAGCACGCGCTGATATGTCGCCCGACCGCCGTGAAAGTGCTGAAGGACGATTCAAGCGAGATGACCGCCGCCCTTGCTCGCTTCGAGCGCGAGGTCAAATTGTCGGCCACCTTGACCCATCCCAACACGATCACCATCTACGACTTCGGGCGTACCGAGCTCGGTTCGTTCTACTATGCTATGGAGTACCTGGAAGGACTCGACCTCCAGGACCTCGTGGAGCGTTTCGGCCCTATGCCCGCCGACCGCGCCGTCTACCTGCTCGCCCAGGTCTGCGGCTCCCTGGCCGAAGCCCACTCGCGCGACATAGTACATCGAGACATCAAGCCCTCGAACATCTTTCTCACCCATCGCGGCGGTCTCTTCGACTTCATCAAGGTGCTCGACTTCGGTCTGGCCAAGGAGACGAAGGATTCCGACTTGGCAGCCTTGACCCAGACCGGTGTGCTGTTCGGAACTCCCCTCTATATGCCTCCTGAGATGGCGTACGCCGAGGGAACCGTCGACCCGCGAACCGACCTCTATAGCCTCGGCGGCGTGGCCTACTGGATGCTCGCCGGGCGCCCGCCCTTCGTCCCCTCGACCCGCATGCAGGCGATCATCGACAATGTCAACAAGGTGCCCGACCGCCCCTCGCAAGTCTCAGAGCTTCCCATTCCCGAGGCCCTCGACGACATCGTCATGAAGTGCCTCGAGAAGAAACCCGCGGACCGCTTCCAGGACGCGGCCGAGCTACAAGCGGCGCTGCGCGGCGTGGAGCTGGACTCGCCCTGGACGCAGGTAAGGGCTCGCGATTGGTGGAGCCTGAACGGACCGAAGGATCGTCGCGGAGCACAACTGTTGGCCACGGCACAGAACATTGAGGGCGCTCTGGATGCGGTAGGTCCTGTAATTTCCACTTGAACGGCGCCGCCCCGCCCCCGCCGCCCCCCCTGCAGGCTTGCGGAGCCCGGGGCTAGGGCGCTAACTTAAGGCCGAGTCGTAAAACCCCGCCCACCCACGTGTTCCGACTTTGCGTGTGGTGGGTCTTTTATTGGCCTCCCCCCGAGGCCGAAGTAGCCCGTCTTTGCCCTGACCAGGGCGCCCCCGCTGCGCTATTAAGGGAATAGGGACCATTGGGTCTAAACAGTAGGGCATCCTACGGGATTCCCGTCCTGGACGATCGGTTGACCGGGCCCATCGACGGCGGGCTGCACTCGCTCATCGGCGGGCCTGGGGCCGGGAAATCGGTGGCGGCGCTTCAGTTCTTGAACGAAGGGCTGCGGAGAGACGAGCGGGTCGCGATGCTGAGCCCGGCGTCTCCCGAGTCGGTAGTGGAGCTTGCGCGCTCGATCGGCATCGACCTCGCCGATCACCTGAGCGCGGGCGCTTTCGTACTGATGGGTTATCAGTCCGGTTTCAGGGAGCGCTATCGGCGGACGCTGGACTCGAACGAGGCCTTCGAGGAGTTTCTCGGCTTTCTTCGAGAAGGTCCGATCGGCCGCCTGGTCCTGGACTCGTGTGGCCCGTTGGTCGAGTCGCGGGAAGCGGGGATCGGGGGCGAGCTGTTGGTCGAGATGCTGGGCGGGCTGGGCGCGACCACGCTGCTGACGTTCACCGCCGAAGGGCCGGGCGCCCTGGGCAGCGCCTTCGATCCCGTCTTTCAGGCATCGTCCCTCATCCTGCACACCCAGCTGAACGGGACCGGCCGTCGCGAATTCATCCCGCGGAAGGTGCCGGGCCAACCTGATAATACGGGTCCAATCACGTTTCAGATTCGACAGGGCGTGGGGATCGTCGCATCGGATGGCTTTCGCCGACGGCGCGCGAGCGATGTGTCGCCGGAAACGCGGCGCCGGATCTTGCTGCTCGACCTGTCGGACGGCCTGCAGGAGGAACTTCGCCTGTGGTTCGACGAGGCGTTCGATCTCCATTACACGCGGGATGCGGTGGATGCCTTCCCGGAGTTGGCGGCGTTCGAGTTCGGTGTGGTAGTCGTGCACGTGGATCGTCGCTCCGTAGCTCGGGGGATCCATGTGCTGAGCCAGCTGCGTCGCACGGCGAGCCGACCGCCGATCCTGGTCATATGCAACTACGATGTTCGTGCGAGCGACCGCGCCGGGGCGCTGCGTGCGGGCGCCGACGACTTCATCTCGGGCGGGCTGCACCCGGAGGAGCTGTCCTGGCGTATCGCGGCTCTGTTGCGGCGCGCACGGACAGACGCTCGCGATGCGCCGGCCGAAAAAGACGCGCGCCCGGCGGCGACAGATGGGAGCAGCGAGGAGGATGACGTGATGGAGATCGTTCGCGCGCATCTCGCCTCGGCGGCCGCGCCGGTATTTTCGCTCCTTCTGCTGCGTCCGCTTTCGGGCCAGGACATGGAAGCGCTTGCAAGCCATGTGGCCGATCACATGAGGCACAGCAACGGCGATCGGTTGAGCGTTAGACCCGATCACGTCGAGGTGTACCTGCATGGGGCGCTGTCGAGTCACGCGCAGCGTTTCTTGCAGAGGGTAAAAGTTAAACCATGGGAGAAAGTCGGTTGCGAGGTCTACACGGCCCCCGTCGATCGTAGCCAGCTTCTGGGAGTCATCGCAGCACCAGATGCGTGAGTCTCGCATACCGTACTGGTGGCGCTTCGCGGCTCTCGCCGTCGCGTCGCTGGGCCTACTCTTCTTGTTCGTCTTCGGCTTCTTGCCGCAGCGGTTCTTGCTGGAGCTCGACTTCAACGAGAGCGGCTTCGCATACCCCGTGATCCGACCTTCGGCTTACTCTCCCCCGCCCCCTCCGGTGCCGGGGCGCGTGCTGCGTCCCACCGCCCGGGGGCCGGCCGAGCGATTCTGGGCGACCTACCTGCCGCTCCTCGAATCCGGCGAGCACGAAGCCGCGTCGCAGGTTCTGGCTGCCTACTTAGAGGCGCACCCGGGAGACCGCGCGGCCTGGGAAGAGCAAGCCCGGGTCCTCTGGCACCTGGGCCGCCTCACCGCGGCCGATGCCGCTTACGTACGGGCGCTCGAGCTCGGGGCCGACGACGGCATCAAGCTCGAGCGCGCGCGGCTGCTCGCCGCAGCCCAGCGCTGGGACCATGCCGTCAGCGTCTTCGAAGAGCTGGTGGCGGCGACGGCGGACGACCCCTCCCCCCCCCTGCTGCGTGAGTTCGCCGAGCTCGCCGTTTGGACGGAGCGCTACGAGCGCGCCCTGGCGCTCTACGCGCGGCTGGCGGAGCTGGCGCCCGGAGACCCCGAGCCGCTGTTTCGTACCGCGCAGATTCTCTACTGGACCAACCAACTGAAGGGTGCGGCCGAGCTGCTCGCCTCCTTGCCCGAGGGTATCGCTCGTGCGCGCGTCGATTCGCTGCGTTCGGCGATCGCTGCAGCTCTGCCTCCTCCGGCCGCACCCGGTACTGAGATCGAAGCGAACCCGCTCGAGGTCGCACGCGGGCTGGTGCTCGAGGGCGCGGTCGATTCGGCGCTGGCCATCTACCGCCGGCAACTGGCCTCGCTGAACGGGACTGACACCGACTCCCTGTTGCTCGAGCTCGCGGATGTGTTCGAGTATCGGGCCGGCGCACCCGACAGCGCCATGGGTTACCTGCGCCTCTACCTGGCCCGGCATCCGGAGGATGAGCGGGTGCGGTTGCGACTGGCGCGACGACTCGGCTGGTCCGGCCGGCTCACCGCCGCGCAGGCGGAAGCGGAGCGCATCCTTTCCGCCCGCCCGGACAACGCCGAGGCCTGGGTTCTGCTGGGCGATCTTCATCGCTGGCGCGGGTCGCGAGATGAGGCGGAGCGGGCCTACGAACGCGCTCTAGCGGTGAACGGGAGCGAGTCGGGCGCCCCCGCCCTTGAAGGCCTGGAGGCGCTTCGCCGTCAGGCCGATGCCGAGCTGGCAAGAGAGGGCAACATCGGCCCGTCGACCGGTTTCGGCTATTTCAGCGACTCGGACGACTTCACACTGGCAAGCTGGGCGGGCGAATATCGCTTCGGTTCGCCGAGCACGCGGGCGGCGCTGGCCCTCGATGTCGAGAGCCTGGGCGGGCGCGGCTTGGCCAGCGGGGAAGGTGATCTCACCGCGTTCGAGATCGCCGCTGTCGGCGAGCGCTGGTGGTTGGACGGCTCGCTCCATACGACCGCCTCTCTGGGTCTGTGGATCCCGGAGTCGAAGACCGACGCCCAGCCCACCGGCGGGCTGGCGCTCACCGTTCCCGACTGGAGAGGCGGTACCTACCGCTTCATCTACGAAGGCGGCCCTGCTTTTCGCGAGACGACCACTTTCGAGGCGGCGGTCGCCGGCCTGCGGAGCGACGCCGTCGTCGTCGAGAGCTACCGACCCCTGGGCGAGCGCTGGGACGTTTCCGCCGCCGCCGGTTTGGCGCTGTTCTCCGGCGCCGGTCCTTCCAACGTGCGGGCGACCGCCAGGCTGGGCGTGCTCTTCCGGGCGCGCCGCGACTGGACCTTCGGGTACGAGACCTTCTTGCTCAGCTTCGCCGACCCATCCCCCGATCCAGGGCGTCGTCTCTACTGGGACCCACAGCTGTACTGGGTGCACTCGGCGGTCCTGGGCTTCAGCGGCGCCCCCGGTCCTGACTGGGGCTTCGAGTTACGAGCGACGCCCGGCGTGGCGTTCGTAAACGGGCGCGCTGACGAGACCTCGCTGGTGCCGACGCTGGGCGTGCTGGTCGCCGGAGAGCGTACGTGGGGCCGCTGGGCGCTGCGCGGCGCGGCGGGTCTCGGTCAAAGCCGCACGGATGGTTACCGCGCGTTTCGATTTGACCTGGGCCTGGCCCGTAGCATCGAGTAGGAACTATGCGACGTCGCATCATTTTGTTCTTCGGTTCGATTGGCTTCGCCACGGTGATAGCCCTGGCGCTCTGGTGGCCTGCCCGGGCACCGATCCAGGTGCAGAGCTTCATCGTGCGGCTCTCGATCGTAACGCTGCTGCTGTTTCTGATCGTGCTGATCGCGCGTTACTTCACTTTGCTGTGGTTCGGCTATCTGCACCATCTCGAATCGAGCGAGCACGGCGACCTCGAGGATTTCGACTACCCGCCGGTCTCGATCATCGTGCCGGCGTACAACGAAGGGAAAGTGATCCGGTCAGCGCTCGAGAGCTTGCTGAGGATCGACTACCCGCGCTTCGAGGTCCTTGTCATCGACGATGGCTCCACAGACGACACGCTGCACAACGCCGCGCAGCTGGCGGGGGATTACTCTAACTGCCGGGTTACGGTCCGCACGAAGAAGAACGGTGGCAAGGCGAGCGCGCTGAATGCTGGGCTGGCGTTGGCCGAGTACTCGATCGTGCTCGGCATGGATGCCGACGCGCGCCTGGAACCCCAGACGCTGAAGCGCGGGGTCGTCCATTTCCATGACCCATCGGTTGCGGCTGTGGCGGGCAACGTGAAGGTCGTCAATCGAGTGAACCTGTGGACTCGGCTGCAGGCGCTCGAATATGTCGAAGGCCTCAATATGGCCCGCCGCGCGCAGGGCTTTCTGAGCGTGGTCAACATCGTCCCTGGGCCGATCGGGCTGTTTCGCCGTGACGTCCTCATCGGTCTGGGCGGCTACGACCGCGACACGTTCGCCGAAGATGCTGATCTTACTCTGAAGGTCCTCACGGCGGGTTGGAAGATTCATTACGAGCCCAGGGCTGTGGCGTGGACGGAAGCGCCGGAGCGGCTGGTGGATCTGATCCAGCAGCGCTATCGCTGGACGCGCGGAATTCTACAGGCGGTGGGGAAGCACAAGCGACAGCTGCTGATGCCGGTGCCCGACTTTCCCCTGTGGCTGTCGCTCATGCAGATGACCTTCGAGGCGGTCGTCTGGCCCTTCATGAACGTCTACGGCCATCTCTTCTTCGTCTATGTGGCGCTGGCGTTCGGGATGGGTGACATGCTGCTCGCCTGGTGGGCGCTCCTTACAATGCTCGATGTGGTTGCGGCTCTGGCCAGCATTGGAATGGAAGAGGAGGAGCTCTCTCTCGTTCCCTACGCCTTCGTCTATCGCTTCTTCTTCATCTTGTTGGTCGATGTCGTGAAGCTGTGCTCGAGCATCGAGGAGATCCTGAACCTGAGGATGAGTTGGGGGAAACTGGAAAGGGTTGGGAGGATATGAGCATCATCCAGATCATGGTCACGATCATCATCGTGACCATTCTTGTAACGGTCATTCTCGGGGTCGCCTCCTATGCCGCCTACTGGCTGCGCCGCAATCGGCGCCCGGCGAGGCGCGAGGCGGAGAGCGACGAACCGCGCTTCTTTTTCAGATACATGCCGCCAGGTGAAGCCGATGGAGCTGAGGCCGCAGGGGCCGCAGGCGTCGAGAGCGCTGGTGAGAAGGCGAGCGTGGATGCAGGGGAGACGGCGCGGACCGCTACGGTGTCCGCGGACGATCCCTCTCCGTCGCGCGGTAGCTGACAAGTGATCCACGAGGCCGATTCGAAACGGGCACGCGCCCCCTGGGTTTGGGGAGGAGCCGTGCTCTTCCTCGGCATGGTCACTGCCGGCTTGGTTGGGGCGGCCATCCTACTCTGGATGGCCATCGATGTGGAGGCGCTGATTCGGTCCGGCGGCGACGCTCCGCCTCCTGTGAAGGAGATCGTCGCCAGAGTAGAGTTGCCTGAGCTGCCGGCGACGGGCTCCTGGACCGCCTACATATACGAGTCGCCGGCGACCGCGCACTTCTTTCCCGATTCGCAATACCACGTGCAGCTCAAGGGGCGGTGGGAGTCGCTGCTCCAGGAAGTCGGCGCGCGCGTGACGCGCATCTCCAACGCGGACGAGATCTACGCGCTGGATACCGAGCTGATCGTGCTGGCTTCGGCGGTGTGCCTCGACGCGGCCGAGCGCGAATCGATTCGAACGCACATCGAACGCGGGGGCCAGCTGCTGGCGACCTGGGCGATCGGTGCGCGCGACGGCGACTGCAAATGGGACGGGTATGATTTCCTTCAGGAAATAACGGATGCCTCAGCCGTCAGCCCTCTGGACGGACGGCCTTTCTCCTACCTCACCACGCCCGCCGGGCTGCCTATTTCGACCGGGCTTCCTCCAGGCCAGCGGGTCGAGCTCAGCACGGAGGCGTGGATCGCGCTCAACACCGAGGAGCCGGGGATCTTCTGGTCCGATTGGTCCCTGAATCCGCTTGCCGGGCCTCGGGGAGGCGCCATGGTGGCGGCCATCACCAGAAAAACGGTCTACGGGGGACGGGTCGCCTGGTTCGGCTATCAGCTGGGCGTTGGGGCGTACGAGTTGGATCGCCGCATCGTCGAGCGCATGGCGGCCAACGCTTTGCTCTGGGCGTCCGGCCACGTACTGGTCGATGTCTCACCTTGGCCGGCAGGCTATAGGTCCGCGCTCGCGGTCACGCAGGACGTGGAGCATAGCCACAGAAATAGTCGCCGCCTGGCGCGTCGGATGCAGCAGCTGGACGTGCCCGTAACCTTCTTCGCCGTAAGCCAGCTGGTACGCGAGGAAGCGGTCCTGGCGGAGCAGCTCCGATCGGCGGGTGAGATAGGAAGCCACAGCGCCGATCACCGTCAAGTCGGTGGCTGGCCGCTTTCGAAGCAGTTGGCCTCGCTGAACCGGACGTTCGCGGATATCTCCGCTTGGAGTGGTGAAGCGCCGCTCGGCTTCCGACCGCCGCGCGAGGAGTTCGACTCGGCTACGCTGGAAGCGTGGCGCCGTGTGGGTGGCCTCTACGTGGCGGCGACGAACTCGGCGCGGAGCGCGGCGCCGGAGCTTCTTCGGGTCAAGTCCGGACCGGTGGTCGTGCTTCCACGCGTGGTCGATGATGACTATGCCGTGATGGTCATCCGGGGCGAGCGGTCGGCGGATTCGCTGGCGGCTGCCTTGCACGGTGGGTTGGAGAAGATGCGCTCGCTGGGGGGCCTCGACCTGCTGACGGTCCACACACAATTGATCGACTCGGAACGTCGCATCGCGGCTATCGCGGTTGTCGCCCGGTCGGCCGTGGAAGCGGGCGATGTCTGGATCGCCACCGGCGCCGAGATCGCGAAATGGTGGGCGAGCCGCTCGGAGCTAGAGCTCGAGGTCGAGTGTCGGGACGATGGCAGCGCGTTGTTGACGGTGACGAATGGCGGAGAGGTTCCGGTCTCCTCGGCCTGGCTGCGCGTCCACCTGCCTGAAGAACCGCGAAGCTACGCGGCACCGGAGGTCGGTGACGAGATCCTGCGCTCGCGGTAC
>CANPVX010000084.1 GCA_947581815.1 Candidatus Indicimonas acetifermentans | reverse complement strand
TGAGGTAGGAGCGGAACTCGAGCTCCCCCACCTGGTCCTCGCCCAGGCGCTTGAAGATATCGTAGCTCGTGCGCTCGCTCTCGCTCAACGAGCTCTTGTCGATCGCGTCGAGGCGCTGCAGGAACGATAGCTGCTTCACCAGCCGGCGCTGGTAGTCGCTCACCGTTACGGAAGGTAAACGGTCGTTGTAGCGGCGGTCGCCAACCTGAGTGGCAAACAACGGATTTTCTTGCAGAGTGAACTCCCACGCTTCGGCGAAGAGTCGCTCGAGCTGGGCTGAAGCTTCCGCTTGCTGAGCGAAACCGGCGTCAGCTGAGCTCGCCAGTAGGGCGCCGAGCAGTGCGACGATCGGGAGAGGCTTGATGCTGCGGCTCATGCCGTACTCCAATGAGTTGGGGCCGTCGGGTCATTTTGCATTCAGGCGGGTAGTATACGAGGTGCACGATAGTGTCGACAGGCCTTTGCGCCGCGACTCGGAACCTGTTCGAGACGTGTGACACACGCTATTTTTCGCAGCGAACGAGCCACGCCCGAGGACACGCCGACGGAGATTGTATGGCCGATCAGGAATACCGAATCGAGAAGGACTCGCTAGGCGGGATGAGGGTGCCGAAGGACGCCCTGTACGGCGCGCAGACGCAGCGGGCGGTGGAGAACTTCCCGGTCAGCGGGCTACGCTTCCCGAGGAGCTTCATCGAGGCGCTCGGCGCTATCAAGATGGTGGCGGCACAGGTGAACACAGAGCTCGGCGTCCTGGATGCGCGCCTCAGTGAAGCGATCCAGCAGGCGGCGCGCGAGGTGATGGAGGGGAGGCTCGACGACCAGTTCCCGCTCGACATCTTTCAGACCGGTTCTGGCACTTCCACCAACATGAACGCCAACGAGGTGATCGCGAACCGGGCCATCCAAATCCTCGGCGGCGAGCTCGGCTCCAAAGACGTACACCCGAATGATCACGTCAACACGGGTCAGTCGAGCAACGACGTCATCCCCACTGCCAGCCACGTCTCAGCCTGCAACACGATCGTCAGAGACCTGCTTCCGGCGCTCGGCAAGCTAAGGGATGCGCTGGAGGCGAAGGCGGTGGAGTTTGCCGACGTAGTCAAGACGGGTCGTACGCACCTTCAGGACGCGACGCCGGTCACGCTGGGGCAGGAGTTCAGCGGTTACGCGTGCCAGATCGCGAACGGGATCCGGCGAGTGGAGAATGCCCTGCCGCACCTCTCTGAGCTGGCGATCGGCGGGACCGCCGTAGGAACGGGTCTCAACGCGCACGCCGACTTCGCGCGACGCGTTTGCCAGGAGCTGTCGACGCTCTTCGACCACGAATTCGTGGAAGCGCCGAACCATTTCGAGGCTCAGGCCGCGCGCGACGCGATGGTCGAGGCGAGCGGCGCGCTAAAGGTGGTGGCTGTGAGCCTGATGAAGATCGCGAACGATATCCGCTGGCTCTCTTCGGGTCCGCGGACGGGGCTCGCCGAAATCTCCATCCCGGTGACCCAGCCCGGTTCTTCGATCATGCCCGGCAAGGTGAACCCGGTGATCGCCGAGGCGGTTCGCATGGTGGCGGCGCAGGTTATTGGGAACGACACCACTCTGACCGTGGGAGGCCAGGCGGGGAATTTCGAGCTCAACGTCATGATCCCCGTGATGACCTACGGGCTCCTGCAGTCCATCCACATCATGGCCAACGTCAGCAACATCTTCGTCGATCGTTGCATCGCAGGGATCCAGGCGGACGAGGAGCGCGCGCGCTGGTACGCGGAGCGCAGCCCGGCGCTGGCCACTGCCCTGGCGCCCGTCATGGGTTACGACAAAGCCGCGGAGCTGGCCAAGGAAGCGCTGGCCTCGGGCAAGACCATCCGCGAGCTGGCGATCGACAAAGGTGTCTTGGACGAAAAGCAGGCCGACGAGCTGCTCGACCCGGCCAAGCAGACCGGGAGCGGGGGCAGGGGCAGGGGCGGGGGCGGGGGCGGCGGAGAGGGCTGATCCGCTGAAGATGCGCGGACTGGACACGCGGCACGGTTCTTATTGATTCCGCACGGGATGCCCGCGTCGTAGGATTATTCTAGATTAGTGATGGCGGCCGCGGAGGGCCGCAGGCGATGATAAAGCAGTCGAAGGGAAGTGAGGCTCGCAAGCTGTACCGGGTCATCCTCCGCGCTCGGGAATACATGGGCACGGCGGAGCAGTGGCACGCCAAAGTCGTTGCGTCTGATTTTATGGCGGCGCTGCTCCGAGCGCTCGAGGACCTGGAGATCGAGCCCGCTCAGCTGGACGGATCGGCAGTCACGCTCATCGCGGAGAGCACCGAACTGGACGACGGGAAGGTGTTCGACGTCGCGCGGCGTGCCCGCGCGTTCGGAGAGCGCGGCGCCTGGATATTCAGGGAGGATCTCCCGGAGAGAAGTCCCAAAGGTCCGCGACAGACGCCGTTGCTTTAAAACCCCAAATCAGAAGGCCAATCCGTGGCTCGGACCGATCAGGAACGCTGGGACCAGCGATACCGTGACGGTGATTGGGTGGACTCGGATGGCCCGTCCCCCATCGTCGAAGATGCGGTACCCTGGCTGAGCCCGCCGGGCCGGGCGCTGGATGTAGCCTGCGGCTCCGGTCGCAATTCCCTCTTCCTTGCGCGCTTCGGTTTCGAAGCCATCGCCGTCGATCTCTCCTGGCGCGGCCTCCACCTGCTGGCGAAGCGGGCGCGCAGCGAGCGGCTCGGCGTGCACCCCGTGCAAGCCGATCTCGAGCGCTTCATTCTTCCTGAAGACTCGTTCGACGTTATCGTCAACACACATTTCTTGATGCGCGACCTGTTCCCAAAGCTTCAGAGCGCGCTGACTCCAGCTGGCCTGTTGATCATCGAGACCTACCACGTTGACGAGATCGATGTGCTCGGCGGTGACATCCGGCGGGAATACGCCCTCGAGCCGGAGGAGCTGAAAGAAGCCTTCTCAGATCTCGACATCCTGCTCTACGAGGAAGGCATCTTCAACCGCGCCGAAGGAGAGCGCGGCCTGGCCAGGCTGGTAGCGCGGAAGCTAGGCTGAATTAGAAGTCATCATCGTATTGCGTTCCCGCCCTGCCGGCGCGGGTCGGATGCGACGGTAAAGCCACCTCTCGGATCCCAAAGCGCGGCGCTCACACCCCCAAAGAACATCGAGAGGTCGTCGAAGCGGCGCTGATCGATATCCAGCTCACCGACAGGCAGACCCCTCTCGTAGGCCACACGCGGCCGGCCCCCGCCCCCGCCCCCGCCCCCGCCCCCGCCCTCGCCCTCGCCCCCCGGGTATTCAACGTGAAGGCGTGGGTGCGCGACGGCCTCGGGCAGCGGAAGCGCATGGTCCAAGAAGTTCACGAGCACCTGCGACAACGCTGTCGTGATCCTGTCAGCACCGGGCGAACCTATCGCCAGGGCGGCGCCGTCCGCCCGCCGCGCGACGCTCGGGGCCATGTTCGATGGCAGCCGCACCCCGGGCGGCCAGGCGTGATAGCCGCGGCGGTTGAGCTCCAGCTCGCCCAGGAAGTTGTTCATCCACAGCCCAGTCCCGGGGGGCATCACTCCCGCCCCGTACCCAGTGGAGCTGCTGATCGAGCACGCGAGCCCGGATGAATCGACGGTCGACGTGTGGACGGTGGACGGAGAGCTCAGCCGGCGGCGCAGTTCGTCCAATGTCGATTCCTCCAGCAGACGCCCTACATCCCGCTCCAGGTCCTCGCTCAGATCCAGCTGGCCGAAGCGATACTCGAAGACGGCTCGCTGCACTTGGATCAGATGGTCGATTCCGGCAGCCGTCCAATCCCGCTCGCGGCGCTCCCCCATCAGACGCAGCATTACCGAGAGCACCGCACCCCCGATCGCGGGCGGCGGATTCGTCGCCAGATGCCATTCACCTAAGGGGACATTCAGCGACGCTCGGGCTATCGGCTCGAAGCTCACTAGATCGTCTCGCGTGAGGATCCCGCCGTTCTCCAGCGAGTCTTCCGCGATCATCTTCCCGATCTCGCCCTTGTAGAAGATCGCGGCGCCCTCCTCCGCGATCGCGAGCAGGCAGTCGGCCAGATGCTCGATGCGAACGATCTCCCCCACCTGAAGCAGCTCGCCGTCTACATCATGAAGCGCGGCGAAGCTCGGCTGCTGCCAGCCGTAGATCAGCTCGTGGGAATGAATCAGATAGTTGTAGGAGGCTTGGGAGAGTGGAAAACCCTCGCGAGCGTGTTCTCCTGCTGGCTCGAACAGCACCCGCCAAGGCAAGCCCCCGTAGCGTTTCGAGGCGAGCTCGAGCGCCGCCAGCGTTCCGGGAGTGGCCATCGATCCGTGACCTACGATCGTCGTCAGCCCGCCGCCGTACTCCAGGTAGACCTCGACACCCTCGCCGAAACGATCGGCGGGGAGCCCGCGGCCCGGCATCTCGGCGTAGCCATCGATCGTTGCCGGGCGCCCGTCAGGCGGCCAGACGGTGACGAACGAGCCTCCCCCCAACGCCACGATACCGGGCTCTGTGACGGTGGATACGAGGAGCGCTGCTATGGCGGCGTCGACGGCGTTACCGCCAGCCTCAGCGATAAGCGCGCCGGCGTCTGCTGCGATCTGCGAGCTGGTAGCAATGGCGACCGCTGTCATCGGCTCAAAGTATTCCACCGCCGCCGCCGGGTCACCACCCGAAGTTGCCGGGCCGTGCGCGGCGCCCACGATCGCAGAGATGAAGCTGGAAACCTAGCCAGGGCTGGGAGGCGCCTAGCGGACCGAACGACGAAACTAGCTGAGAGAGTACCCCCACGGGGAGTCGAACCCCGGTCTCCTGGCTGAGAACCAGGTATCCTAGGCCACTAGACGATGGGGGCTAGCCGGCGGTCAATCTTACCAGCCCCGAAGCGCAGATCAAGGGCCTGCGCGGCTTTGCAGCCCAAAAAAAGAGCCGCCGGGTGGCGGCTCAGACCGGAGGCGCCCGGCCGTGTGACTTAGTAGTTGATCTAGCAGATAGGGGAAACTACCGGGTAGGCTACAAAGCAGAGTGTAGAAGCAGCGTCACACGGCTAGGCGCTCCAGACTTCGTCAATGCACAGTTACGCCGGCGGCTTTTCCTCCGAGCAGTTGCCGCTCCATAGGAAAGACGACCAGCTTGTCGAGATCCACCTGCGATCGATGCCACCAGGCCCACGTACGAGGCCCGCACATCACCGCGGTGTACGGATAGGCGGAATATTCCAACCAGGTTGTAATATCCAGGTTCGAGAGATAGCAGTTACTCGATTCGCGTCCCTGATCCTCCGGATAGGAGGGGGGATGGTTATGAAGCGTGCCGACGACTCCCGGATACTGGTCGCAACCGCCCTGCGGGTGGACGGCGGCGCTCGTCGGACGCGAATACGCCAGGTGTGGCATGCGGAAGTCGCGGAGCTGCATCTCACCCGTCTCCGTCACGTCGCCCTCGAGGCAGAGGATGAACTCGCTGCGACCGAACTTCGCGAATAGGAGCGCGAGATTATCGGCCAGCTGCGGGCTCATACTCACTCCGACCGCTGGATTAGCGGCCCGATCCTCGCCTTCGCTGGCGAGTCTTAACGCCTGACCTGTGTGTCGAAATTCCACGTTCGCCGACTCCCGATGGATGTCGTCAGTGTTTTGCGGGAATGCTTCCGCGGCGCCCGCGACCGCAAACAGCACGGCCAGCAGGAACGCCAGGTGGCAGGGGATCGGGCGGGGGGTGCGGCGGGACAGAAGCGACGCGAGCCTGTCAGCTCTCTGGTGCGTCACTCTACGTCCTTACTGCTCTTCATAAGGTCCCGCCCTTCACAGCGCCCAGCGATTCTCAACGCACCCCCCAGCCTACAGACTCTCAGGGCATTCGGGGGGATTCGTCAGGCACCCTAGAAGGGGCGTCTCAACCTTAGCGGGGCGTTAGGAGGCAGGCGACGTGCCATCAGGCGGCGCGGCGAGGGGGCCCTCTCTGCTAAGCGTTTACATTTTAACCACTTAGTCGCCCGACCCCGGCCGAGCACAGGGCCGAGGCCGACTTACCAGCCACCCCTGCAGGATGCGGGGGGTCAGTCAGAATGCAGGGGCGGTCGGGCATAATGCACGAGAGGCGGGGAAACATTTGTTGGGTATAAGATGTAAACAGCTGCGCCGCTGCCACTTAGCCCCCGCTCAGTCCTCGAAGAGCGGGACCAAGCGGAATTCCGCCACGTCCACCAGCCCCAGATCTGTGATCTTTAGCTGGGGGATGACGGCTAAGGCCAAGAAGGACATGGTCATCAGGGGATCGGGCAGGGTCCCGCCGAGCTGGCGCGCGGCCTGAGTCATGGCCTCGACTCGATCGCGGACCTCCTCCAGGGGGAGCTCCGACATGAGGCCGGCGATGGACAGGGGCACGGACGCCAGCGTCTGGCCGCCGGCGACTACGGCCTGCCCTCCGCCGCTCGCCGCGACGGTCCGGGCGGCCGCCAGCATGTCGTCGTCGTCGGTCCCAACGATGACGATGTTGTGGTTGTCATGGGCCACCGTGGACGCGATCGCGCCTCGCTTCAGACCGAAGCCCCTCACGAAGCCGAGGCCGATGTTGCCGGTGGCGTTATGGCGCTCGATCACCGCGATCTTCAGGATATCGCGCTCCGGATCGGCGACAGCCAGACCGTCAGCCGCCGGGAGTGCCTCGATGGTCTGCCCGGTCACGATCTGGCCGGGCACGGCCTCGATGATGCGGGCACGCTTCGAGCCATCGCTCGGCACAGCGAAGCTCAGCTCGTCCCAAGCCACGTGAACTCCCCCCCCCGCCCCCCCCGCTCCGGGATGGGGCGGAGCCTGTGGGCGCGGCCCGAGATACTCGCCGTCTTCGGCAACCAGCTCCCCATCGCTGAATACCTTGCGCGGCCTGAAATCCTCGAAGCCGTCGAACACGATGAGGTCGGCGCGGTAGCCGGGGGCGATGGCGCCTCTGCCGCGGAGTCCGAAGTAACGAGCCGTGTTGATCGTGGCCATCTGGATCGCGGTCACCGGGTTCAGATCGCGCTCGATGGCCATCCTGATCAGCGCATCGATGTGCCCCTCCTCGAGCAGGTCCGCGGGATGTCGATCGTCGGTGCAGAGCGAGCAGTTGGCCGCGTTCTCGGGACTGACCAACGGCAGCAGGGCATCCAGGTTGCGCGCCGTCGTCCCCTCGCGGATGAAGATTTGAAAGCCGAGGCGGAGCTTCTCCCGGGCTTCTTCGAGGTCGGTGGCTTCGTGTTCCGACCCGATGCCGGCGGCGGCGTAGGCGTTGAGCGGGAGGCCGGACAGGCCGGGAGCGTGACCATCGACGGGTCGCGCTCCGGCGGCGTCGATCTTCGCCAGGACTTCGGGGGCCCCGAGGTATACGCCCGGGAAATTCATCACTTCGGCGAGCCCTATCACTCGGGGGTGATCGAAGAGGCTCTCCAGGTCCTTGGCATCGAGCCTTGCGCCGGACGTCTCCATGTGGGTGGCGGGCACGCAGGACGAGGCCATCACGAAGACATGAAGAGGTAGGCCCTCGCTCGACTCCAGCATGTAGCGAATGCCGGGCACGCCGAGGACATTCGCGATCTCATGCGGATCGGTGACCACCGCTGTCGTCCCGCGCGGTATGATCGCCCGTGCGAACTCGGGCACGGTCACCATGCTGGACTCGATGTGTACGTGGGCGTCGATCAGCCCGGGGCATACGTGCTGGCCCTGAAGGTCTAGTATCTCCCGCGCCTCGTACTCACCGAAGCCGACGATGCGACCGTCATAGATGGCGAGGTGTGCGTCGTGGATCTCGCCAGAGTGGACGTTGACGATGCGGCCGTTGGCGAGAAGCAGGTCCGCCGGAGCATCGCCGCGGGCGACCTCGACGATAGCCCGCCGCGCATCGGGGGAAAGGACCTCGCGCATCAACCGTCGGGATAGGCTAGGAGGGCCTCGCCGGCAGCCGCGTACAGATCGAGCTCGCGATCGCCGGTGATCAGGCGGAACACATCGCGCACCTGCTCGTGGCCGTTGCCGAGCAGGAAGAGAGAATTTCGCCCGTAGCTCTTCGCGCCGAGGATGAAGAAATCGGGCTCGGGGTTCGCCAGGGCCTCGGGTCCGAGGCCGCCGACCTTCATGCAGTCGCCGCCGGCGGCAGCCGTGGCCGATAGAAGCGCGGCCGCGAGTTTCATGGGGCCGCGACTCGCGTAGCATTCGTGTATCTGGAGACCTCTATACAGCGCATCGTCGGGCTCGTAACCGACGTTGGCGATCACTCGGTCCACGGTCACTCTCTTGGTTGCCGCCGCGGTCTGAAGGTCGACCTCGAACGCATCGGCATCCGGCAGCCACTCGATCGCGGTGATGCCGCCGCCCGCCAGCCAGGTGAGCTGGCCCGCCGGGTCGGACGCCAGCAGGTTCGCGGCAGCGGCGAGCTCGGCCCGGCGGGGTAACGCGTCGGCTTCGATGGGAGTGATGGGCACCTCGCGGGGTACCCTCGTGACCCAAAGCACTTCCGTTCTGGCATCTTCGAGGGCCAACCCCGCCAGCGCCACGGCCGTGGTGGCCGCCGAGTAGCCGCCGCCAACCAACAGGACGCGGCGACCCACGAACCGCCCCCGTTCCGTGCCGGCGACATCGATCGGGTGGTAGTCGATGTGCGGGCGGGCGGCGGCTTCGCCGAGAGCGGGCACACCGCCGAGACCCAGCCAGTTCGGGTTCATATACGTGCCGCTACAATCGAGCACTACGTCCGCCTCGTCGTACCGTTCACCAGCGGGCGAGCGGACGAGCAGGCGGAACGGCTGCGAGGATCGGCCACCGTCGCCGATGTGATCGCCCTTCAAGAGCTCACCCCGCCCCACAGTGACGAGGGGCGAGCCTTCCAGGATCGAACCTTCGAGCGGCGGAGTGACCGCCAGAGGAAGCAAGTACGCCGCGCGCCACTGCTCACCGGTCAGCGCCGCGTCGTCGTCAGGGAGGGATCGGCCGGCGGCTTCGAGGGTGCGCCGCCCGAGCACAGTGTGATTCAGCCCGAAGGCGGTGAAGAGAGGGATATGGCCCCAATCGCCGACGCTGGCCGCGATCGTGCCTCGCTCGTAAACACGCACGCTGGCGCCCAGCGTCGCCGCGTAGAGCGCGGCCTCGAGGCCGATGGGCCCCGCCCCGATCACCGCGACGCGCCGGCCGGCCAGGATATGATGCAGGGTCTGCACGGGATGATTCCCCGGTAAAGCGTTAGCGCTCCAAGCGAACGTTGAGCGCGAACTCCGGCGATTGAGCCGGTATAGTAAAGTCCGGCTGTTCGCTTCACCAGAACTATGCCAGCCCTCGCTTGGGCGCTCCAGCTCACCTCACTTCCACGATGGTTTGGATGAGCTCTGGGTCATCGGGGAGCAGGCCGGACGCTGGGAGCCTTGGGACGAGGACTCGCCAGTCCGGCCACATGTCGAAAGCCTTCTTGAAGTAAGGCAGAGCGTCGTCGATGTTGCCCGTACCCGCCAGAGTCGCCGCCGTCCAGAAGATCATCTCGTGGTTCTCCGGCGCCAGGTCCTGGGCCATGCTGTAGGCTTCCACGGCCGCGGGGACGTCGCCCTCGGTCATGTGGTCGTCGCCGGCGTTCATGAAGTTGTAGGCTCGAGCGAGCGTGAGCAGGCGGCGCATCTCCCTGATCGGCTCCGCGTGATCCTCGATACGCAGGTCGAAGATGCGGCCGCCCCAGGCGGGCAAGCCGCGATCGCCGCTCACCACGAGGAGAGCCGCCGATTGCTTTCCCCTGATGTCACCGCCGGCCGCCTGGGCCGCTTCGAGCGCCGACATCAATCTCTCGGCAAGATCGCCCTCTGTCGTCGCGTATGCATCGTACATGGCGTCGCATACAGTAGAGTTGAGCATAAGGTTGGCCTGCACCGAGAAGCCCTTACCCACTCGGTCGCACGCCTCGATGATCGCGTTCTCACCGGTGTGGGCGACAACCGTGCCGTGCGCATCCACCATGGCGACCTGGCGGACACCGGTGAACTCATCGCTGGCGAGCAACGACGTCAGTGCCTCGTCCGCCCCCTTCCCCGCGCGCATCAGCTGTAGCCCGAGCGGTCCATAAGACACCTCGACAAAGGACTGGGTCGCCACGGCACCAACGCCAGGTGCGGCCCAAGACACGAGCGATCCCACCGAGAACCAATGCGACTGAACGGCGACGCCTAGCTGACCCGTCTCCGCATCGCGGGCGACGATCGAGTACGTGTTCACGGGGCGGAGCGGGCGCTGCGGGCGCTGGGCGGCGAGCGTGCTCGCAACCAGCAGCGGGAGTGGAGCGTAGAGATAGGTAATTAGCGCGCGAGCTCTCATAGAGGCCTCCGAGCCGAGTTCGGACTTGCGTGCGTAGCTGATGGCGTAGC
>CANPVX010000083.1 GCA_947581815.1 Candidatus Indicimonas acetifermentans | reverse complement strand
CCGAGGCGGAAACGAGGGCGTTGGTCTGTAGCTCGCTTCTCGTGGTGTTGGCCGCTCTTGGTAGGTCCTTACTGCAACCGCCAGTCGGCCGCGTCGACGCCGCCGGTATGGTGAGGGCGGGCGACCTCGATTCAGCGCTCGCCGTCGCCGAATCCCTCCACAGCGACCAGGAGCGTAGGCGCCAACCGCTAGTCCCCGGAGAGAGAATCGACATCAACACGGCGGGAGAGAGCGAGCTCGATCGCCTGCCGGGCGTAGGTCCTGCTCTGGCGCGTGGGATCTTGGAATGGCGCCGTGAACGCGGCCACTTCGGCTCTCTGGCGGATTTGGAACAGGTACCGGGCCTCGGAAGTAATAAAGTCAGCAGGGTGGCGCCCTTCATCAACCTGCCGCCCTCCCTTGGGCCCCGAACGGCGGGCAGGAGTGGTGTTGGCGAGGGACGTGCCCCGCCTGGCTCGGGTCGGGCGAGAATCGATCTCAACCGAGCTTCGGCCCAGGAACTTCGGGGCTTGCCGGGAATCGGCCCTGTAAAGGCCGATGCCATCGTGAGATGGCGCCTGGAAAAGGGATTCTTCGGGCATCTGGAAGAGCTACGCGAGGTGCCCGGAATCGGGCCGGCCACGCTACGCCAGCTGCGGCCTCTGGTGGTCGTGAGGCCTTGACACGCCGCGTAAGCTCTACAAGCTTTAGAACTTGCCGCACTCCCCCCGTTGGCAAGTCCGTTTGCTAACCTTTTTTTGATCCAGTCGGCATGGCGACGACTAGAACCAAGCCAAAGTCAAGCGACCTGATAGGCGATCTGCTCGTCCGCGAGGGGCTTATCACACAAGAGCAGCTGAAAGCCGCTCTGGCAGAGCAGCGCGGGAACGGCTACCGCCTGGGCTACAACATCGTGGCCATGGGCCTGGTGTCCGAGACCGATCTGACACGTGTGCTGGCCCGCAAGTATCGGGTCAAGGCCGTGGATCTGTCCCGGATTGACAAGATCGATGACCGTATGATCAAGACGGTCAAGCCCGAGATCGCCGTTCGCCACCTGGTGCTGCCGCTCCGACGCGTGGGTCGCACCCTCACCGTAGCGATGGCCAACCCCCAGGACTTGAGCGCTATCGATCAGCTCCGGTTCTCGACGGGCTATGACATCGAGGCGGTCGTCGCGGGGGAGTACTCGCTCCGAAAGGCGATCGAGAAGTACTACGAGACGGTCGACGACGGGCTCCAGGATATGCTCCAGGAGTTTGACGACGAGGACATCGAAGTCGTCGGGGGGGATCAGGAAGAAGAGGTCTCGGTAACGGCCCTCCAAGCTCAGGTCGAGGAGGCGCCGGTCGTAAGGTTGATCAACGCAGTCCTGACGAGCGCCGTCCAAAAGGGAGCCAGCGACATCCATATCGAGCCCTACGAGAAAGAGCTCAGGGTGCGGTTCCGCATCGACGGTGCCCTACGAGAGATCATGCGCCCGCCGATGAAAATGAAGGCGGCGCTGACCAGCCGAGTGAAGATCTTGGCCGACCTCAACATCGCTGAACGTCGTATTCCACAGGACGGTCGAATCAGGCTCCGCATGGGTAAGCGCGTGATCGACTTTCGTGTATCGACGTTGCCCGGGGTTTTCGGGGAGAAGATCGTGCTGCGAATTCTGGACAAGTCGAACCTGCAGCTTGATCTCGAGAAGTTCGGCATGGAGGCGAAAGCCGAGGAGGATTTCGTAGGGGCGATTCGCAATCCCTACGGAATGTGCCTCGTGACCGGACCGACTGGATCGGGTAAAACGACCACGCTGTACTCGGCGCTGATGAAAGTCAACACCGAGGAAGTCAACATCATGACTGCGGAGGACCCCGTAGAGTACAACTTGCGGGGTGTGAATCAGGTCCAGGTTCGACCGGACATCGGGCTGACGTTCGCCGCCGCGCTCAGAGCTTTCTTGCGTCAGGACCCGAACATCATACTGGTCGGTGAGATCCGAGATCTGGAGACCGCGGGTATCGCGATCAAGGCAGCCCTTACGGGCCACCTTGTGCTCTCGACCTTGCACACCAACGACGCCGCATCGACGATAACGCGTCTGATTGATATTGGAGTCGAGCCATTCAACGTGGCGTCGGCTGTCAATATCGTCACAGCCCAACGCCTGGTCCGGCGCATCTGCAACAACTGCAAGGCAGAACATACCATCGAAGACGAAGTCCTCGAGGCAGCCCGGATCCCCGAAGAACAGTTGAAACAACTGACCTTCTACCACGGCGAGGGGTGCGAAGGGTGCGACGCGTCGGGTTACAAGGGACGTCAGGGGCTCTATGAAGTGATGCCGATGAGCCATACGCTGCGGGCTATGATCATGCAGGGCGATAGCGCCGATGCAATGAAGCGACGGGCGGTGGAGGAGGGTATGCTTACCCTGCGCCAGGATGGCCTCCTCAAGGCCGGGCGCGGTGTGACAACGCTGGAGGAGGTCCTCAAGGAGACAGCAGCGTAGGCTGCGACTGCAGGGCCCGGACCTGCGGCAGCAAGTTCTTACCGGCCGTTGTAACCCTCCCCCCCAGAGTCGTGGCTGGCCCTAGCGGGAACGCTCCCCTTCGGGTCAGCGGTCATGGTGTCCGACAACAGTACGCCGATCACCCTAACTAGCGCAGCTAGCTGGAAACGAGCGTCCTAAGAAATGAGCCAACTCAGTGTTCGCGCTCTGCTTGATGAGCTGATTGATCGACAGGCCTCGGACCTGCACTTGACTGCAGGTGAGCGCCCTAAGCTGCGGGTCGATGGGGATCTGGTCGGTTCGAACGTCGACCACATCCTGACGCCTAAAGACACGCTCCAGCTGACCTATTCTATCTTGACCGAAAACCAGAAGAAAAAGTTCGAGCAAGAAGACGAGTTGGACTTCTCGTTCGGGATTCAGAATCTGGCGCGATTTAGAGGCAATGTTTACAGGCAGCGCGGTTGCGTCGCGATGGCCATTCGCCTGATTCCATTCGACATTCTCACGTTTGACCAGCTAGGCCTGCCTCCCATCATGCGACAGCTAGCTGATCGCCCGCGCGGTCTCGTTCTGGTGACGGGCCCCACGGGGTCGGGGAAATCCACGACGCTAGCCGCGATCGTAGATCATATCAACAAGACCCGCAAAGCACACATCATCACCATCGAAGAGCCGATCGAGTTCATCCACCGCCATCAGTCCTGCATGATCAACCAGCGCGAGGTCGGCACCGATACGCAGAGCTTTGCCAACGCGTTGAAGTACGCCTTGCGACAGGATCCTGACGTGTTGCTCATCGGTGAGATGAGGGACTTGGAAACGATTTCGATGACGCTAACCGCGGCCGAAACTGGCCATCTGGCTTTGGCGACTCTCCATACCAATTCGGCGGCGGAGAGCATCAACCGAATAATCGACGTATTCCCGGCGCACCAGCAGTCTCAAGTTCGAGCGCAGCTCTCTTTCGTCCTAGAGGGTGTGATAACCCAAACCTTGCTCCCGAAATCCAAAGGACGCGGTCGCGCGATGGCCTGCGAAGTGCTGGTGGCGACTCCCGCGATCCGATCGGTCATCAGGGAGGCGAAGGTCCAGCAGATCTACGGCCTCATGCAGGCAGGTAAGAAGCACGGGATGCAGACGCTGAACGATGCACTTTATCAGTTGTATATTGCGGGCGATATCAAGCTGGAGGAGGGGCTCAAGCGCTCGGCTGATCCGAACGAGCTACTTAGAATGGCGGGTGAGCCGGTTCCGGCATAGTCGTCCGGGTGAGCGGCACAGTCGGTACAAATGGTTCTCTGAGGAGACAATACCAGGTCGGAGACAAAACGGATGACAGTTTATATCTACAGCGCTAGGACGGTAACCGGCGACATTCAGACCGGGAACGTTGACCTGCCCAACCGCGAAGCCGTGATCGGCCATCTGCGGCGTCAGCGGCTCATACCCGTCACCGTCCGTGAGAAGCCCAGGGAAATCAATATCACGTTCGGGCGCCAGGTGAAGATGAAGGAGATTGTTCACTTCACCCGCCAGTTTGCCACGATGGTGAACTCGGGCTTACCACTCGTCCAGTGCCTCGACATCCTGGGGCAGCAGAGCGAAAACAAGTTCCTGGCGCGAGCGATCCGCGAGGTTCAGGCGGACGTTGAGTCCGGGGCGACCCTCGCCGATGCTCTGAAGAACCACCCGAAAGTCTTCAGCGAGCTCTACGTGAACATGGTCGCCGCCGGTGAGGCCGGTGGTATCCTCGATACGGTGCTGCTGCGACTCGCGGTCTTCCTGGAGAAGAACGAACAGCTCGTCCGCAAGGTCAAGGGCGCCATGATATATCCTGGAGTGATTATGTCGGTTGCGGTGATAGCCATAACCGTGCTCCTGGTCTTTGTGATCCCGACGTTCGAGAACATGTTTGCCAGTGTCGATCTGGCGCTTCCGATGCCCACTCGCTTCGTGATCTTCCTGTCTGAGCTTCTGCAGGCTTATTGGTGGTTGGGGATCATTGTGGTCGTCTGCGCTATATACGGCCTTCGCACTTACTACCGGACGTCCCCGGGCCGCTTGCAGATCGACAAGTTCCTACTACGAGTTCCGATCCTGGGTGATTTGCTTCGTAAGACCGCCGTGGCGCGGTTCACCCGGACGCTCGGAACGCTGCTGTCAGCCGGCGTGTCGATACTCGACGGGCTGGAAATAACCGCCAAGACCGCGGGCAACCGTGTGATCCACGATGCCGTCATGCGCAGTCGCTCCTCGATCGCGGGCGGTGAGACGATCTCCGAACCGCTCAAGCAGTCGGGTGTGTTCCCGCCGATGGTTACCCAGATGATCAACGTCGGCGAGCAGACAGGAACCATCGACGAAATGCTCGACAAGATCGCGGACTTCTACGACGATGAGGTCGATACCGCCGTTGATGCTCTGTTGGCCGCGATGGAGCCGCTGCTCATCGTATTTCTGGGCGTGGTCGTCGGCGGCATGATCGTCTCGATGTACCTGCCTATCTTCGACATGATCAACGTGGTGGGAGGGTAGCTGGCTCGGGCCCTCCATGCCGATTCGAAAGGCCTGTGTTCTTGCACAGGCCTTTCGTCATCGGGTGCCGCCCTCCCCGCCCTGCCCGCCCTCCCCGCCCTTCTCGAGGAAGATGCCCCGCCACAGCTCGACGCCAATCATCTGCCAGAGCATGAAGTAGTGCCAGCGAAGGCGAGGGTGAGGCCGCGCGTTCAGCACTGCGGTGACGAACTCGGGGTTGAATATGCCGCCCCTGGTGACTCGTTCCGGCGTCAGAACCTCGAGCGCCAGCGATCGCAGATCCTTCTTGTACTGTTCCACAGGATCCACGGTGAACCCCCACTTCTTCTTCCTCAGCGTCTCTTCCGGGAGGATTCCACGTACCGCACGCTTGAGGACGCTCTTCTGCCCGCCGGCGAAGCGAATCTCGTCCGGGATACGCGCAGCCAGCTTGACTAGCTCGAGGTCGAGCAGCGGTACTCGAGACTCTACCGAGTGGGCCATCGACATCGTGTCTTCGTTGTGGAGAAGGTCGTAGATCAGCTTCGTGCCGAATTCCGCTCTCAGCGCCTCAGTTTCCACCGGTTGCGAGCCCGGAAAAAAGTCGTCGTAGCTATCGCGACACCGGATGGCGAGCCTCTCGACGAATTCCCGCGTGTAGACCCGCCGCAGCAGCTGCTGGTTGAAGTCCCAGGCGTTTCTGAGCAGTAGATAGTGACGAGCGGGATCTCTGAGCGAGCCGACCCATTCTAGGCCCCGCGCAAAGAGATCAAAGGACGGACGTCCGAGACCCGAGACGATTCCGGCGGCGAAGTCCAGCGTTGGGCTGAGAACGCCGTTGGCCAGCGGCGCCGGCACGATCGTGCGGAGCTTGCCCAGTCGGGCGAGATACGTGTAGAAGTCGTAACCAGCGAAGAGCTCATCGCCGCCCAAGCCGGACAACGTCACCTTTACGTGACCGCCGATGAAACGATGTAGCAGGTAAAGCTGTAAGCAGTTGACTTTGGGCTCCTCGGTGAAGCGGATCGCCTCCTCGAGATAGCCCATCGCCGGTTCGCGCAGAACAATCTCGTGATGCTCCGTCTCGAAGCGCTCCGCGATGAAGCGTGCATCAGCGTTTTCGTCCGAGGGCTCGTCGAATCCTAGGGTGAAAGTCTTCAGAGTACCCGAGTGCTGCCGGCGGATCATCGCAACGACGGAGCTGGAGTCAACTCCGCCGGATAGCGAGACGCCCAGCGGGACATCCGAGAGAAGTTGCCGGTTTACCGCTCTCTCCAATCCCTCCGCCACCGCTTCGGGCCACTCGCCGCTAGCCAGGGCGAGTGGAGACCAATCGATCTCGGCGTAGTTGTGCAGCCGCGTCGTTCCCGCGTCCACCTCCAGAACTCCACCGGGCGGCAGCCGCCGGATACCGGCGAATAGCGTTCGCTCGCCCGGGACGTAGCGGACGTTCATCGTCAGGTGAAGGCTGGCTTCATCGAGCTCAGGCTCGACCAGGCCACTCGCAAGCACTGCCTTCGCTTCCGATCCGAAGGCGAGGCGACCTTCGCTCTGGGTGTATACGAGCGGTTTGACGCCAAGTGGATCGCGCACGAGGAAGAGCTTTCGCTTTGTGCGGTCCCAAAGGGCGAAGGCGAAGATTCCGTTCAGGCGCTCTAGGAAGTCGAGGCCCTCGTCTTCGTACAGATGGGGAAGTAGCTCGGTATCGCAATGGCTCTCGAGGCGATGGCTGCGGGAAAGCAGTAGCTCGCGAAGCTCCGGATAGTTGTAGATCTCGCCGTTGTAGATAACTACCACCGAGCCGTCTTCGTTGGATTTCGGCTGCGCTCCCCCCGCGGGGTCCAGGATGGCCAGGCGTCGACTGCCAAGGTGAACGGGGCCATCGTGATAGAAGTACTCGCCGTCGGGGCCACGGTGCGCGATGGCATCGGTCATAGAACGGAGCAGTTCGGCATCGCCGAAGCCATATGTTCCCGTAATTCCGCACATGTTTTATTATCTAGCTATCTCTTGCTCCGCCGACCGCGCCCTCTACCGAAGTGCTGTTCGAAATATTCGACCATCCAATCGGTGACATCGATCTTCTCCTGCAGGAGACGTTGCCGTGCTTGATCTCTGTCGAACGCTTGCGGCTTGTCATCCCAGAAGTCCTGGATGGCTTCCAGGGCATCTTCGAACTGTGCTTCGGTGAGATGACGCACAAGGCCGTAACGTGCCTCCTGGTCATCCGTGTAGCCGCGACCCGTAGTGGCGATGAAGACGGACGGCACGCCAAGCACGGCGGCCTCGGACGACATCGTGGCTGATTCTCCGACGATGATCCCTGCGTGCGCGAGAAGATGGTGGATGTCTTCGACCGGGCCTTCGGATCGTCGCGCGGCTAGTTCGTCGGGGAGCGGCCCCTCAGAGCTAATCAAGACTCGTCCATACCGCTCCAGCAGTTCCACGATCTGAAGCTTCTGCTCGAGCGACAGCCCCACCTCCTTGCGATCGTGGATCGCCTGCCAGTGAACGAATCTTACGAGGGAATAAGGTTCGCCGGGGCGCACTCCGAAGGCGGCAAGCTTCGCGGGGTCGGGCTCGAAGTGCGAGGGGTGTAAGTAGGCCAGCTCGTGATATCCCGCGTACGTATAGTGCCTCCCGGGTACTGACCCCTGGTAGCAATCCGGCGTGCATACGCTATGGGCAAGCGGATAGGTGAACAAGTTGGTTTGCGTGGCAAACTCGGTGTCGTAGAAGACGACGGCCGGCACCCGGCGCAGGGCACCCGCGGCCGCGATGCTGGGACCCATGATGCCCGTCATTACATCGGGCTCGAACTCCCTCATGACCCGGGTGAGCCGATACGTCCGCTGCACCATCTCTGTTGCCAGCCCTACAGCCCCTGTCTTCTGGCGCGAGATCAAGGTGTACGGGAGATGGTGCTTGTCTAGCAGCTCTAACGAGCACTCCTTATCACGTACGGTGATCATCAGCCGGTGCCCTCGCTCGCCCATCTCTCTGTAGAAATTCTTGAAGAAATGGACATGCGCCGGGTGAAGGATGTCGATCAGGATCCTCACTCGCGACCCCTATTGGAGTTGGAGTCAGTCGCTGAATGAGAAGTGGCAGTTGACCTCGCGGCTCTCACGACGGCCGGGATCTTAGCGGGACTTTAGACCTATTCATCCGCGAGATACAGGGCTCCCGTCGCGCGGTAGGCTTCGGTGAGAATACGTTCCCACCAGGTCCGGTGCGACAGATACCATTGCACCGTAGAGGCAAGCCCGTCGCCGAGCGCATGGTTCGGAGTCCAGCCCAACTCTTTCTGGATTTTCGAGATGTTCATCGCGTATCGGCGGTCGTGACCAGGCCGATCGACGACGAATTCGATTAGCGACTCTGGTTTCTCGAGTAACCGCAGCAGCTCTTTGACGATATCGATGTTGCGTGCCTCCGCATCGACACCTCCCCCGATGTTGAAGATCTCACCGATTGCTCCCCGCGTGAGGACGCACCAAAGAGCTTCGGCATGGTCTTCCACGTGCAGCCAGTCGCGAACATTAAGACCATCGCCGAAGACCGGGAGCGGCTCATCGCGGAGGGCACGAGTGATCATCAACGGTATCAACTTCTCGGGAAACTGGTACGGTCCATAGTTGTTCGAGCAACGCGTGATGATCGCCGGAACGTCGAACGTTTCTACGTAAGCCCGGACCAGAACGTCGGATCCGGCTTTGCTAGCCGAGTAGGGGCTGTTGGGCGCCAGCGGCGTCGACTCGCTGAAGGGGGGATCGCTGGCCGTCAGGCTGCCGTAGACTTCGTCGGTGCTGACGTGGAGGAATAGGAGAGGGCGCTGCGACCGCTCGAGCTCGGAACGACATGCCTCCAGAAGGGTGAGCGTTCCTTTGACGTTGGTGTCGACGAAGATCGCCGGGCCCATGATTGAACGATCGACGTGCGACTCGGCCGCCATGTGGATGACCGCATCGACGAGCGGTGGCGTGCGCTCCTGCCCGCCTCCGGCTAGCGTCTCGTGAGCTTCTCCGCGGAACAGCTTGCCGACAAGGTCGAAGTCTCCGATATCTCCATGAACGAAGTAGTAGCGACCATCTCCGCTGGGCCCGTGAGCGGTGTTCACGTCCTCGAGGCTCTCCAGGTTGCCAGCGTACGTCAGCAGGTCGAGGTTGACGACCGTTACGGCCGGTTGCCGCTCGAGCAGCCAGCGGATGAAGTTCGAGCCGATGAAACCAGCGCCGCCAGTTACAAGCACGCAGCTGGGAGAGAAGCTTTCGGCCATCGTCACTTTAGTCGGGTAGGTGCCAAGGTTGACTAAGGTCGGGCTGAGGTTCGTTGATTATCTGGCGGAGATACAGTCCGTACTCATTCCCAGCTTCGTCCGCGAGCCGCTCTAGCTGCTCGCCGTTGATGTATCCCATGCGGTACGCAACTTCCTCTATCGCCCCGATCTTGAGCCCTTGTCTTTGCTCGATGGCTGCCACGAAGTTGGCCGCCTGCAGCAAGGCTTCTGGCGTTCCTGTGTCGAGCCACGCGATACCCCGGCTGAGAACCTTCACCTTGAGACTACCCTCTGTCAGGTAGAACAGGTTCACGTCTGTTATCTCCAACTCGCCCCGCGGTGACGGCTCGAGGCCGGCGGCCACGTCCACCACACGGTTGTCGTAGAAATAGAGGCCCGTAACTGCGAAGTGCGACTTCGGGTGACTGGGCTTCTCTTCGATGCCTATCGCTTTGCCGTCGGCGCCGAACTCGACGACGCCATAGCGCTCTGGGTCTCGCACATAGTAGGCGAACACGGTCGCGCCGGACTCACGATCGGCTGAGGCGTCCTGGAGCGGGCCGCGTAGGCCGCCACCGTAGAAGATGTTGTCACCTAGCACGAGTGCCGCCGGGTCGCCCCCGATGAAGTCTCGACCGATGATGAAGGCTTGAGCCAGACCTTCGGGCCTTGGCTGCGGCCGATACTGCAGGTTGATCCCCAAGTGCGACCCATCTTTCATCAGCCCACGGTAGGATGGAAGGTCGTCCGGAGTTGAAATGATCAGGATGTCTCTTATCCCTGCCATCATCAGAACCGACAGGGGATAATAGACCATGGGCTTGTCGTAGACCGGGAGCAGTTGCTTGCTCGTCGCGAGGGTGAGGGGGTACAGCCTGCTTCCCGATCCGCCCGCCAGTATGATGCCTTTCCGCATACGAGAACCTAGGATCGCAAGGTGGCTACAGCTAATCAGGGGCGGGGGCGCCCAGCGCCCGGCGCCGTAGTCTTCAGCGCGGATACGAGGCGCGCCTGGCGCAGCGTTCGCTCACGATATGCCGCGCGCAAACTCGCATCCGCCACGGCGAGCGCGAACGCCTCGAACATCAACACGAAGTGGTTGCTTGGGGGAATCCGCTTTTCCACGACCTCACCGCCCTGGCGCTTCAACCACACC
>CANPVX010000082.1 GCA_947581815.1 Candidatus Indicimonas acetifermentans | reverse complement strand
GGTTCGGGGCGGTGATCGTTCCCAGCGCCGCGTTCATCTGCGCTTCGTCTGGGCCCCGCTCGCCTGGCGCGCAGGCGGCCAGGCCCGCGAAAGTCGCCACTACGGGCAGGGAAAGCGTTCTGGAGATTCGTCTGCTCATCGAACTTCGCTCCCGTCTAAGGAAATCGGCCGTAACGGCTTGCGTCCGGGGCCGGTCGCTGTACCACGCCCGCATCACCAGCTGTCATATGTTGACGGAACGTCAGGAACGTAAGCCGCGGGCGGCGGCGTGCAAGGCGGCCATCTTAATCCCGCACCGATGCTGCTTGACGTGGGCGAGGCAGCAGGCGCATCCTATCCACACCGATCCGTACACCCGCCTAACCTGAAGGCGCTAGACCCGATGAGGCTCGAACACTCGATATCACTTTCGCTTCGCTGCCTCCTCGTCGGCTCGCTCTGCGTTTCCATCACGACTTTTCCGCAGATTCTACAGGCCCAGATACCTGAGGGCCGAGCTCTTTGCGAGCTGGCGACCTCAGGCGGCGCGACGCCTCCCCAGTACTGTGCCCCGCTGATACCAGGAAAGGCGGCGGGCGACGCCCGGGGGTTGATGATGCTCAACCTGGCCACGTCCCCCTTCGGTGTGACGGTCACCGCAGATGGCCGCTACATATACGACGTCCGCCTCCGCATCTTGGGGCTCGAGCGATCGCCAGGCGTCTTCTACGTCGTCTGGGCCATCACACCGGACCTGGACAAGCGAAAAAAGCTGGCGCTGGTCGATGATGAGTCGACCGCCAGCGGACGGTTGGACTGGAACCGCTTCATGGTGGTAGTCACGGCCGAGACCAGCCCCGACCTCGATACTTGGCAAGGCCCGATCCTGTTCACGGCCGCCACGCCCAGCGGGAAGATGCAGACTATGGCGGGTGAGGAGATCCTCTGGAATAACGAGCTACCGGTCGGGACTCGCTACTGCCTCATTCACGATTGCTGAAGCGACTGCGTCTGAGCCTCTGCTAACGGCCTCCGGCTTGGCGCTTCATTCGTGACGCAGGGCCTCTACAGGGTCGATCTTCGTCGCGCGGTTCCCGGGCACGTAGGTCGCCGCGAGCGCCACGCCGCCTAGCAGTAAGGTGACGACCGCGAAGACCGGCGGGTCGGTCACGCTCACCTCGAACAGCAGGTTTGCCAGCACGCGCGTCAACGCGTAGGCGCCGAGCAAGCCGAAGCCGATTCCGAGGAGCGCCAACTTCAGCCCCGAGCGCATCACGTGCCGCAGAACGTCCTCGGCTCGGGCGCCCAACGCTATGCGCACGCCAATCTCGTATGTGCGCTGCGCAACCGAATACGAGATCACCCCGTAGATACCGATCACCGCCAGCGCGGCGGCCAGCGCGGCGAACAGACCGAGCAGCAGCGTGCGAAAACGCTCCTTGGCCACAGATCGCGAGAGCAACTGACTCATCGTGCTGACGCTGCTCAGCGGCAGATCCGGATCCATGGCGCGAATCTCCGCGCGCACGGCCCCGATGGCGCTCGACGGAGCGCCCAGCGTGCCGACCGCCACGGTGAGTTCGCGGTAGAAGGGATACTGCCGATGGTCCAGATACACAGCGACTAGCGGCTCCGAGTCCAGGCCGAGCTGTCTGATGTCCGAAACAACGCCCACGATCTCGAACAGATCGCCATACTGCAACCGCTTGCCGATCGGGTCCTGGCCGGACCAGTAACGGCGAGCCATCGCTTCGTTGATCACAGCGACGCGCGGCGCTCTAATATGGTCCCGCTCATCGAATATTCGCCCGCGCACCCTGGCGATGCCCAGGGCGCCGAAGTAATCGCCGCTGACGACCCGGAACTCCGCGCACTCCGCCGCTGCCGGCGAGGCCCACGGCCTGCCTTCGATCTCGAAGCCATCGCAAGACCAGCCGCGCAGGGGAAGTATGCTGACGCTACCGGTGGCGTGGACTCCGGGCAGCGCCTCCAGGCGCTCTTGCAGCTCCTGGTAGAACGCCACCACCTGAGGCCGCTCCGGGTAAGCGTGCGAAAGCAGCGCCAGGTCGAACGTCAGCACGCCATCCCGATCGAACCCCGGATCCACGGCCTGAAGTGTGCGGAAGCTCTTGATCATCAACCCGGCCCCGATCAGCAGCATCAGGGCGAGGGCGATTTGCGAGACGACGAGGACGCCCTGAATGCGCTGGCGGCTCGCGCTGCTAGCCGAGCCGCGCGTGCCGGCGCTCAGCGTCGCGGTGAGATCGGGCCGCGAGACCAGGCGCGCGGGAATCAGCCCGACCATGATCCCAATGAGCAACGTGACGCCCGCCGTGAACGCGAGCACCCAGACGTCCACTCCGATCTCTCCGACCCTAGGTATGGCAGAGGCTCCCAGCCCGACCAGCGCCTCGCTCAACCAGATCGCCAGGAGCAAGCCCGCGGCGCCGCCCAGAGCGGAGAGCACCAAGCTCTCGGTGAGCAGCTGCCGCACGATCCGCGGACGTCCGGCCCCGATCGCCGCCCGCAGCGCTAGCTCGCGTCGCTTCCCTGAGGCATGAATCAGCAGCAGGTTCGACAAGTTGGCCGAGGCGATAAGGAGGACGAAGCCGACGGCACCGAAAAGGACGAGGAGCGCCTTTCGCACATCCCCAACGATCGCGCCGCGCAGCGGCTCGAGCCTCACGCCCCACCCAGCGTTCGAATTCGGATACTCCTGCTCGAGGCGCACCGTGATCGCATCCATCTCGGCCTGCGCCTGATCTAGCGTGACTCCAGGCTGCAGCCGGCCAATGGCCGTCAGCCAATGGCCTCCGCGGCCGCGCGACGGGCCGAGCCCAAGCGGCAGCCACAGATCGTGGCGCGCGACGAGACGTGTTCCGGAGGGAGGGGGCCTGAAGTCTGACGCTGCGACACCGATCACGATAACCGCATCGCCGTTTATGGTGATCGTACGGCCGATGATATCAGGCTCGCCGCCGAAACGGGTGCGCCACATCTCGTAACTCAACACGGCGACCGGCGCGGCGGCATCCGGAAGGTCGTCCTCCGGCGCGAACGTCCGGCCGAGAGCCGGCCTCATCCTCAGGGCTCGGAAATAGCCGTGCGTCACGGCGCCGATCCTGACGCGCTCTGGCTCGCCGTCCCCCGTTAGGGTCTCCCTGCTGTCGGTGAACGCCGCTATCTCCTCAAAGGAGCGTGCCTGCTCTCGCCAGTCGAGGAAGTCCTGCGGTGAGATATTTCTCCGCGTCGGGCCCCGCGTCCTATCGACCCCCCAAATCCGGACGAGCTGGTCCGGGGCGTCGTAGGGCAGCGGCTTCAGCAGCACCCCGTTGACCACGGTGAAGATCGCGGTGTTGGCCCCGATGCCTAAGGCGAGGGTTAGCAGCGCCGCAGCCGTGAAACCCGGCCTCTTCCTCAGAGTGCGGACCGCATAGCGGATATCTTGGATGATGCTCTCCATCGGCCTTCCTCAATTCGCGATCAGGGCATGCCACCGGGGTAGGCGGGTCTCGAAGGACCGCCAGAGGGTCAGCCCCGCCACGGACACCAGCGAAGAGGCAATTCTGATGCCAGACAGTCCGGGCTCGTAACTCACTGTAATGACTGAAGATAGAGTCGAGCCCCGGGCCCGGCTCGCCCCAGGTGTTCGCAATCGCCGTCAGCCGTCCCGGAACTGAACGGCTTGACACTCAGCCCCTTTCGGGCGCATCCTGCCCTGCCCCACTAGACAAGACGCACGAACCCAACCAACCCTATTGCTATTGCTTTCTGAACGACTGCCGAGCCATGCGACGCCGCCTACGAGCATAAGAGCGCGAGCGGTCGTGCTGGCCGCGGTCCTCGCCTCTGCTGCCCCGCATGTGACGCAGTTGCAAGCTCAGCAGCACGCCCACGAAGATAGCGTCGCCGAGCGAACGGAATGGCGGGCGCCGCCTATGCCTGGCAGGTCGATGCCGGTGTTGCCGAGCCTGATGGGGCTGACACCGCCGGACGCGGCCTGGCTGCCGGGCGAAGGGATCGACCCCGCGTCGCTGCCTGAAGCGGTTCCGGGCGAGGTGGTGGAGATGGCGGACGGCGACACGTTGCGCATCACGGCGATGCGGGTGCGGCGCACGATCCGCGGCCAGACGCTCATCATGTACGGCTTCAACGGCCAGTACCCGGGCCCGCTGATCAAGGTAGATCGAGACGCCACGATCTACGTCCACTTCAGCAACGAGATCGACCTACCCAGCACGATCCACTGGCACGGCGTGCGGGTGGACAACCGCTTCGATGGCGTGCCCGCTGTCACGCAGGAACCAGTAGAACCCGGGGAAAGCTTTCTGTACGAAGTGCACCTGCCGGATGCGGGCATCTACTGGTACCACCCGCACGTGCGCACCGAGATCCAACAGGATCTGGGTCTTTACGGCAACATCATGGTGCGGCACCCGGCGGCCGACTACTTCAACCCGGTGAACCGCGAGCAAGTGCTGATCCTGGACGACCTGCTGTTGGACGAGCGGGGCATCTTCCCCTACGGTGCGGAGGGGGCGACGCAAGCGCTGATGGGCCGCTTCGGCAATTTGCTGCTCGTCAACGGCGAGCCGGAGTACCGGCTGCAAGTGTCGAGGGGCGAAGTCGTACGCTTCTTTCTGACCAACGTGTCGAACACGCGCACCTTCAACCTCTCCTTCGGTGGCGCGCCGATGAAGCTGGTAGGCGCTGACATCGGGCGCTTCGAGCGCGAGGAGATGGTGGAGAGCGTCCCCATCGGACCGGCCCAGCGTTACATCGTCGAAGTCTATTTCAGAGAGCCCGGCGAATACCGGTTCGCCAACCGCATCCAGGCGATCGACGTCTTCCGCGGCGAGTTCTACCCGCGCAATGACACCCTGGGCATCGTCAGCGTCGTCGACGAGCCGGCGAGCGAGGACCACTCAGCGGTCTTCGAACGTCTGCGCGAGCACCCCACTGTCGTCTCGGAGATCGACGCCTACCGTAAACAGTTCGAGCGGCCGGTGGACCATGAGATCGTGATGAGCGTGAGGGTGGGCGAGCTGCCGGGAATCATCCTGAACCTGATGGCCATCGACACGCTGTACAAGCCGCCGGTCGAGTTCAACGATGTGATGCCGATGATGAACTTCCTGTCGTCGGAGAAGAACGTCACCTGGATCCTGCGGGACCCGGCGACGGGCCGCGAAAACATGGACATCCACTGGCGCTTCGAGGTGGGGGACGTCGCCAAGATCCGCATCTTCAACGACCCGCGATCGTTCCACCCCATGCAACATCCCATGCACTTCCACGGCCAGCGCTTCCTCGTGCTGGCCCGCGATGGGGTGCCCAACGACAACCTGGTCTGGAAAGATACGGTGCTCGTGCCAGTCGGCTCGCGAGTCGATATCTTGTTCGAAGCGTCAAATCCAGGCGAATGGCTCGCGCATTGCCATATATTGGAGCACGTCGAGGCCGGCATGAAGATGGTCTTGAGCGTAATTCCGGCGATCGACCCCTGAAGGCGGTCTGCCGGTAAGCGTACTCTTCAGCGGAGAAGAACGAATGAGACGTTATCAGGAGGCTAACAGTCCAGCTACCGCCCTCCCCGCCCTCCGTGCCCTCCCCGCCCTCCTGCTGGCGGCCCTCGCCGTCCAGCTGAGCGCGGACGAAGCGGTGTCACAGTCGCCGCTGAAGCGTGGGACCGACAACATCGAGGTGCTCTCGCATATCCCTCTGGGCGGCTGGCGCACCACGGCGGACATCGAGATAGAGCAGGAGCTTCACCGCCCCTACGTCTACGTCGCTCGGCGCTTCGACGAAGCCGGCATCGACATCATCGACGTCAGCGACCCAAGGAACGCCAGTGTCATCTACAGGTGGCGCATCGAGAACCCGGAGCTCCACCGGGGCACGGGACCCATGGACCCCAAGTACTTCAAGCTGGACGGCCGCTACTATGTGGTGCAGGGGGTCCAATTTCAACAGGAAGGGATCGACCACGACCTGGGCGCCGTGGTCCTCGACGTGACGGGTCTGCCGGATGTCAGAAAGGTCAAGGAGGTGGGAAGAATAAGGGAACCCGAAGCGCCCGGCGGTTTCCACAACATCTTCATGTACAAGCATTCGGATGGCCGCGCCCTCCTCTTCACGACGACCCGATCCCAAAACGCCAACGTGTACGACATGGGGATCTTCCTCAAGGACGGCGCCGAGAAAGCGTTGGTCGCGCGGATGCGCGTGCCCGAGCCGCTCGAGAATCGGACCAGCGGCTGGCACGATATGTACGTCGGCTACGATCCGGCCACCGGGCAGGACAAGTTCTACGGCGGAGGCTCCGGTGGGTATTACGTGCTCGACATCTCGCGGCTCGAAGATATCAAGCTGCTGGCGTCGATCACGGGCGTGTCGGGCGTGCGCTGGGGACACACTTTCACGCCCACACCGGATGGGCGTTACGCGGTCGGCGAGACCGAGTACCAGTATGCGCCGCTACGCATCTACGATCTCAAGCCGGCGCTCGACGGCGAAGTGCCTACGATCCGGCTGCCGATCGGTGCGTGGACGGCCAATTGGCAGAACCTGACCCACAACCACGAAGTCCGCTGGCCCTACGTGTTCGTCTCAGGCTACGAGGACGGGCTCCAGGTCTTCAATATGCAGGATCCCACCAACCCTTTCACCGTCGCTTACTACGATACGTATCTCGGCCCCCACAAGGTGGGCGGCTGCGGCGACCGCATCTGCAATGGAAACTTCGGCGTCGGTGTCCGGAACGCCGACGGACTCATCGTGGCAAGCGATGGGGTGTCGGGCTTCTGGGCTTTCCACATGGAGGGCTTCGACGGCTGGAACGGTCACGGCTGGGGCATGCCCAACATCTCCAGCGCCCAGGACTGGGATAACGGACCGGAGGGCAAGGAGAACTCGGTGACCGCGCGGGCCGCCGCGGAGGCCGTAGGCGGGTCGAGGTAATTCGGTATTCGGTATTCGGTACTCGGTAATCGGTAGTCGATAGCGCGGACGGCTCGTTGCCGGTACGAAACGCTGATTGATTGTCCTGTAAGATCTGAATGCATGAGGCATCCGATGAAGAAACCGCAAGTCGTCCACCTCGCCATCGCCTCGGCCATGCTGCTGCTCTGCGCGCCGGAGTCGGTGGCCCAAGAGGAGGCGGCCAAGGAGAAGAGCGATAACATAGAGGTGCTGTCGCACATCCCGCTCGGAGGCAAGTTCACGGTCGTCGACCTCGAGATGGAGCAAGAGCTGGACCGTCCCTACGTCTACATCGCGCGCACGTTCGACCAGGCGGGATTCGATGTCATCGACATCGGCGATCCCGAGAACGCGAGGGTCATCTACTCCTGGCGAATCGAGGACCCGGAGCTCCACCGCGGGCTCGGCGCGATGGACCCGAAGTACTTCAAGCTCGACAATCGCTACTATCTGGTCCAGTCGACACAGTTCTTTCCCGGGGGCCTCGACTCCGATGTAGGGGCCATCGTCTTCGACGTCACCGGCCTGCCCGACGGCTCGAAGGTGAAAGAGGTGGCGCGGATCCGCGAGCCGGAGACGCCCATCGGGTTTCACAACATCTTCGTCTACAAACACTCAGATGACCGGGTGCTCCTGTTCACCACCGTGAGGGCCGCTCACGCGAACGTCTACGACATGCGGATCCTGTTGAAGGACGGCCCGGAGGGCGCCAAGGTCGCCGAGATTCCCATCCCGTCCGGCTCGGAGATCACCGGCAGCCCGGTCATCGGCTATCACGACATGTATGTGGGCTACGATCCGGCGACCGGCCAGGACAAGTTCTACGGCGGAGGCAACGGCGGTTGGTACGTCTTCGACGTCTCGAGGCTCGAGGAGCCGAAGCTCCTCGCCTCGGTGACGGGGGTCTCCGGTGTGCGCTTCGGCCACACGATCACGCCTTCACCCGACGGCCGCTACTTCGTGGGCGAAACGGAGTACCAGTACGCACCGCTGCGCATCTTCGACCTGAAGCCCGGACTGGACGGCGAAGTCCCGACGATCCGCCAACCCATCAGCGCCTGGACCGCCAACTGGAAGAACCTCACCCACAACCACGAGATGCGCTGGCCGTACGTGTTCGTCTCGGGCTACGAGGATGGCCTCCAGGTCTTCAACATGCAGGATCCTTCGAACCCGATCACCGTCGCGTTCTACGACACGTTTCAGGGCAAGCACAAATCCGGCATGTGCGCCAGCCGGATCTGCAACGGTGCCTTCGGCATCGACGTGCGAAACGCCGACGGGCTGATCGTAATCAGCGACTCGGAGTCGGGATTCTGGGCATTCCGCATGGAGGGCTTCGAGGGCTGGAACGGGCACGACTGGGGGATGCCCAACATCACGAGCGTCCAGGATTGGGACAACGGACCGGAAGGTAAAGAGAAATCGGTGACCGCGCGCGCCGCTGCGGATGCGGCCGGCGGATCAAGGTAGTACAGAACGCTGAGGTGATCGGTCATGTTAGACTTGAATACGTGAGGTATCCGATGAAGAAACCGCAAGTCGTGCACCTAGCTGTCGTCCTTGCCGTCGCCTCGGGCATGCTGCTCCTCTGCGCGCCGCAGTCGAGGGCCCAGCAAGCGGAGCCAAAATTCGGCAGCGATAACATCGAGGTGCTCGCCCACATCCCGCTGGGCGCGCCTTTATCGGTGGCCGACATCGACATGGAGCAGGAGCTCGACCGCCCCTTCGTCTACGTAGCGCGGATGTTCGATGAGGCCGGGTTCGACGTCATCGACATCGGCGACCCAGAGAGCGCCAAGGTCATCTACTCCTGGCGGATCGAGAACGTGGAGTTGCACCGCGGCACCGGCGCCATGGACCCGAAGACGTTCAAGCTCGACGGCCGCTACTACCTGGTGCAGTCGATGCAGTTCAACGCCGGCGGGGCCGATCACGACCTGGGCGCAGTCGTATTCGACGTGACCGGTCTACCGGACCCGAAGAAGGTCAAGGAGATCGGCAGGATTCGCGAGCCCGAGACGCCCCGCGGCTTCCACAACATCTTCATCTACAAGCACTCGGACGGGCGCGTCCTCCTCTTCTCGACGGTGTCTGGCCCATTCGCCAACGTCTACGACCTGGGGATCTTCGTGAGGGATGGACCCGAACACGCGAGGGTGGCGCGCATCCCAATCCCCGACAGCCCCGAGATGGCGGCGCGCCAGGCGGCGAACCCCGATCGCTCAGTTCGCGCCTATCACGACATGTACGCGGGGTACGACCCCGCCACCGGTCAGGACAAGTTCTACGGCGGCGGCGTCGGCGGTTACTACATCTACGACATCTCGCGACTGGACGAGCCGAAGCTGCTGACCTCGATCACCGGCGTGGCCGGGGTGCGCCGAGGTCACACTTTCACGCCCACACCCGACGGTCGCTACGCCGTCGGCGAGACGGAGTACCAGTACGCTCCACTCCGCATCTTCGACATGAAGCCGGGGCTCGATGGCGAGGTGGCGACGATCCGGCAGCCGATCGCCGCCTGGACCGCCAACTGGAAGAACCTCACCCACAACCACGAAGTGCGCTGGCCCTACGTGTTCGTCTCGGGCTACGAAGACGGTCTGCAGATCTTCAACATGCAGGACCCGACGAACCCGTTCACCGTGGGCTACTACGACACGTTCCAGGGCAAGCACAAAACGGGCATGTGCCGTAGCCGCATCTGCAACGGCGCCTTCGGAGTCGACGTGCGAAACGCCGACGGCCTGATCGTACTGAGCGATATGGCCTCCGGCTTCTGGGCCTTCAGTATGGAGGGATTCGAGGGCTGGGATGGGCACGGCTGGGGCATGCCGAATATCTCGAGCGCCCAGGACTGGGATAACGGGCCGGAAGGAAAAGAGCGGTCGGTTACCCTACGCGATGGAAAGGCCTCTGTCGGGTCTCAGTAGAGTCCTCTAGGCCGAGTAGTACTGGGGCCAAATAAAAATAGAGTGCCAGGAACCAACCAAGGGGCTACACGGTTCCTGGCACCCGCCAGCTTCCACTACTGCCGGAAGCCGACTTAGAATTTCGTTACGGTTAGCTTTCCGCTTTCATAATCTTCTGCGCTTTGGGCCTGACGTACGCGTAATTGAAGTTGAGGCCGTTGAAGTTGCCCGCCTTCTCCAGCATCATCTTCTCGTGCTGCGCGTCACCCAGGCCATGGTAAGCCATCGCCATCATGAACAGGATCCGCGGGTTCTGCTGATTGGCGTGCGCCAAGTGCTCGCGCGCACCCGCAAAATCGTCCTCACCCAGCGCGATCGCTCCCAACAGCTCGCGGACTCGACGCTCCTCGAACCGGATCATGTGCGTCTTGACCTGCTCGCCGTAGGCCGTCGTCTTCTCGCGCGCGGTATCCAAATCGTGCTTTCTCAACGCGACCCGCGCGTCGCGATACAGCTGGTTTCTACGCGTGGCTTCCTTGACCTCGTCCGGCGCGTCGGCCTGATTCATCACGTAGACCGCCCGCTCGTACTTCTCGGCCGCCGCGTCGGGCTGGTCGGCCTCGAGCAGGATGGTGCCCATCAGGATGAGGTCGCCGGCCATGGCCACGTCATCGCCGTTTTCTTCGGCGATCGCGTACATTCGCTCGACGCTCTCGACGGCTTTCTTGGTGTACCCCTCGTGCACGTAGGAAGCAGCCGTCCACACGAGCGCCGTCCTACGCTCTCCCGTGTTCCGCGCACTCACGCTCATCTTGTAAAGCGTCTCGCGCGCCATCTCAGGCTCGCCAAGGAAGATCTGGTTGTTGGCGATGCCGACGAACGAGAAAACGAAGTGCTCATCGAGCGATAGCGCCTTC
>CANPVX010000081.1 GCA_947581815.1 Candidatus Indicimonas acetifermentans | reverse complement strand
GGCGATGAAAGCGTGCTGGCGAACGTCGGTCTAAGGGCGATGCCGGGCGTTGAAGATGTAATTCCAATTCAGCGCCCCTATAAGCTAGCTGCCCGGGCGTTCGTGGGCGGCGGATCGGTCGTACGGGTTGGCAGCGCGGAGTTTGGCGGGCGGGGGATCGTGGTGATCGCCGGCCCGTGCGCCGTGGAGAGCCGTGAAATTCTGTTTGAGATCGCAGGGCACGTGCGGGAGCGGGGAGTCGGCGTGCTGCGCGGCGGCGCTTTCAAACCGCGCACTTCTCCGTATGCCTTTCGAGGGCTCGGGCAGGAAGCGCTCGAGCTGCTCGCGCTCGCCCGAGAGCGCACGGGGCTTCCGGTGGTGACCGAAGTCATGAGTCCCGGCCAAGTTGAGGCAGTTTCCGCCAAGGTCGATATGCTACAGATCGGTGCGCGGAACATGCAGAATTACGACCTGCTCGAGGAGGTCGGCCGGTCCGGCAAGCCCGTATTGCTGAAGCGCGGGCTATCCGCTCGGATCAAAGAGCTGCTTCTCGCCGCCGAGTACATTCTGAACACCGGAAATATGAGGGTCGTGCTCTGCGAGCGTGGGGTCCGCACGTTCGAGCCACAGACTCGTAACACGCTCGATATCTCGGCCGTGCCGGTGCTGAAGCGAGAGACTCACCTGCCCGTGATCGTGGATCCTAGTCACGCCGCGGGGCGCCGCGACATCGTTCCGGACCTCGCGGCAGCCGCCATCGCTGCAGGCGCCGATGGGGTCATGGTCGAGGTCCACCCCATCCCGGACCGGGCGCTGTCGGATGCCGATCAGGCCTTGGCTTTCGAGGACTTTGATCTGATGCTGGGGCGAATAGAGGCAGTAGCGGAGGCGGTAGGGCGGGGAGCTTCCGAGGGCAGCGCTGGAGCGGAGGAGATTGTGATTGAAATCGGCCGGCGGCGCGCCCGGCTCGAGCGTGCCCTATGAGCTGTGGCGCAGACTATCTACGGTGGTCGTGCCCGAAGCCTCGGGCGGGGCGCTCGGCTTGACGCGAACCGATTTGGCCGGGACGCCGACGTTGACGTGAAACGGGCGCACGTCTCGGGTAGCAACGGCCGCAGCGCCAACCATGGCGTTTCGGCCCACGCAGACTCCGGCGAGCACGGTCGCGTGGTAGGTGATCCTCACATCCTCCTCAAGCACCGTCTTCGCGTTGGAGACGTCCCGCTGGTCGACGATCGAGTGAGTGTGGGAGTAGATGTTGGCGTAGTCAGCGATGGACACACGGTCGCCCAGCTCAATGCCACCTCTGTCGTCGAGGAGCACGTGCCGGTGCACGACTATGTCGTCGCCCACTTCCATGTTGTAGCCGAAGGAGAATTCGGCGAAGTGGAAGCACTTGAAGTTCTTGCCACAGCGCTTGAAGATGTGACGAGCAAGAATGCGCCGGAATCGCACACCTAGATGCACGTTTTGGCCGAGTATCGACTTGTCGAACATCTGCCAAAGCCAAAGCAAAGGCTTTACACGACCGTACTTCTCCACGTCTATCTCGGCGTATTGCTCGGGCTCTAAGGTGATATTGCGCGGGTCCAGGGCGAGCAGCGGCAGGCGCACCGCGGCCGGAACCTCATCGAGCGCTTGGCCAGCATACTGGGGGAAGTAGATGTCGCGCAGGATCTCGAAGCAGAAACGCTCGCGGTCGACGTCGGGATCCTCGAGAGCGGACTCGATTCGCTGGAGCCAGGCGTCGTATTCGGCGCTGGCCGCCGCGTCGGGTTCTGCGTCTCTCAAAGGTAGGAAGTCCACGTGGAGCAACATAAGAAACCGCCTAATAGCCATCAAGAGATCGCCCGGGATGATTGCCGGAGCTATCGCATCGTTTCGGTCTATCATGCTCGCATTGGCTCTCCGGGGCCCGCACAGGTACCTTTGGAGGGAACCTGGGTATTAGACAATTGAGCGCGTTGGGCTGGGCACATCCGAGAAACCGAGGCCGGAGGCGCATCCGCTACCTCCGAGAGCTCACTGGGCCCCTACTGCTGGTCGCAGGCGCCGGCGCGGCGTGCAGCGGGGATCAGAGAGAGGCGCCGGGCTCCACGGCGGTGGCCGCCGCCGACGAAGTGGTGAGAACTGGCGACTTCGCCAGCGGCGGCGGCGTGCTCTATCGGATGAGCGGTGACGAGCTGCAGCCGCTCGTAGCTCTACCCGGCGCCGGACCCGCGGCCGACACAGTGCGCGAGTGCGCGTCGGCTATCCCGGAACTTGCCGCGGCTCGCTTCGTCCGCCTCAACCTGTCTCCGGACTCGAGTCGGCTCGCCTGGGAGACCGAAGGCCCGGGAGCTTGCGTGGGGGCGGTAGGGCCGGAAGGAGAGAGGTCCCGCCTGCTCTCGCGCTGGACGGCGGCCGTGCCCGACACGATTCTTTGGGCGCCGGCCGGTCCGTATCTAGCGGTCTGGCTGAAGCACGCGGCCGGGCGGCGGAGCGTCGAGGTGTACGATGCCGCAGGGGGCCGGCGCCTGGCGATGCCGTGGGACGACGACTGCGCACTATCGGAAGCGTGCGATGTCAACCGATTGGTGTGGGTAGGCGGCACTCTGCTTGATGTGGAAATTAAGCTGGGCCCCGGCGAGCTGGCCGTGCCGTTCGAGGTCAACGTTGCTGCGCCGGCGGCCGGGCAGGAAGAGGAGATAGCAGATGAGTGATGCGTTCTTGCGCAGGCGGGTGTGGCGGAAGCTGCAGGCGCTTCCCGATGAGCGCCTATACCAGATCCTCGACTACGTGGAGTTTCTGGAAGAGAAGTATGGTGAGGAGACCCCCGAACCCGATGGCATTCAGCGTCTGGCGGAAGGGGTTCAGGACAAGCTTAGGGCGCGGCGAGCGGCCCCATGGGCGCTCAAAGGGGTCATGGGAGCGCTGAGCGTCGTGGATCGCGCAGTAGGTACGGCGGCGAAGGCGGCGCGGGGTCTCGCCGGCGGCTTGGGAGACATGGCGAAGAAGGAAGACAAAGAGGAGACGTCGACAGAGTCCGGGGAACGGTCAACGAAGATCGTCGTCGAGTGACGGCGCTCGGGATGCTTCCCAAGAAGATCAGGCAGCTCTTGGCGGCCATCCCGAGCTTCCTGCTTCTGTTGGTCAGACTTGTGGGTGACGCGCGGGTCGCGGCTTCGGACAAAGCCATCCTTGTGGCCGCGATCATCTACGCGATCAGCCCTCTAGATCTCGTCCCGGACTTTCTTCCATTCGTCGGGCAGCTGGACGATCTCTACTTCGTGGCGCTGTCCATCGATCGGCTGATTCGCAATGCGGGGCCGGACGTCGTGCGCGATCACTGGAGCGGCTCCGAGGAGGTTCTCGAGTCGCTGTGCGGCCGGCTCGATAGCTTGGCCGCGTATCTGCCCGGGCCCGTGGAGCGGTCGCTCGCGGAGCGCGTGAGGGACCGTTGACACACGCTGGACAGCCCGCATATCTTCAGCTATGGAAAGCCGAAGTGAACAGAATCACCGCCCGAGCGCCCGTTTTCCGGGTGACTTGGGCGGATTGCTTATAGGTACGCAGGGACGTCTGTGATGCAACAAAGAAGAAAAGAACCGGTGGTAGCGCTAACGTTTGACGATGTTGTCCTATTGCCGCGCCATTCGACCGTGCATCCCCGAGAGGTCGATGTCAGCACCCGACTGACGCTCAATCTCGGCTTGAATATCCCGCTTCTCTCGGCGGCCATGGACACGGTCACGGAAGCCGAGATGGCTATAGCCATGGCTCGTCAGGGGGGTCTGGGGATCGTTCACAAGAACATGTCGATCGAGAGTCAGGCGAATCAGGTGGATCGAGTGAAACGCTCCGAGAGCGGAATGATCCTGAACCCAATCACCTTGACGCGCGATAAGACGTTACGCGACGCACAGAAGTTGATGCAGAAGTTCTCGATCAGCGGCGTGCCCATCGTTGATGCGGACGGTCGATTGGCTGGCATCATCACCAACAGAGACCTGCAGTTCGAGACCGCGCTGGACCGACCGATCGAAGATGTGATGACACAGGAGGATCTGGTAACGGCTCCCGAGGGCACATCGCTCGCCGAGGCCGAGAAGATCCTCCACCGCAACAAGATCGAGAAGCTGCCGGTCGTCGACGGTCAGGGCCATCTGAAGGGGCTGATCACGGTAAAGGATATCTTCAAGCGGCGGCAGTTCCCGAACGCGGCGAAAGACGAGCACGGACGTCTCCGGGTGGGCGCAGCAGTCGGAACGAGCCGAAGCGATCTGGAGCGGGCCGGCCAGCTGCTCGAAGCGGGGGTGGACGTACTCGTCATCGACAGCGCTCACGGACATGCACAAAGCGTGCTCGACACCGTCAGCGCCATCAAGGAATCTTCCCCCGATATCGATCTTATCGCTGGCAACGTTGCGACTCGGGACGGTGCTGGTGCTCTCGTCGAACGAGGCGCCAGCGCAGTCAAGGTGGGCGTGGGCCCCGGATCGATCTGCACGACACGGGTAGTGACCGGAGTAGGGGTACCCCAATTGACCGCTATCATGGATGCGGTCGAAGGCTGTGCTGGTGAGGTTCCGGTCATAGCCGATGGAGGGATCAAGCACTCAGGCGATATCGTTAAGGCGATAGCGGCGGGGGCTCACTCCGTGATGATGGGCTCGCTGCTCGCCGGCACGGAGGAGAGCCCGGGCGAGTCATTCCTGCTCGAGGGCCGCCGCTTCAAGGTGATCCGAGGCATGGGCTCGCTTTCGGCGATGGAAGAGGGTTCGGGCGACCGCTACTTTCAAGAAGGTGAGCTGGGGGACAGAAAGATGGTGCCGGAAGGCGTCGAGGGCCGCGTCCCCTACAAGGGGCCGATGGCCGATGTCATCTACCAGCTCGTGGGTGGCTTGCGCAGCGGGATGGGCTACTGCGGCGTCGCCGACATCGAGGAGCTGCGTACGGACGCCGAGCTTATCCGGGTCACTCCTGGCGGACTGAGGGAATCCCACCCTCACGACGTCACAATCACCCGCGAGGCCCCGAACTATCAGCTATGAAGCCGAATAGCCGTTGACAGTAGGCCCGATTGAGTCTAGATTTTTTTAAGCTGAGTGACTTCAGTTCGGCTAGCTCCCCCCCTCGGAGACCCTAGACCTGCTCACCTCGTTATTCCCCGCCGGAGCATCGATGAGCACACCCTGGCAACATGACAATCCAGCCCGTCGCCGTGTGCGCCTGATCGACGCGAAGCTCGCTCGCGGCGCGGATATGAAGACCCAGGCAGAGATCGCGCTCGAGTGGGAGGCCGTGGAATACCGCGGAAGAGCCCAGGCCATCGGGCAAGGAGCCATAGACCTTCGCGTATGTGTAGAAGCCACACTGGACGCATTGCACGAGTTGCTCGGAGGCCGGATGAACTTTCGATTGATCGGCGTCAAGTCAGTGAGAGCCTTCGACGATGCGGTGTCGATCGTGGCTCTGAGCGTGCACGACCCCGATACCGGCGAAAGCCGGCGGCTGATGGGAACAGCTCTGGCGAGTGATGGCGATATCCCCCAAGGGGTGGCGCGGGCGGTCTTGAACGCAACGAACCGGGTGCTGGGAAATTTTCTGGCCACCCATGAATAATAGACAGTAGATAATTCGATTTCCCTTGGCTTGCATCTCTCTCCCCCAAAGGTCTGATCCGGGCTCGCTCGGTTGCCCGAGAAGCGCTGGGTTGCCAGCTTTCAGGTGCCCGGGCTGGGATCCGCTGGCGGGGGCGGGTGGCTTAGGAGGAAGAGCTTCGTGATTTTGCAAGTTCCGAACGAACGGTCTGGAGGTCGGCGAATGACGCGAATCTCGCGGGCGATCGCGGGGGTAGCAGCGGTGGCGATCGCCGGTTGCGCGTCCCCTCCTGACACCGGCGACCCGAAGCCGGCTCGTCCCGCGGTTGAGGAGAACGACGCCGCGCCGCTGGCTCGCGCCGACAAGAGCGCTCGGGCCGTCGATACCGTCGCGGCAACGCCTGCCGAAGTGGAGTCGGAGCTGCGCGAGCTGTTCGGAGCAGCCGACCTTGCATCCCTGTCCGAGAAGCTCGAGACCGCGGCCGATACTCCTAGCTGGGACATCCCCATAACAATCAACTCTGCCGTCGAGCGCTGGCTGGAGTACTTCCAGAACGACGGACGCGAGAACTTCGAGATCTATCTAATACGCGCCGGTCGCTACGAGCCGATGATGCGCGCGATGTTTCGCGATGCCGGCCTACCGGAAGATCTCGTCTATATGTCGCTCATCGAGAGCGGTTTCAGTCCTCGCGCTTACAGCCGGGCCAGGGCCGTGGGGCTTTGGCAGTTCATAGCGAGCACCGGCCGACGTTATGACCTCGGCATTAGCTACTGGGTGGACGAGCGCCGCGACCCGATACTCGCCACCAAGGCGGCCGTAGCGCACCTCACCGATCTTTACGAGGAGTTCAACAGCTGGTACCTGGCGGCTGCTGCATATAATGCCGGACCGACCCGCGTTCGCAGGTCGATCCGGCGATCCGGCAGCGAAGATTTCTGGACGCTGGCCCAGCGGCGTTACCTGAGGCGCGAAACTCGAAACTACGTGCCGAAGCTCATAGCGGCGGCACTCATGGCCAAGCAGCCGGAGAAATACGGGTTTACGGGATTTGAACCTCACGCACCGATGGCGTACGAGGTGGTGGAGGTTCCAGACGCCACCAGCCTGGATGTCGTCGCCAAGGCGGCGGGCGTCGAAGCGGCAGCCGTGGCACAGCTCAACCCCCAGATACTTCGAGGGGTAACGCCTCCCGGTGAGCGCTATCAGGTGCGGGTCCCACCCGGAACAAGTCAAGACTTCGCGACGAACTACGCGGCAGTGCCACCGAGCGAAAGGGTGACGTGGGTGCTACACGTCGTGCGACGCGGCGACACGCTCGGCGAAATTGGGCAAGCCTACGGCGTCAGCGTCGCCTCGATTCGAGCCGCCAACAAGAACGTGAGGCCGCGTCGCCTCCGAGTCGGGCAGCGCCTGGTGATCCCACGCGCCGGCAGGATTCCGCGCTACAACTCGACCACCGTTACAGCGCGGACTCGATCCTCGCGACGTGCTACGACACCGCAGCGCCCAGACGGTCCGTACGTGACCTACAAGGTTCTGTCGGGTGACAGTTTGTGGACGATCGCCAGGCAATACGCGGGGGTGACCACGCGCGACCTGATGCGCTGGAATGGTCTACGGAGCAGCCGCATCTACCCCGGCGACGAAGTGCGGATCTACACGGACGAAAGCCAGTAAGCAACAAAAGCGGGCGGTCGGAGTGACCCGACCGCCCGGTGGCTTCCTGACTCCTTGCCTCTCTACTCTCCGAGCACCGCCTTCGCGTATCCGTTAGCTGGATCTATTCCCGAGGACAGCAGCCTGCCAACTCGCGTCGGCCCCCGGTTGTAGGCCAGGAGCGCCAGTCGCGTATCTCCGTTGTACTCCTCAAGCAAATAGTTGAGATAGCGGAATCCAATGTGCAGATTGATTCCGGTCTCGAACAGATCCCGGGTCTGAACGCCGCTATCCATCCACTTCGCCGTGCTAGGCTTGACCTGAGTGTAGCCGATCGCTCCCATCGAGCTGATCACCGTACGCCTGAATCCGCTCTCCACCCTGATGAGCTTGAATCCAAGCTCCGGATCGATCCCCTCCGCGAGCGCTATGTCGTAGATCTGGGTGGCCAGATCCGCGGGTACGCCGAACTCCCCCGAGAATAGATGGATCTGCCGGTAGTGCTCCACCTCGACGTTCTTAAGCTCGGCCACACCACGCAGGTCGCGGACCTCGGCAGCGGAAGCCGCCAGCTCGTGCTGTAGGTAGCTGACGGCGGGATTCACGGGCTTTGGCAGCCCCGCCCCAATGACGCCACCCAAAGCAAATGCAGCGGCAACCACGATCAAGCCCCAGAGGGCGATCGGCAACTCGGCCAGCCGAGCGCCGAGGAGCGGCCAGCGGACCGACTTGGTTTGGCTATGCAATAACGACGTGCTCTGTCGCATCGAGTCTCCTGAATCTATTAACACGTTAGATCCTCAGTAATGACGCCATAGCAACGGACGTGCCACTACACGTCAGACCACAGGATTCTAAACGACCACTACGCTTCTTAAGGTTCCCTAGTTTCTCGCCGCCGGGGCGAGATCGCCGCCCCGAAGTCCCATTTTGGCCGAAGCGCCAGTCAAAATGGCACTTCGCCGAGCCAGATGGGCGCTCGAACCTCTGTTTTTCGGGCCTTGTTCGGGTTTTACCCCTCCTCGCGTCTCCAGGTTCCGCTGCGACCCCCCCGCTTCTCAAGCAGCCGGATGCCGCCCAGCTCCATCCCCCGGTCCATTCCCTTGCACATGTCGTACACAGTGAGAAGTGCACTACTGGCGGCCACCAGGGCCTCCATCTCTGCCCCGGTGCGGGCGGTGACCGCGGCCCGGGCCTCCACGCGGATGCCGGGAAGGTCGTCGTCGGGCGTCAAAGAAACATCAAGGACGTTGAGATACAGGGGGTGGCACAGAGGGATCCACTCGGAGGCCCGCTTGCCGGCGCTGATGCCAGCGATCTGCGCGACGGCCAGCACGTGGCCTTTGCGGATCTCGTTTTCGCGCACGGCGGCCAGCGTCGAGGGCTCCATGCGTATCCAACCCTCTGCGATGGCAGAGCGCCGGGTGATGTCCTTGTCACCCACATCGACCATGCGAACGCGTCCGTGATCGTCTACGTGGCCGAGCCTTCTCTTGGCATCGCCAGTCATCTGTCTCACCTGAATTCGGGCAGCCAGGCTGCCTCAGCTATTAACTAAGCAACGCGGGCTTGAGCGAGCAGGTTCGCCACGATGAGCTGTGGGTTGACGTTTCGCTCGGCGAGAAGCCGCATCTCCTCTACGGTATCGAGGGCTTGGATGAGCTGTTCCGGGCTTGGTTCAGGAGCAGGCGAAATCGATGGCACGGAGCCCGGGTCGAGTACGGCGTCGGGGGCACCCGAGCGGTCGGCCAGCAGGTCTCGGAGCATGCGGGTCATCTCGGTGAGCACGCGTGTAAGAGTGCCGCGGGCGCCAAAGGCGCGGTAAGCGTGGGCCGCGGCGAGGCGTGCGGAGTGACCGCCGGCGAAGAGGGCTTCGACGAGATCGCGCGCGCTTTGGCGGGCGGCCTCTTGCTCTTCATCGTGGCTGGCCAGAGCTCGACCGATGGAACCGCCGCTCGAAGCTGCGAGCGCGCTAGCTTCGCCGGGCGACAAATCGGCTTCAGAGACCAGAAACTCTCGAACTTGTGCGACCGAGAGAGGGGCCATGCGAACGGCCTGCACACGGGATCGTATTGTAGGCAGCAGCGCTCCGGGCACGGCGCTCGTGAGGATGACGGTCGTATCAGCGGGAGGCTCCTCGAGCGGTTTCAGCAACGCGTTGGCAGCCTCGTCACTGCCCATCTGCGAGATGAGCGTCTCGGCTCGACCGATCACCAATACTTTGTTTGGACCCATAGCAGGGCTCTTTTGGACGAGGCCTCGCATCGTGTGGGCAGCTGCGATGTAGATGCCTGTGGGGCCTTCCCATTCCTCGAGGTAGAACCGGTTTTCGCGACGCTCCTGCAAGGCAGACGCCCGAAGCTCCTCAAGCTTCTGGCGCATCTGATCTGGACCGCTGGCCCGCTTGGGACGGGGCAGGGGGAAGAACCAATGAATGTCGGGGTGCGCCAGCCTGGACGCGAGTCGGCAAGATCGGCACGCGCCGCAGGGGCGCACGGCTTCGTCGCTGCAGTTGATAGCGGCGGCGGTCCAGAGGGCCAGTCTCTGCTTGCCGATGCCCCGCGGCCCCTGAAAGATCAGGGACTGGGGGAGGCGGTCGGCGATAATGGCGGCGGAGAGCCGCTGGCGCAGATCCTCGTGCCCGAAGACTCTGAGGTAAGCCGGCTCAGCCACGCGATCTCTTTAGCCAGGGTACGGGGTCGACGGCGCGCCGGTTCTCGCGGATTTGGAACTCCAGGTGCGGCCCTTCGGGGGTTCCTGTTCCGCCCACGGTGCCCACGACTTGCCCGATGGTCACGACCTCGCCTTGTCCTACGGTAATGTCAGAAAGATAGAGGTAGACGGAGTAGTGGCCACCCCCGTGACTGAGGATCACCGACGGACCGTACCCGAGATACGGCTCCGCGAAGACCACCGTTCCTGAGGAGACGGCCTTGACCGGCTGCCCTTCAGCGGCCGCAATGCCAACACCCTGGCGCAAGATCACGGTTCCGTCGGCGTTGCGCTGCTGACCGTAGCCGTAGATGACCGGTCCCGTCAGCGGCCACTCGAGCGTGCCTTTGACGCTCGGCGTCAGGGTGCCGCGTGTGGGGAGGCCTGCGGCGAGCGCTTCTGCAGCTTCACGCTCGCGTTCGAGTCGTCCGACGAGGTTGTTGAGCTCGCTCTCGTCACGCTCGAGCTCACCGAGACGGCGCTCCGTCGTGGCCCGCAGACCGCGGAAAGCCCGGAGGCGGCGACCCCGTGCCTGCTCGAGCGAATAGAATTCCTGCAGCTCGCGAACCTTGTCGTTTCGGACATCCCGCAGTCCCCTCGTCTCCCTGCGCAGCTGATCGTACTTGAGTCGAAGTTGATCGTTCAGCTCTTCGATTTGGCGGACCAGCAGACGGTCGTGAAGGGCCACCAGGTAGAGATATTGGTAGCGATTGATGAGCTCGGAGAAGCTCTCGGCGGCGAGCAGAATCTGAACGTCAGCCGTCGGCCCGCGCTTATAGAGGTCTCGAGCTCTATGTGCGAATAGTGCTCGCTTCTCCACGAGCTGATCTCGGGTTCGGAGGAGGTCCCCCGTAACGGCCGTGACGCTCCGGTCGCGAATCTCGAGTTGGTTGTCCAACTCGCGGACGAGCGCCTCTTGGTTCGCGATCTGTCGGTCGATATTCTCGAGCTCGTCGCTGAGATCGTGGGCTCTGGCGGAAAGCTGATCCATCTCCGATCGAAGCCGCCGCTGTTCTTCGCGGATGTGTTCGAGGCGCAAGCGACTCTCTCGTATCTGCGCGCTGAGCGGCTGGACGGGGTCTTGGCTCGAGCTCT
>CANPVX010000080.1 GCA_947581815.1 Candidatus Indicimonas acetifermentans | reverse complement strand
CCCGGCGAGATCACGAGCATCGCCCAGACCGACCTCGTGGTTACGGTTCACAACGATAGCGTGAATTTCACGAGCTTTCGCACCTATGCGATGCCCGACACGATCGTGCACCTGGTCGACTCTCTCGCGACGGACACTGTGGAGTTGGGCCGGCAGTTCGACAGCGAAATCCTACAGCTGGTCGCGAGCAACATGTCGGCCCTCGGCTACCAGCGTATGGACTCTACGCAGATCGACGCGGACAACTTACCAGATGTGTTCGTGACGGTCTCGGCTATCGGGTCGGATAACTGGACGTACTACGTCACCTACCCCTGGTGGGGCTATTGGGGCTACTGGGGTTTCTGGCCGCCCCTCTGGGGCCCGGGTTATGGACCCGGCTATCCTTGCTGCGGCAGCGTGGGTTCGGTGAATTATCAGACGGGCACGCTGCTCGTCGACATGTACGACGTGCAGGCAGCCGCCAACCTGCCAGAGGAACCCACGTTACCCATCGCGTGGGTGGGAGCGTTGAATGGAGTGCTGGGCGGGAGCGAATCGCTGACCGCGCAGCGACTTCAGGACGGCATCAACCAGATGTATGCGCAGTCGCCGTTCTTGAGGACTGGCGCGGCCACGTTACCCCAGTAGCTGCAGACGTCGCATAACGACAACGAGGATGTGGAAAGATGAGAATCTTCGCACCAATATTGCTGATACTCGCTCTGAGTACAAACGCTTTTGCGCAGCGGGGTGATTACTGGTTCGGGTTCGCGTACAACGTATCGATCCCCTCAGGTGACGTACGCAACTTCATCGACCAGACTAGCTTCCGCGGCGTAAGTATGGAGGGTCGGAAGCTGATCAAAGACAACGTAAGTTTTGGTTTCATGGCGGGCTGGAACGTGTTGAACGAAGAGACCAACGAAGTTGTCAGCTTGCGTGACAACCTCGATATCCAGGGGTTCCAGCTCCGTTACATCAACTCGTTCCCCATCATGCTGAACAGCCACTACTACTTTGGGCAGGGGGGTGGAATCCGCCCTTACGTGGGCTTGAACGCCGGCACGTATATCATCGAGCAGAGGGTGGAGATCGCCGCCTTCCTGTTCGACGATAGCAACTGGCACTTCGGCTTAGCGCCCGAAGTTGGCGTGACTTTCCCGCTCGGCTGGCGCGTCGCTGGTTTCGGCATGGTCAGGTACAACTACGCCTTCTCGTCTGGCGGCACCGGCGACATTCAGTACTGGGGCATCAACGCAGGTGTTGCCTGGAGGTAAAGCAGCGGAGCATATTCATGAGAGCCTAAACGAACGGAGGGACAGAAATGATAAGGCGCTTACTGGTAGTATCAGCAGCGTTCGCCATCACGGCTGGCACGATGGGGGGGGGGTCGGTCGCCTACGCGCAGGCTGATCAGGTCTCGTCGGACGACCAGACCGCTAAGTACGTCGAGCTGCTGAGGACCGACATCAAGACCAAGAAGGTCGCGATCATCACCGAGGTTCTGCTACTGACCGACGAGCAGGGCTCGAAGTTCTGGCCGATCTACCGAGAGTACGATCTCGGGCTCAGCACGCTGGGCGATACCAAGATCTCGCTGATCAGAAGCTACGCTGATTCGTATGACGCCATGACCGATGAGCAGGCCAAGGTGCTGGCGAAGCAGTGGTTCAAGTTGCAAGAGGACCACATGAAGCTGCTGAAGAAGTATTTCGGGCGGATCGAGAAGGACCTGGGCTCGACCACCGCGGCAAAATGGCTACAGATCGAGAACCAGATAGACCTCTTGATCGACTTGCAGATCGCATCCAACCTGCCGCTGATCAAGTAACGCGCCTCAGCGGCGAAGACTGAAAGGACGGAGGGGAGGCCAGATTCTGGTCTCCCCTCTTTCTTTTCGCCGCCGCCGCCCCCGCCGCTGCCCCCGCCGGCGGCCCCACCCTGCCGGCAGCGAGCTACTCTCGCTCGAGCATCTTTCGCACGAAAGAGGGCACGTTACCGACTCGCCCGCCGATCACCCGCTCCCGTACCTCGTCCATCACGTCGAGGCCGACTTCGCCGTAGCCTTGTTCCCGGGCATAGCTCTCGACTCGCTTGATGAGCATGCCTCGCACGAAGGACGGCACGTTTTTCAGACGCTCCTCCGCTTCGAGTGTCCAGGGCAGCTCGCTGTCGACTTCCAGACCGTAGGTCGCCTTTCCGTCGAACTCGATGGTCCGGAAGCCGTACTTGCCCGGCTCGTACACGCACCAAGGATCCTCCGCCATATAGTCGCCGGTCGCGCCGAAGGCGCGGGCCCGGCAGCCGCCGCATACGCCATTGAACTCGCAGGCGCCGCAACGACCGCCTAGGGCTTTGCGCGCGCGGATCTTCTTGAAGACCTCTGAGTCCTCCCAGATCTCTTTGAAAGTCAGCTCCCGCAGGTTGCCGCCGTAGGCGGGGAGATAGGGGCACGGCGTCACATCGCCGTTCGGCCTGATGCCCAGGTAGTGCGTGCCCGCCGGGCAACCGCCTGCGCCCGCGGCGAAGCTCTTCAGGAACGGCGAGTCCGGATCGCGCTCGTACAGCAGCCGCTGGTAGTGCGGTGCGCACTTGGAGTTCACCAGCATCCGCCCGGCGAACTCGTTCTGAACGTCCATCAGCTGCGACAACGTCTCTTCGTATTGCTGGGGTGTGATATCGCTGATGAACACGCCGCGGCCCACCGGAACGAGGAAATAGAGGTTGAAGACGCGGGCGCCCAGCGTGTGTGCGAGGCGCGCGATGTCGAGGATCGCTTCGCGGTTGTGAGAGCCGATAGTGGTCTGAACGATGAATGGGAGCCCCGCACGCTCTAGCACCTTCGAGCCATCGACGGTGTTCTGCCACGCGCCTTCCACTCCGCGGAAGCGGTCGTGGGTGGCGGGATCGAGGGAATCCAATGACATGGAGACGCCTTTTATCCCCACATCGATCATCCTCTCGCACAGCTCTTCCGTGATGAAGACTCCGTTGGTCCCCACCACTACCCAGAAGCCTCTCGCGTTCGCGTATGACGCGATCTCGAACACGTCCTTCCGCATCAGGGGCTCGCCCCCGGTGAGAATGAGGAGCGCCTCCGAGTTCACTTCGGCGAGCTGATCGATCACTCCGAAGCATTCGTCGGTCGAGAGCTCGTCCTGCGCCTCCGCTTTAGAGATCCGGCCCGCGCTGATATAACAGTGCTCGCAACGCAGGTTGCACTTCTTCGTGATGTTCCAGGAGATGACGTGACTTCTGAACACGATAAGCCGCCTTCAGCCCAGGTTAAAGCTCAGGCAACGTACTGACTCGCCCGCGATTCTGAACCACCAACCATTCGTAGAGCGGCTGGAAGTACTCTACCATAGCCTGCGCGTTGAGCTGCTGCCCGGTGCTCTCCTCCAAGACCTCGCGCCACGGCCTGCTGGCGCCGGGCGCCATCAACTCGTACAGGAAGTCGCCCACTTCCTGGCTGCCCCAATAATCGGTGTTGTGCGGGTCCTGGTGCAGTATCTGGCGCGCGATGTGGTCGTGGAGCTGGAATAGCAACGCGTTCGACAGCGCGTAGTCGTAGTACTGGCCCGGATCGTTGTTGATGTGCGTCTTCGTCAGCCCGTCGGCATAATACTCTCCGCGCTGTGAGGGCGGAGCTACACCCTGATACCGGCGCACCAGGTCCCACCACGCCGAGTTGAACACGTCGGGGGACAGATCGTCGGCGTAAAGCGCATGCTCGAACCGCGTCATCGTGCCGGAGGAGAAGGGGATGAAGACCACGTAGTTCAGCGCCTCTTTCAACAGCAGGCCGATCTCGTCGACCTCCGCGTCCTCGGCCGCCAGCCCGCGGTTCACCAGGAACTGCCGCTGCAGCGAGGCCAGCCCCATGAGGCTGCCGATGCCTTCGTGATAGGCGCGATTCGCGCCGCTCCGCAGCATGAGCGGCACTTCAGGTCGTGTGTAGCTCTGGTAGTAGTAGATGTGGCCGAGCTCGTGCAGCGTCGTCTCCCACCAATCGCGGTCCGGTTCGACGCTCATCAGCGAGCGCACATCGTCACCCAGGTCCAAATGCCACGCCGAGGCGTGCGTGTTCTTCTTGTAGTCGGCGCCCGGCTCGAGTGGATAGAGAGAAGAGCGCTCGTAGAAACTGCCGGGCAGCGCAGCGAAGCCGAGGCTCTTATAGAACTCTTCGCCCTGGCGGACCATCCATTCGGCGTCCTTCTCCGCAAGCGAGGCGTTCACGTCGAGGCCTTCGACGGTGACCAGGGCGCCCCAGTCCTGCGCCCAGCGGTTGGGCAGCCAGTGCGCCGGTATGAGGTCCGGGACCGGCGCGTCGTAGCGGTCCGCCAACTCGTGGCGCACCCACGTGTGGATCTCGCGATATAGCGGGCGCAGCTTCTCCATCAGCCCGTACGTCATCCGCAGCATGTCATCCGCCGTCATCCCGTACTCTGAAACTTGGTAGGCGAAGAAGTTGTCGTAGCCGAGGGCCTGGACAGTCTCGTTGCGCAGATCCCGCAGCCTGACCAGACCCGGCTTGAGCGTGGGGCCGATCTCCTTGGAGGCTTCCCAGACGGCCAGCCGCTCGTCCAGGTCCGTGCTGGTGCGCAAGAGATCGTCGATCTGGTTGGGCGTGATCTCTTGCCCGCGCAGCCTGAACGTGAAGCCGTACAGGGTCTCGACCTGCTCGGTCTCCGCCGCGATGCGCTCCGCGACGATATCTGGAATCGTCCCCGGAACCTCGGCCGCTTCATACAGCATAGCCTCGAGCTGTTTGATTTGGAGCGGGGTCAGCTCGTCGCTGCGCTCCAGAAAGCCGCGGATCCGTTCGATGTTCTCGGTGCTACCGACGAAAGCCGCGACCGCCTCGCTGGCGGCGCGAGTGCGCTCGGCGTTCGTATCATCGCCTTCCACTATGTGAGTGTTGGACGCCCACTCGGCCAGGTTAGCCTCGTAGTAAAGCTCTTGGTATTCGGCGGCGTAGTCCGCGAGGTACAACTCGACCTCTCTTTGGTAGCCGTCACCGCAGCCGTATGCCATCGCGATCGCCAGCACGGCGGGAATCCAACGTCTCATCGTCTTTCCTCCCTACTAGAAGCCACCGCCACCGCCACCGCCAAAACCGCCGCCGGAAAACCCTCCTCCTCCGCTGAACCCCGAGCCTCCGCTCGCCTGCCGCGGCGCCGAGGTCAGCGCGCTGCCCGCTGCGCTCGTCATGTGTCCGAGTGAGCGCGAGAAGGCGTGCATGTGGAAATGCCCGGGGTGGGCGCTGACGTACCAGCCGGGCGGCTCGGTGAGCAATCCCTCGAAGGCCGAGGTCCACTTACGCTCCAGGCCCATCGCGGCGGCGAAGGGCAAGAGCATCTCGAAGTGATCGAGGGTGGCGTATTTCAATCGGTCTCGGTCGACCCGGTCGATGTACTCTCGCAGGCCGAGGATATGATTGAGGGCAAACGCGCCTTTGAGCGTTCGCGCCGGCATGAACAAGCCGAACCCGATCACGATCACCGGTACCGCGATCAGCGAAGCCCAGCGGATGATGGGGTCGCCCCAAGCCTTGGCCGACCCGGTGACGCCTATGATGACGGCGATCACGCCGACGACCACGGCGATCCCGACCCAGACACCGATCACGTTCTCCGGTCGCGCCGTGAACAGCTTGGGCGGCCGGACCATCCTGTCCAGGATCCGCCGTTTGATCTCTGGCACGTACTTGTAGAACTTCTGTTTCAGCTTGGAGACTCTGACCCTTTTGGTGTCGCTCTTCGAGCTGTAGCTCGCTAGACCGTCGAGCCCCTTGATCACCTCGCGCTCGAAATCCTTGAGTCCTTCCGCTTCGGTGCCTTTCAAGATGTGAATGATGTGGTCTTTCGCCCTCCGCTTGCCCGGCACTTCTTCTATACGCACGTAGCCGCGCACCGCGAGATCGATGATGGTCGCCGATAGGTCGTTGGGGTCCACGCTGAAGTCCATCAACGTGCCGGCTTCGGCCGGACGCATGTCCTTGGGCGGTTCGTACCTCGGCACGATCGAGCGGTTGAGCTCGGGGTCGCGTCCACGCCGCCGCCACAGCAAGAACATGAAGACGAAAGTGAGCAGCGGCAGGGGGACGAAGGGGTATTCGCTGAGCCACCAGCGGGTCCGCCGCGCCACTGTGGGTCGGGCCACCAGACCCGGATCCCACCCCACCACCACCGTGAGCCCCTCGCGCGCGTTCAGCGACTGGGTCGTCTCGAACGTGACCGTCGAGCCGCTGATCGATTGTTCGTAGTCCTGCGCGGTGGATTCCCGGCGCCCCGTGTATGCTACGGCGCGCACGTTGCTCGCCCCTTCCGGCAAGCGCACCGTTACTCGGGTATGGCGGATAGGCATCTTCCACTCGTCTCCTGTCACATTCCAGTAAAGCTCGTCGTGCGCCCAGTCCAGCCCGTCATCGTCGTCGAAGAACCCCAACCCGTTTTGGACTTCATACTTATAGACCAGTGTGCGCGTCGCGTCGTTCGCTCCCGGCACCCACGTCTTCATGAAGAGCAGCGCGCCCTCCCGCTTGTGCTCGTATCGCAGCGGCCGGCCGCTTGCGTCCTCGATCGATTCCAGGTCGATGACGATGCGATGCTTACCGTCGGCGCCCAGGTTGTATACCAGGGGGATATAGCGATAGAGACCGTTCCAACTGCCGTCGAAGCGTACAGTGATCCGATCGATCACTTCGATCGTGCCATCGCGCCGAATCGTGTACGTGGCATCGAAGTCGGTAATCGTCAGGCGTTTCTGTACTGCGGGTGGCTCGCCGTAGTCGTGGGTCCGCGCCGCCGATCCGGGCCCGGCACTGAGCGCGAGCAACCCCGCTGCGCACAAGGAGCGGATCGCGGCCGGGGGAAGTGTAGCCATCAGTCGTCGTCGCTGAAGTCGACCCGCACCGGCTCGCGCTCTTCGGGCGAAGAGAGCTCGAAATATTCGCGATCCTTGAAGTTGAACATCCAGGCGATCAGGCTCGAGGGCACGATGTGTACTTTCGTGTTGTAATCGCGAACGACGGCGTTGTAGTAGCGCCGCGCCGCCTGAATCTTGTCCTCCAGCTCGGACAGCGTGCCTTGCAGCTGCTCGAAGTTCCCGGAAGCCTTGAGTTCCGGGTAGTTTTCCGCTACCGCGAACACCGATCGCAGCGCCTGGGTCAGCATATTCTCGGTCTTCGCCTGCTCGACGGGGCCCTGGGCGGCGATCGCCTGGGAGCGCAGCTCTGTCACCCGCTCCAGTACGCCTTTCTCGTGCCCCATGTACCCCTTCACCGTCTCGACCAGATTCGGGATCAGGTCGTAGCGCCGCTTCAGCTGGGCATCGATGTCCGCCCAGGCGGAGTCGGCCCGCACCCGCAGCGACGCCAGCCGATTGTACAGCGTGATAGCGATGACCGAGACGACGGCCAGGACGCCAAAAAGAACTAGATTGCTCATGCTTCACCCCCGGGTTCTCTCTTGGCTTGCGTTGAGTAGCTGAAGATGGGGTCTGGCGCGGCCCGGGCGAAAGTCCACATATGAGACCGACAGACTATCACATTTGATTGGGGGTACTCACATGAATGAGAATCCTGAGGGGGGGCAGGGGCGGGAGGGGGGGGACACTCGCAGGCTGCTGAAAGTTTTCGGCGTCGCGGTCACCAATTTCGAGCAGGCGAGCGATCAGCTCCTGGCGCGGGTCGACGCGGCGGGCACCGACGCCAGCGGCGAGCTCGTCCAAACGGTGCGCGAGCTCTTCGAGCTGATCACGGAGACGAACGCGAGGTGGTTCGCTATCACCGACCGCATGTTCGAGACACAGCGCAAGTTGCTCACGGACTTGACCGCGGCTCTGGGAGAGTAGCCGATGGACGTGCTGCAAGCGATCCACTCGCGGGGCTCGGTCAAAGCCTTCAAGCCCGACCCATTGGACCGCAACCTGATCGAGCAGCTCCTCGATGCCGCGGTCCGGGCTCCCAATCACAAGATGACGGAGCCGTGGAGATTTTACGTCCTGACCGGAGACTCGAAGCGCCGCTTCGCTGAGCTGCGCCGCGACCACAGGGCTCAGCGATTCGAGGATCCGGAAGCGCCGGAAGCGAGAAAGGCCCTCGAGAAAGCGTACGACGGTGTGATCGATACCCCCGCGGTCATAGCGGTGGCGACGCTCGTAGCCGACGATCCCGTGCGGCGTGAAGAAGACTTCGCCGCCACCTGCTGCGCCATCCAGAACATGCTGCTCGCCGCGATGTCACTCGGATTGGGAACCTACCTGCGGACGGGATCGCTCCTCGAAGATCCGCGGCTACGCGAGCTGCTAGGCGCCGGCGAGGGCGAGCGAGTGATCGCTACGATCTACGTGGGTTATCCGAAGGAGGAGCCGAGGTTAAAGCCGCGCGCGCCTGCGGCCGAGAAGACGCGCTGGCTCGACTAGCGTGGCGTCAAAGAGATCTCGACGATGTCGGCGCCGGTTTCGTCCTGGCGCACCCGCACCAGCGTGGTCGAGCTCGCTCCCCAGCGCGGCACGGGTCCCGGCGGAAGGGTGAAGCGGAGGGGCGTGTCGTCGCCCTCGATGCCCGACACTTGGAAGACGTTTTCTTCGGCGGAGCCCGGGTCGAGCGGCCTGTACAGAATCCGTGCGCCGTCGGGCGCCAGCCCTAGATACTCGCGGACTTCGAACAGCGCTCGGGCTGAGTCACCCCTGCCACCCCTCACCGCGACGCGTTTGACGGCGTGCGGATCTTGGGCGCTGGAGTTGGGAGCCAGCCCGTAATAGATGAAGGCCCCATCCGGCGACCAATCGAGCCAGTAAACCAGCCCATCCTCACGCAGCAAGCGACGGCTTCGCCTGCTGCTCCACTCGATGATGTGAATCTCGCTTGCGCCCGCCGCCGTCGAGCGCGAGGCGACCAGGGCGATGCGCGCGCCGTCGGGCGAGAAGGCGAAGGCGTTGGCGCTCGTGCGGATGAGCATTCGGGGAGGATCGAGCGCCCGCCCGCTGGCGGAATCGACCTCCACCGTCCAGACACGCGGTGGGCCGATCGCGGAGATGAAGCCGATGCGGTTGCCCGAGCCGGCCCAGCGAGGACGATAGGCCGCCCAGTTCTTCCGGAAGGTGAAGGGCTCGCCGCGAACCGGAAGCACCCAGATCAGCGGGTCGGGTCGCGTTTGCAGGGCCAGGTAGATGTGGCCGCTCGGCGCGGCGGCCACCAAGTTGTCGATGGGCGCATCGAGGTGGACGATGCGACGCATCGTGTGCTCTACGGCGATCGGCCTGATCGCCGCCTTCTCCGCAGGCGTCTGAGCCGCGAGGCCCGCGGGTACAACAGAGAGGATGGCGGCCGCTGTGCCGACCGCGCTCGACCGCATCATTCCGATGGCCACTCCCCAAGATGGACGATGACGTTGAGGGATCGATCGCGCCGCACGATTTCTATATCCACGTCGAGACCGATGCGCTCGGGAGACAGCGCGCCCTGCAGCGCCGCCATGCCTTCGATCGCCTCGCCGTCGAAGCTCGCGATCACGTCGCCCTCCTTCAGGCCCGCGACGTAGGCCGGCCCGCCGGGCGTAACCTCGAGTAGCTCTACAGCGGAGCGCTGCTCCCTGGGGAGCAGGCGTGCCTCTCTAGCGTAGAGCGGGCGCTCTCGCCCCGATATCCCGAGAAACGAGCGACGGTAGACGCCGTACGAGATCAAGGCCGAGATGATCCTGCGCGTCGTGTCGTTCACGGGGATGGCGAACCCGATCCCCGCCCCGCGGCCGATTGCCGCCGTGTTGATACCCACGACGGCGGCACGGCCCGTTACCAGAGGGCCGCCGGAGTTGCCGGGGTTGATGGCAGCGTCGGTCTGGATGACGTTGTCGATGAGGCGACCGGCGGACCCGCGCATCGAGCGCCCGAGTGCCGAGACGACCCCGGCGGTGACCGTGGAGTGGAAGCCGTACGGGCTCCCGATCGCGATCACCAGCTGGCCCACCCGAAGCTCGGAGGAATCGCCGAACTCGGCCACCGTGAGGTCGTTGGCGTTGGCGCGGAGCACGGCCAGGTCGCTGGCGGCGTCGGTGCCGATGACCTCGGCATCGGCCTGCTCGCCGTTCGCGAACGTCACCTCGACCCTGCGTGTGCCCTCCACCACATGGTTGTTAGTGATCACGAGGCCGTCCGGCGCGATGACCACTCCGGAGCCGTTGCCATTCGGCGGGTCCTCAAAAGGGCTGCGCCGCCGGCCCCACACCGACACGTTGACGACCGTGGGCGCCAGCCGCTCCGCCACGTCGATGACCGCCTGGCTGTAGGCGTCCAGGATGGGTGAGCTCGACGAGGCCGGGCCGGCGGCGGAGGAACGGTCGGCGCCGCCCTGAGCCAGCAGCGGGCGAACATCAATAGAGTCAGACACGGTGCTCCGCCTTTCGTATTGTCTAGCTTGTCTCGATCCCCTATCCTACCCCCAGAGGTTCCGGAGCGTGCCCGAGTCCCGGAACTCTGCAACGGTTCACGATCGACCCCTCCCCTCTCCCCCCTCCCCCCTCTACTACTCCTCCTCGACGTCCGCGTCGAAAGAGAACTCGACGCCCCGCGTCAGGGTCACGGCTACCGGGCAGTGTTCTTTGTGGTGCTCTAGCGCTCGCTCTACCGCTTCACGCTCGCCCTTCGGGACCGAGATCCGGTACTTAACGTGAATGCGGGTGATGGCGATCGTGCCATCCACCTTCTCTATCTCGCCTTCGACTTCCGCGGAAAGCTTGTTCGGGTGACTCGGAATCCCGCGCGCCTCCAGCGCGCCTGCAAGGGTCCCGGTCAGTCAACCGCCGGCGGCGGCGACCACGTAGTCGAGGGTGGTGGCGATAGGCTCCGCCGTCCTTCTGCCGTAGTGCTCGGCGATCGCGCCGTGCACGCCGAACTTCACCGCTTCATCGAACGGCTCGATGTAGGCATGACGCAGCGGTCCCTCGAATTTCTCGATGCGGACTTTGGAGCGATACAAAGGCTGGCCCATGGGATCTCCTTCCGCCGAAGCGAGAGTTAGTGGACGGTGCTGAATTCAATCGTCACGCCGCCGCGGCGCAAGTACCGAAGCGGAGCGCGCCCCCCCTCCCCCCCACGCCCCCTCC
>CANPVX010000079.1 GCA_947581815.1 Candidatus Indicimonas acetifermentans | reverse complement strand
TGCTCCTGCTCCTCCAGTAGGCGCTTTAGCGCCGCCCGCTCGTCTTCGTCGGCGAACAGCGTGGCGCCCGTGGTCATCAAATCCGAGACGACCTCATTCAAGGGTCGGATCCTCTTCTCTCTCTGATACTCGCTGACATCGCCGATGAACGGCCACAATCTATCGCGCAGGTCCGCCGGAAGTACCTGCTCGAGGTACTCCAACGCGAAGCTCCTCAGCTGTTCATCCTCGACGAGCATTCCGTGGAAGGCGGCCTGAATGGGATCGGGCGGCAGCACGAGCGTCAGGAGCCGAAACGTATGCTCCAAGCTCAGAGAGCCGCGCACTCCGGTCTTCTCGGAGACCAGTTCATCGTCTGCACTGTCGAACGAGTCGAGCAGCCTTTGGAGTTCCCATACCGGACGATCTTTGCTGACCTCGCTACGAATGGCAGCCCAGACACGCTGATCCACGTCCTTTTCAGCCGTCGGTAGACCACGAGCGCGGCGCCGCACGAGCGCGATCGCCGCCCGATAACGTATCTCGAAGCGGTTGGTGGATAGCGTGTCGAGCAGCGCGTCGTCTGCTAGCGGCCCACCGATCTTTGACAGCACGCGCGGGATGCGCCGCCGGATCACGAACTCGGTGCTGTCGTCCTTCAACTGAGACACGAGGTATGGAACGGTCGAGTCGCCCACGCTTGCCAGGACTGCGGTGACGAGATCGTAGATCTGGTCGCGGGCAAGCAATCGCGTCAGGGCCGGCACGTGCTCCTCATCCCATTCCGTCATCTGTGTAAGCACCCGGGCGATCGTGCCCGTATCCGTCGAGCGCAACATCGCTAGCGTGTCTTTTGGCTCCGCCGGAACGGTCGGCGTCGGAACAGCCGGCTCGGTTTCCTCCTCTTCGAGTCCGGACTCCCTCATCAACGACGGGATATCCAGCCTCGTGAAGGTCCCACTCATCAAGTCCCTGGCGCCCAGGTCGACGGCTCCGGATAACTTTGCCGCCTCTTCGCCACCCTCTTCGAGCTTTTCGGTGACCGTTCGAAAATACTGACGACCCATCCGCCGAGATTCAAAGAGGAGGAAGCCAGCCAGTACGATCACGTAAACCGACAGATAGCGTGGCGAGAAGTCCGCCCACGTCACCCAGAGGAAGATGATGCCTGCCGCCGTGCCTTCACCGGCCGCATCGACGACCGAGTCGATGAAGGTCTTCGTCTTGCGTCGCAAGACGGAAGAGACGGGGACGTAGAGGACTTCGACTGCCGACCGGTAAAGGGACTTGCGTAGCGAGGCGTCTCCTCCCCGGACCAGCGTCACCACCAAGAGGCTAGGAAGGATGAGCAGGCCGACAGAGCCTAACAGCAGGATCGCGGGCAATACCGCGAGGCTGGCGGCGATCCCACGATAGCGCATGAAGCGGGCGACGACGACGAGCTGGATGAAAAGTGCGATGCCCCCTGTCCACCCGTAGAAGGCACCGAAGAAGCTGATGAGCTGCTCGCCGGTCGTGAACTGGGCCTGGGCCCAGTCCTTGAACTGGAAGTCGAGCAACGTTGCCGCAATATTGGTCGCTGCGACGATCAGAGCGATGGTGCGCAGGTGCGGCGAGCGCCAGGTGAGCGCGAAGCTCTCGGCTAGCGAAGACGTCTGCTCCTTCCGATCGTCGAGATGATCCGCCGAGGCGGGAAGCATCACTTGAGTGATCAGGAACAGGGCCAACAGCCCGATAAGGAGAAGGATTAGCCAACCCAGCGGAACCTGCCGGGTGAGCCAGACGAGGGAGTTTCCCATGACCATGGCGCCGGCGGTGCCACCGGCGCCGATCAGGCCGAACAATCTCTTCGCGCTGCGTATCGGGAAATGCTCGGAAATTGCCACCCAGAACCCGGATGTGAGCAACACAGTCCCAAGCGTAGTCCAGAGGTAGAACCCGACGATGGCTGCGTTGAAACGCGTCGCGACGGGCCAGAGGAGAAACAGACCTCCACCAATCACCAAGCCCACGGCAATCAAGACGCTCTTCGGAGACTGCCGCGAGAGCAGTCGCCCGAAGACTGCTACGGCGGGCACACTCATCACCGCCACCGCGATGGTGATATAGGGGAGCGTTTCGATGGGGAAGGTCCCGAGATAGAGACCCTCGCGCAGCGAGCGACCCAGAATCGAGAACGCGATGATGAAGAAGGCGCCCAGAACAAGCAGGCTCAGCTTGCGTGTCTCGTCCGGGCGGATGTCGAGCCAGACAGCCAGGCGGTCGAGCGCCTTCATGGGAGACGGGATGTCTTCCTAGGCTCGGTGGGTCCGCTCCGCGCTAGTGCGCGACGGCTGGCGCGAGCCCGAATGGAGCGTGTGTGTCGTTCCGGATGTTGGGGCGCTCATGCAACAATCAATAGTGGATCTATGACCCTTGGGCCATAGCAAGGGGTCAGCCAGTCACTCAAGCGGTGGGCTCGAAGACGAGCGCTGAGATCGTCTCCTCGGAATCCTGATCCTCAGGGGCGAAACACTCGCAGTCCAGGGCGTTGTCACCGACGATCCCATGCAAGCTCCACCACTCCCGCGCCTTCTTCCGGTTCCAGGTGGGTTCGAAGGCGAGGGCTTGCAGAGCATCTTCGAGATCTTCCGCCGACTCGAATCGATCCTCGGGCTTCTTCTCCAGCAGTCTCATTACGATGTCCTCGAGCTCAACAGGAATGTCTAGCTCGGAGATCTCTGAGGGTCGCTTCGGCTGGGTCTTAACGTGGTCGATCAAGACCTCCATGCTCTTGGACGAGGAGAAGGGAGGCTGCCCGGTGAGCATCCAGTACGCGACGCCGCCGAGATTATACAGGTCGGCGCGCCCATCGATCTCGTCGGGCCCGTAGACGGTCTCGGGCGCTATGTAGAGCGGCGTGCCGAAGATCGTTCCGGTCTGAGTCAACGCCGCTCCGTCCGAGTCCCCCTGGATCTCTTTCGCGAGACCGAAGTCCAGGACCTTGACGAAATCGTAGAGTCCGCCCCGCCGCGTCAAGAATACGTTGGACGGTTTGATATCGCGGTGGACGATATCCCGTGAGTGTGCTTCCGCCAAAGAGCCCGCAACTTGAGCCAGGATGAACGCCGTGCGCGCCGGCGGCACCGGTCCAAAGCGCTCCACCAGCTCCTGGAGGTCGAGGCCCTCGAGGTACTCCATCGCGTAGAAGAACTCGTTGCCCTGTGTATGCCCAAAATCGAAGATCGTGATCGTGTTGGGGTGAGTGAGCGTCGCCGAGAGTCGCACCTCTCGCTCGAAGCGGGCTATCGAAGTCGGATTCTGCTTTTCGGGCTTCATCACCTTGACGGCGGTCGGCCTGCACAGGAGCGAGTGCTGCGCCACGAACACTTGTCCCATCCCGCCCTGCCCCAGCTCTCCGAGAATAAAATAATTGCCTAGGCGCTTCGCCTTGTGCGCCGTCTTTCTCAGTGAGTAGAGCGTGCTGCTCGCGATCACCGACACCGCGGCGAGTATGACGTTGCCCACCGTGCCCTCGATCACGTGGTTCACCATCTGCATCGAGCCACCGCGCGTGGCCCAGTAGGCCTCGAGTCCTGGAACGAACAGGAAGGTCAACGCTTGCCCGAGCAGGAAGGAGGCCACGGCGGTCGCGCCCAGGGCCACCTGATAGCGGAGCGGCCAGGGGATCAGCGCCGCCGGAACGAAGAGCAGCACCGCGGTGGCAATGAACAGGGGTTCGGCCGGCGTGAAGAAGGACGTTGCCAGCATAGCCACAACGATATTGGCGGCGAAAATCCCGAACGCGAGGTTCTGGAGCGTGCGGGCCGTCTTCTCGCGCAAGGAGCGGAGCACGATGAGCCCCGCCAGGAACGCAATTGGGGGGATCAGCCAGATCGCCTTGTCGAAGGCTGCGAAGGGACTATCCAGCTCGGGCTGCGTGTGGAGCACCAGAGCGTGCAGCACCCAGGCGATCGCCGTAACGGTGACGCCGATACTACATACCAGCCTGCAGCGCCCAAGCAGTAGCGCGCGAAGGTCTCGCTCGAATGACCCCCCACCCCCGCTGATGGTGGGGGTCGCGATGGCCCGCTGTACGGCGACTTGTGCTTCCATGACTCCATTTCCGGCTCAGCGGCCCCCGCCCCCGCCCCCGCCCCCGCCCCCCGCCCCCGCCGGCGGTCCTACGGTCGGCTGTGGCGCGGCTACACCGCTGGGCCGTGGGCCCTACAAGGATCTGAGCTCTTTCCTAACACAATAAGATAATAGGGCAGGGCCCAGGTTCCCAAGCGTGGAGGGCGGAACCCGCTTTCGCAGGCTAAGCCTCGGCTTCTCCCGTCTGTTCGGCCTCGAAGAAGAATTGCGATATGTCGGCCTGGATCGCGACTTCCTCGGTGGGCGGCAGATCCTGAGCGGCGGGGAGCTCCGAAGCGATCCCGTGTATTTGCCACCAATCTCGCGCTCTGTCCTGGGTCCAAGGTTCGGCGAAGCTGACCGCCTCGAGCGCCTCGATCAGCTGCTCGGCGATCTGGAACCGCTCTTCAGGCTTCTTCTGCAGGCACTTCATCACGATCGCGTCCAGCTGTTCGGGAATCGGTGTCTCCGCTACGGCCGAGGGAGCGATCGGGGTCGCTTTGAGGTGATCGATGAGCAACTCGACGGCCGAACCGGAGTCGAAAGGCGCTCGACCGGTGAGCAGCCAGTACGCAACGGCGCCCAGGCAGTAGATATCGGCTCGCCCATCGATGACCTCCGCCCCCTGCACGGCCTCTGGAGAGATATAACGCGGGGTCCCGAATACGACGCCGGTCTTGGTGACCGAGACAGCCTTCGGATCCGTGATCTGCTTGGCGAGTCCAAAGTCGAGCACCTTGACGAAATCGTACAGGCGGCCGCGCTGCGTGATATAGATGTTGGAGGGTTTAATGTCGCGATGGATGATGCCGCGCGCGTGCGCCTCGTCGAGAGCGCCGCAAGCCTGAATAAGGATGTGCACTACGCGCTCCGGGGGCAGCGGTCCATATCTCTGCACCAGCTGCTCCAAATCGAGCCCATCGAGATACTCCATCGCGTAAAAGAACTGGTTGTCGACGGTGCGCCCAAAGTCGTAGATCGTGATCGTGTTGGGATGGGTGAGCGTAGAAGAAAGCTGGACCTCGCGCTCGAAGCGGACCATGGCCGCTTGACCGCCCTCGGCGGAAGGTCGCATGACCTTCACCGCGGTCGGCCGCCGTATGTGGGCATGTTGCGCTCTGTAGACCTCGCCCATCCCTCCCTTGCCCAATAGCTCGCGGATCATGTAGTTGCCCATCCGCTCGGCTTTGTGGGCTGTCTTGCGCAGGCTGTAAAGCGTGTGGCTGGCGATCACGCCAACCACGGCGATCACCGCGTTCCCGAGGGTTCCGAATAACAGGTCGCCGCGAAAAGCTCGAACGCCGCCTCGCTGCGCCCAGTATTCCAGTACGCCGGGGACCGAGCTGTACGCCCACACCTGCGCGACGACCGCTGCCAGCACGAGGGCCACGCCCGTGATGACCTGGTAGCGCGTCTGCCAGGGGATGAAAGCTGCCGGGATGAAAACGCCGAGGGCTACCCCGAGGAAAGGCGGCTGGTCGGGTCGAAAGATCGAAAGGCTGAAGATCGCAAGGACCAGGTTGGACACCAGCACGACAAGGGCAATCATCTGGAGCGCTGACGCCGACGGCTTTGTGACGTACAGCGCGCCTAGGGCCAACGCGAACGTGATGGGGTGGACGAACCTTAGAACCGGAACCCAAGCGATGAGGCCGCTCGTGACCTCCTGTTGCGGAAGCAGCATTAAGCCCGCCGCCGCCATGACGGCGCTGATCGCAAAGGCTAGTGTGAAGACCAGGCGGCAGCGCTCCAGTAGTAGCTCCTGAAGCTCCAGCTCGAAGGATGCTCCCGTCGTCGTTGCGAGGTCCGGGCTTTGCCCGATAGTGGAGGGGTCGCTCATAGTCTCAGTAGCTGAAGCCTTTGAAGCTGACCCGGAAGAGTATCGAGTACATGACGGGCACGAAGCCGAGGGTCAGGATGGTCGCGAACAAGAGGCCGAAGATGATGGAGATCGCCATCGGTTCCCACATCGGGCCTCCGCCAAGCCAGAGCGGCGTCAAGCCGCCGACGGTTGTGGCCGTGGTCAGCAAGATGGGCCGCAGCCGGCGCTGGGTCGCCTCGACGATCGCCCGCGATGGCTCGAGCCTGTGCTCCTCGATCTCGATTCGTATCCTGTCCAGCAAGACGATCCCGTTGTTGATCACGATCCCGGCGAGCGAGATGATCCCGAGCAAAGTCATGAAGCCGAAGTAAGAGCGAGCGATGAGCAGCCCGAACACCACGCCGATCACACCCAACGGAATGGTCATCAGGATGATCAGCGGGCGCCGGATCGAGTTGAACTGGGCCACCAGCAGCATGATGATGATGACGGCTGCGATCGGCAGTTTCTCGGCAATCGATGCATTCGATTCGCCCGATGTCTCCGCCTCGCCGCCGATCTCCCAGCGGTATCCGACACCCCAGCCCCTGCTCTCGCTCTCGAGCCAGGGGATCAGCTGGGCGTTGACCTGGGCGGCGGTGGTTCCGGGCTCCAGCTGTGAGCGCACGGTAACGGTACGCAGTCGGTCACGCCGCCAGATCCTTGCCGGCTCCCAAGCGATCTCCACGTCCGCGACCTGCATCAGCGGTACCGACCGCCCCGTCGCCTGAGCGTAAACGTTCAGGCCCTCGAGCTTGCCGATATCGCGACGGTCGGCGGCCACGGAGCGCAGCGTGATGGGGATCAGCTTGTCGTCCTCGCGGAACTCGGTCATGTCGAAGCCGCTGAGTCCCGTCTGCAGCGAGATGGCGATATCCTGGCTCGTGACGCCGGCTCGCCGGGCCCGCGGTTGGTTCACCATCACGAGCAGCTTCTTGGTCCGGCGGCCCCAGTCGTCGTCGATGTTTCTGACTCCGGGGATCGCGCGCATCTGTTCCTTCACCACCTCGACCAGCGAGAAGAGGATGTCGCTGTCCCGGCCGAGGATTCGCACCTCGATAGGATAATCGATAGGCGGGCCCAGCTCGATGCGCCGCGCCGTCGTGATCACGTCCGGGAGGTTCTCGAACGTGAACGAGTCCAGCTTGGCGATGTAGTCGTCGATGGGTTTGTACGAGGTCGTGTTGATCAGCAAGAAGGCGTAGTTCGGGCTCGGCGGCACCGGCGAATACGGCAGCACGAATCGCGGCGCGCCCTGGCCGATGAAGGCCGCCCAAGAGGTTATCCCTTCGGGGCGGTCTTCTCTGACGGCCAGCTCGCTGGCGATGAACCCTTCCACCTCGCGAACCACCTCTTCCGTTCGCTCGATGCGCGTTCCAACCGGCAGCTCCAACTCCGTGCGGAAGAAGGGCCTGTCTGACAGCGGGAAAAAGACGTTGGGGAGGAATCGGAATCCCATCATGGCAAGGAGGAACATCCCAGCGATGCCTGCTAGCGTGACGGTTCGATGCTTCAACGCGAAAAGGAGGGCGCCGCGATAACGTCGATAAAACGTCGAATCGTAGCTCGCCTCCTCGCCCGACTTGGGCTCGACTCTAAAGAACTTCACGGCTAGGAGAGGGATCAACGTCAACGCGAGTATCCACGAGGAGAGCAGCGTGATCGTCACTACCTTGAAGAGCGGTGCCGTGTACTCGCCAGTTGTGGATTCGGCCAGAAAGATTGGAAGGAACGCGGCGGCCGTCGTCAGCGACGAGGTAAGCAGCGGGATGCGCAACTCGTTGGCCGATCCTACAGCCGCTTCGATCGCGCTCACCCCCTCGGACATCTGCACCATGATCGACTCCGCCATGACTATGGCGTTGTCGACGAGCATGCCCAGTGAGATGATTAGAGCCGCCAGCGATATCTGATCGAGCCCTATCTTGAACAGAGACATCACCAGCAGCGCCGTAACGATGGCCGTGGGGATGAGGCTGACCACGACCAGGCCCGTCCGCACACCCAGGGAGACCAGCATCACCAGCGCTACCACGGCGATGGCCTGGAGCAGGCTCCCGACGAAATCCTTGATCTTCCTCTCGACCTCTCTCGGCTGGAAGGCTACGAGGTCGAACTCGATACCGATCGGATAAAATTCCTGGAGTCGAGCGATCGTGGCTGTTACCGCCACGCCCAGGTCGATGATGTTACCGCCTTCGCGCATCGAAATGGCGAGGGCGAGGGCGGGGGTTCCTGTGGCGTATACCAGGTCTTGGGGCGGGTCGATGTAGCCGCGCTTCACCGCCGCTATGTCCTGCAGGTAGACGACCTCGTCCCGGCCCGGGATCCTGATGACGGTGCGGCGGAGGTCGTCGACCGTCTCGAAATTGCCGGAGGGCTCGAGACCGATCTGCTCCTGCGGTGTGTATACCTCGCCCCCGGAGATGACGATGTTCCGCGCATTCAGGATCTGCATCAGCTGGAAGGGTGACAGCCCCAGCTCCGACAGTCGCGCGTTGTTGTATTCGACGAAGATCCGCTCATCTTGGGCGCCGTAGATTTCTACCTTCGCCACTTCGTCGATGAGGAGGAGCTCATCGCGTACGTCGTCCGCTACGTCCTTGAGCTCCGCATAGCTGAAGCCTTCGCCGGTGAGCGTGATGATCGTTCCGAAGACATCCCCGAATTCGTCGTTGACAAACGGGCCGATGACGTCATCCGGCAGGTCGGTTTCTACGTTCTCTATCTTGCGCCGCAGATCGTCCCAGATCGGGCGCATATCCTTGTAACTCTCTTTTATGTTGACGTTGACGACCGAGACTCCGGTCTTCGACTGGCTGGCGACGAAATCGAGCTCCGGCATCTCCTGAGCAGCCTTTTCGATCTTGTCCGTCACCAGCTGCTCGACTCGCTCGGGGCTCGCTCCCGGAAAAAAGGTCGTCACCCGGGCCGTGCGGATGATGAATCCAGGATCCTCGGCGCGAGACATATTGAAATAGGCTCCGATCCCGCCGAAGATGATCAGCCCTAACAGGACCAGGGTAACTCGGTTCTTCTCGATCGCGGCGCGGGTGATATTCATCAGCTCGCCGGCTTCGGATCTTTCAGCCGCACCGTGAGACCGTCCTGTATGCGGCTCACCCCTGCGGTGATCAGGAGGTCTCCGTCAGAGAGGCCTTCGAATATCACCATGCCTTCGGTCGTGAGCTCTCCCGCTTCCACAGCCCGGCGGCGCACGATCCCCCTGCCTTCCTCGCCGGGCTCGACGATGAAGACGAAGCGCCCGTCACGGTCTTCACCCACAGCGAACGCCGGAACGATGAAGCGCTCGCGTCGATCATCGGACTCAAAGCGAAAGGAAACCTCGGCGGCCATGCCGGAACGAATATCGGGATCCGCTTCGTCGAGCAGAACCGTGACCGGGAAGGTGGCGCCGACGCCGGTGGCAGCTACGCCGACCTCGGTCACCGAAGCCGGGAAGCTCCGTCCGGGCGTCGCGTCGAACGTCGCCGTCACGGGTTGTCCCTCGCGAATTTGAGCTATGAGCACACCGGGCACTCTGACCGCGACCTCGTGCCGCGCGCCCGAGGTGACCATCACGATCGCTTGCCCTGGCCTGACGTGCTCGTTGACCTCGATGTCGACCGTGGCGACGGCGCCCGCAACCGGAGCGACGAGTCGTGTATATCCGAGCTGTAGGCGGGCGAGTTGGAGCCGCTGTTCGGAGGCGCTGACGGTGGCGGCCGCCGACTCGTAGTTGGCACGGGCGGCGTCTAGGTCGCTCTTGGACGCGTTGTTGCTCTCGTACAGCAAGCGCACGCGCGCGTAGTTAGCCTCGGCGTTCCGTTCCTGGGCTCGAGCTTGAGCCAGGGAGGCCTCCGCCTCCTGCACCTGAACCCGATAGTCCTCATCATCTAGCACGGCGATGAGCTGGCCGGGGCGAACAGCATCCCCCACTTCCACGGGCAGTCGCTCAATCGTCCCGGAAACCCTGAAGCTCAACGAAGACTCGAGAGAGGCCTGAGCGCTGCCCGAAAAACTGCGGGTTCGCGTACCACCGGTGGCGAAGACCTGCACGTAGCGAACGGGGCGCAGGATCGGCTCCGGCTCCTCTTCACCACCGCAGGCCATCACGAGAAGTCCGAGGACGGCCCTGCTCAAATAGGGCATACGAGCACCTTGCATCACTTTACTTCTCTCCCGGAAGCGAGTTGCATCGAGCGAACTAGAGTGCGTAGTCCGTATAGTAGTGAGCCACCTTTTGTACGCCGACGATGTAGGCGGCGGTCCGCAGATCAGGAACGTCCTCTCGCGTACGCCAGACTTCCCGGATCTGCCCGTACGCTTCCCGCATCGTGTCATCGAGCCCCGAGCGCACGAGGTTGAGCTCATCGGCGTCCCGGCGCAGCCCCACCTCGAGCTCGTCGGGGATATCACGGCCCAACCACGTCTCGAGCATCTCGATGGCCGCCTGCGCGCGCATCTCCATTAGGCGGCGTCCCATGCGCCCGAAGCGGATGTGTGCAAGGTTCTTGGTCCACTCGAAGTACGACACTGTGACTCCGCCCGCGTTGGCGTAGAGGTCTGGGATGACGATGATCCCGGCTTGGCGGAGGATCGCATCCGCCTCGGCGGTGATCGGTCCGTTGGCCGCCTCGACGATCAGTTTGGCGCGTACCCTAGACGCGTTCTCGCCGGTGATCTGATTCTCGAGGGCGGCTGGGATGAGGATATCGCAATCGCTCTCGAGGAGCTGGTTGCCGTCTTCGACATATTTGGCGCCCGGGAAATCCTTTATTCCACCGCGCTCGAGCATATGCTCCCGAACGGCCTCGATGGAAAGACCGCTGTCGTTGTGGATCGCTCCGTCGCGCTCGATGATCGCCACGATGCGCGCGCCATCCTCCTCTTCGAGAAACTTGGCCGCGTGGTAGCCGACGTTTCCGAGGCCCTGTACGACGATACGCTTCCCTTCGAGACCTCCCTCCAGGCCCGCGTCGCCCACGTCGTCGCCATGCCGGAAGAATTCCTGGAGGACGTACTGGACTCCTCGCCCCGTCGCCTCGACTCGGCCGCGGATCCCACCCAGCTGCAGGGGCTTGCCGGTGACGCAGGCAGCCGCATCGATGTCGTCCGGGTGCAGCGTGCGATACGTATCGGCGATCCACCCCATCTCCCGCGGACC
>CANPVX010000078.1 GCA_947581815.1 Candidatus Indicimonas acetifermentans | reverse complement strand
ATACGACCTCCGCATTGACTAGCGCTGGCGCCCCACTTTGCTAAAATGACGCCTTTCAGAGGCCCAGAGGCAAGTCCCACCCCCCCCGCCCCGCCCCCCCAATCTACGGCCCGGCGGCCAGGGCTGTTTCAGAGCGCGTCTTACCCGCCAGGGTTCTTCTCGAGCGTCGCTTAGCGGCCCGACTTTCTCTAGACCCTGGCGGTTGAGAGAGAGGGCGCGATCTGCGACCGGCAGCGTTGCCCGCGGCCAGCGGCAGCGCGATAATTGGGGGCCATGTTGAGAGTCACGTTCCTCGGAACATCCTCCGCGCGACCTACGGTGTCGCGGAACACCAGCGCGCTCGCCGTCCAGCGAGGCTCTGATCTGTTGCTCTTCGATTGCGGTGAGGGGACCCAGCGCCAGATGCTGCGCTATGGGTCCGGCTTCTCGGTCAAGGAGATCTACGTCACGCATATGCACGCCGATCACTATCTGGGCACCTTTGGTCTCTTACGCACGATGGGGCTTCAAGGGCGTGAGAGCGAAATCCGGATCTTCGCTCCGGCCGACGGCGTTCGTCTGCTCGAGCAGGTCATCGCCCTCGAGGTGGATGAGCTTCCGTTTCCGGTCGAGATCCGCGGCCTTGCGCCTTCCGAGTCCGTGCGCCACGAAGGCTACGAGATCGTCGCGTTCAGCGTCGACCATCGCGGCCCGTCGCTCGGCTACGCGTTGAAGGAGGCCGAGCGCCCCGGGCAATTCTTTCCCGAGCGCGCCCGTGAGCTCGGCGTGCCAGAGGGGCCGCTCTTCGGCCGCTTGCAGCGCGGTCACGCGATTTGTCTGGACGACGGTTCGGAGGTACGGTCAGAGGACGTGATGGGTCCCGCGCGCGCGGGTCGCTCTTTGGTTTACACGGGTGACACGCGGCCGTGCGATGGGACGATCGAGGCGGCGCGGGGCTGCGATCTCCTGATTCACGAGGCGACCTTCTCGGAGGAGGAGCTGGAAAGGGCCGCCCGCACGGGTCACTCGACCGCGGGGGAGGCGGCAGAGGTGGCGGCGGCGGCGGGTGCTCAGCGCCTCGTGCTGACGCACCTGAGCGCACGCTACTCCGAGCGCCCCCACGTTCTCGAGCGTGAGGCCCGGCGGAAGTGCCCGGATTCTTGTGAGGTCGTTGTGGCTTATGATGGGTTGAGCGTCGAGGTGTCGCTCAGCGATGATTGAGTCCGCTCGCGATCGAGACCGCCGAGCGCTCGGGCGCATGCTGACGATTCAGGTGCCCGGCGACAAGTCGATCTCGCACCGGGTTCTGATGCTCGCGCCTTTCGCCGCGGGCGCCAGCCGGTTGTCGGGCCTCTCCCAGGGCGCGGACGTGGCGGCGACCGCCGCGGCGATGCGCGCGCTCGGCGCTCTGCCGCCGGACTGGGATCCGCGCGGTGAGGTCACGATCGATGGGCCCCGCGAGCTGAAGACGCCGGCAGGGGTCATCGATTGTGGGAACAGCGGCACCACGGCGCGCCTGCTGTTGGGCCTCGTCGCCGGCTCGTCGGTGAGCGCGACTCTCGATGGCGACGCCTCGCTGAGAAGTCGGCCGATGAGCCGGGCGTTCAAGCCGCTGGTCGCCGCCGGAGCGCAGGTGCGCCAGCGAGGTCAGCCGGGCCGGCTCCCGTTGGAGATCAGAGGGGGCGGGGGCGCCCTCGAACCGATCGAGCATGCGACGGGTGTCGCGAGCGCCCAGGTGAAGGGCGCGCTTCTCCTGGCTGGATTGAGCGCTCGGGTGCCTGTGACGGTCGTCGAGCCGGCCCCCTCTCGAGACCACACCGAGCGCCTGCTCCGCCAGATGGGCGCGAGTGTGGAGAGCGGGCGAACGGAGGCGGGCTATCGCGTGCACTTCTCGCCGCCGGCAGAGCTCGTGCCCTTCGAGCTCAAAGTGCCGGGCGACTTCTCGGCGGCAGCGTTTTGGCTGGGGCTGGCGGTTCTGGGCGGTGCCGGGCCGGGGCTCAGGATCGAATCGGTGGGCATGAACCCGCTGCGCACTGGCTTCATGCGAGCTCTCGAGGTGATGGGCGCCGACATCGAGGTCGAGGATCGGGGCGAAGAAGCAGGCGAGCCGGTGGCCGACATCGTCGCGCGCCGGTCGGCGCTCACGGGGTTGGATCTCCCGCCCGATTGGATCCCCACGCTGCTCGATGAGATTCCGATACTCGCCTGCGTCGCCGCCCAAGCCGGCTGCCGCCTGGAGATCCGCGGCGCTTCCGAGCTGCGAGTCAAGGAGAGCGATCGCATAGCGGTGCTCTCCAGAAACCTCTCGCGGTTGCGCGTCGAAGTGAAGGAATTGGACGACGGCCTCATCATCGAAGGTTCGACCGGGACGCTCTCGGGCGTCGTCGAGGCGCACGCTGACCATCGCATCGCGATGGCCTTCGCCGTGCTCGGAGCGCTTCCCGAGAACTCCATCGAGATCGATGACGCGAGCTGCGTGGACGTGTCCTACCCAGATTTCTGGGAGACGCTGGCCGCGGTAAGTGGGGGCGGGGGCGCGGGCTGAGATGATCATCGCGATCGACGGCCCCGCAGGTTCGGGCAAGAGCTCGACCGCCCGCGAGGTGGCGCGCCGGCTCGGTTTTCTACATCTGGATTCGGGCGCGCTCTACCGCGCCTTCGCCTACGTCGCCTGTCGGCACGGCTGGGACGAGATGACGGGCCCGGCTGCCGAGAGCCGCGTGCAGGAGCTCGCCGATGCGGCGATCACCGCCTCCTCGGCGGGCGGAAGGTTGACCGTCGAGCTCGATGACCAGCCCATCGGTGACGAGGAGCTCAGGACGCCCCGGGTGACCGCTTGCGCCTCCAAGGTCTCCGCATTCCCTCCGATTCGCGACCGAGTCAACGAGCTGCTGCGCGGGCTGGCGGCGGGCTTCGCCGGCGGCACCGTGACCGAGGGGCGCGACATGGGGACGGTCGTCTTTCCTGGCGCCGAGCTCAAGGTGTACATGATGGCGGCGCCCGAGGTGCGAGCCGCCCGCCGCCTCGCAGAAAGGGCGGGGGGCGGGGGGGCGGGAGAGGTCAGCGAAGCGAGCATACGCGCCGAATCTGCCCGTCTCGTCGCGCGAGACCTGGCGGACTCCGAGCGAGCCGTTGCGCCGCTACGGCCGGCGTCCGATGCGAAGCTCATCGACACCAGCTACCTCGGGTTCGAGGAGCAGGTGGAGCGGGTGGTCGTCCTGGCCCGCGCTCACCTTGACACGGGTTAGCAGATTGGGGTAAATTCGCGGCTTGTCCACAAGGCGCGGCTTACTTTCTGCGACGGAAAGAGTTAACCGAATTGTCCGGGGCCGTTGTCGCCGCGAGCCCGCGCCTGATCCGGGAGTCTAGAGGGACTCTTAAACCTTAACCAATATCCGCGAGGTTCGTCGGGTCCGGGCGCCGACTGAGACTGCTTCATGGCAAAAGAGACAACCGGGGTCAAGTCGAAGACTGACAACGAGAATGGTGCCGACAGCAACGGATCAGCCGAGTCGAGCCCTCCAGACAACGAGGTAGATCTCGGCACCGGCGCTACTTCAGCGTCTCCTCCCGCCCCCTCATCCGAAGAACCCAAAGGTAACCAGGTCCACGCCAGGTTCGCGGAAGCGGCCGAGCGAGCCGTTGATCTCGACGAGGAAGAATACTCGCCCGAAGAGTACGACGAGATGCTGGCCATGTACGAGGACACCCTCAAGAACATAGAGGAGGGTGAAATCGTCAGCGCGACGGTGCTGCGCGTGACCGATTCCGTGGCGATCCTGGATCTCGGCTTCAAGTCGGAGGGATCCGTGCCTCTGGACGAGTTCCGGGAGCCGGATCAGGTGAAGCCGGGCGACGAGGTCGACGTCTTCTTGGAGAGTCTGGAGGACCAGGAAGGGGTGGTCGTCCTCTCGAAGAAGAAGGCCGACTTCCTGAGAGTCTGGGAACAGATCAAGGAGTCCTACGACAACGATGAGCCCATCAAGGGCACGATCAAGAAGAAGGTCAAGGGTGGGGTGACCGTTGATATCATGGGCGTCGACGCGTTCCTGCCGGGCTCGCAAGTCGCGCTTCGCCGTGTGCCGAACGTCGAAGACCTCATCGGGCAGGAGTTCGAATTCAAGATCCTCAAGCTCAACAAGCGGCGCCGCAACATCGTCGTGTCGCGCCGCGTGATTCTCGAGCAGGAGCGCGGCAAGAAGCGCGAGGAATTGAAGACGGAGCTCGAGGTCGGACAGGTCCGCAAAGGCGCCATCAAGAACATCACCGACTTTGGCGCCTTCATCGACTTGGGCGGAATGGACGGCCTGCTACATATCACAGACATGTCATGGGGCCGTGTGGGCCACCCGAGCGAGATTTGCGATATCGGCGAAGAGATCGAGGTGAAGATCCTCGACATCGACTGGGATCGCGAGCGCATATCGCTGGGTCTCAAGCAGCTCCAGCCTTATCCGTGGGAGGATGTCGAGAAAAAGTACCCCGTTGGATCCCGCATCCGCGGCAAGGTCGTATCGATAACGAACTACGGCGCGTTCGTCGAGCTCGAAAAAGGTGTCGAAGGGTTGGTCCATATCTCCGAGATGAGCTGGACGCGCAACGTTCGGCACCCGTCGCAGCTGGTCTCCATCGGCGACGAGATCGAGGCCGTCGTCCTGCGCGTCACTCCCGGCGAAGAGAAGATCTCCCTCGGCATGAAGCAGGCCGGGGAGGACCCCTGGCTCACGTTGCCCGAGAAGTACCCGCCGGGGACGCGCATCGGTGGGACGGTTCGGAACCTGACCTCTTTTGGCGCCTTCGTCGAGGTCGAGCCCGGGATCGATGGCCTCGTTCACGTCTCCGATATGAGCTGGACGAAACGGGTCCAGCATCCCTCTGAGATCATGCACAAGGACGAAGAAGTCGAGGTCGTTGTGCTGAGCATCGACGTCGACCAGAAGCGAATCTCTCTGGGCCTCAAGCAAACCGAGGAAGATCCCTGGTACACCCTCGCTCAGACCTACGCTCCGGGCAGCGAAACGGAAGGCAAGGTCGTCCGCCTCCTGGATAAAGGCGTCGTCGTAGACCTCGGGGATGATGTCGAAGGCTTCGTACCGGTCTCGCAAATCTCCGAAGATCAGGAGGTCACGGATCCGAACGAGCTGCTCGTCGAGGGCGACGTCGTCGGCATGAAAGTGATGGAGTCCGATCCGATCAATAGGCGGATCGTGCTGCAGGTGACGTCGCTTCCGGATCGCCCCATCGGCGAGCGGCGGGCCGAGGCGGCGGCGTTGGAAGCTGAGCGGGCGGCTGCGGCTGGGGAAGAGGTCGAGGGCGAAGCGACCCCAGCCGAGGGCGAGCCGGCCAAAGCGGAAGCGTCCGACGAAGAGGGCGAGGCGCTCGGGGGCGCGGAGCTGGAGTCAGGGGCCGAGCCTGAGGTCGAAGAGTCGGGGGCAGCCGATGAGGAGTCGGCGGCGGAGGGCGAAGTCGAGCAACCTGAGGCCAGCGCCGAAGCGGCGTCTGATGGGGATGGCGAAGTCGAGCAACCTGAGGCCAGCGCCGAAGCGGCGTCTGCTGGGGATGGCGAAGTCGAGCAACCCGAGGCCAGCGCCGAGGCGGCGTCTGCTGGGGATGGCGAAGTCGAGCAACCCGAGGCCAGCGCCGAGGCGGCGTCTGATGGGGATGGCGAAGTCGAGCAACCCGAGGCCAGTGCCGAAGCGGCGTCTGATGGCGCTGATGTGGAGGAGGATGGGGATGCGGATGACGGGAAGAAGGAATCCGAGGGCTAGGCTGCGCCATATACATATACATATCATATACGAACATCCAAGCAGTTCGTGTTTTCAAAAAGGGCGTGCAGGCGCCCTTTTTTTCTTTGGTTCCGGGTCGCCAAGCCCTTTTCAGTAACCTGTTTCGGGTCTAAGATCTGTCGATGAATCGTATGGCTATCTCTACCTGGACCTGGCGCGCCGCGGGAGCTCTGGCTTTCGCCGCCGCCGTGGTCGGCGCGGCCTGTGGCGGCGCCTCCGCGGGCGCCCCTGCGCCGTCCCCCACCCCGACGGAGCCACCCCCTTCGGCGAGCAGTAGCGACGCCGCAAAGGTGTACCGGAGGGCCCTGAACGAATTCGAGGACGCGAACTACACCGTCGCGGAGGCGATCGTCGACAGCCTCGTGGAGAGCACCGACGGGGGTGAATGGCTAGCGTTGGGACTGCTGCTCTCGGCGCGCGCCTCGATCCAGCTCAATCGCCTGGATCCGGCGCGCCTCAAGCTGGCGCGTTACCTGACGCTGTATCGGGCATCCGATCCGGCTCGCGTGACGGGCCTCGTGCTCATCGCAGAGATCCTGTACTTGGAGGGGCGACCGCTGGAGGCGGCCGATAGCCTGCTAGCGGCGCCCGCGGTCCTGGGCGATGCGAGAGAAAAGGCGACGAATCTCGCCCGCCAGGTAGCCAGCGAGCTGGGCATCCGCGAGATCGAGTCGCTCACAGCTCGGTGGCCGGCCGATCATCCCCTCGTCGCCATCTTCGAGATCGAACGAGCATCGTTGCTGCTGGCCGCCGGCGAGACGAAGCGGGGGAAGGAGGTCGCCGAGGCCGCACTTGCGCTGTCGCCGCCCGAAGCGGATCGAGATCGAGCCGAGAACATCGTCTCGGGCGACATGGAGACGGAGCAGTGGCGTCCGATCGTCGGCGCGGTACTCCCCCTCAGCGGACCGCTCGCGCCCTATGGGCGCCTCGCCGAGGAGGGTGTCCGGCTCGCCATCGCTGAATACAACGCCCGCCACATCGACTCGGTGACGCTCGTCGTTCGTGACGATCGCGATGACAGTCGCCGCAGCGGTGAACTGGTTCGGGAGCTGGAGCGTCTAGGTGCGGTCGCCATCGTCGGACCGCTGCGGACCGAGGGGCTCGAGGAAGCTAGCCGCCGCCGCAGCGACCGTAATCTGCTGATCGTCAGTCCTACTGCGCCTGAGAACGTCAGCTTCCGACGCAACGTCTATTCGCTTTGGAGTTCTACCGAGCGCGTCTCGCGTGGCGCGCGAGCGCTGGCTGACTTCGCGGTCAACGAGCTTCAACTGTACCGCTTCGGCGTGATCTATCCGAACACCCCCGAGGGGAGGACTCAACTAGCTGCCTTCGCAGATGCCGTGAGGGCGCGAGGCGCCGAGATCATCGCCACCGTCGCCTACAACGACACCGCGACGACCTTTCAGGACCCGCTGACTTTCTTGGGAGAGGCGCGACCCCAAGCGATCTATGCGCCCGCATCGGCTCCGCGCACCGTCATCCAGCTCGCTCCCCAGTTCTCCTTCTACGGATTGCGCGGCGTGCAGGTGCTGGGCGATGCCGATTGGTCGGCCCCCGAGGTGCTGCGGCTGGTGGAGCCGCGCTTCATCAACGGCACGGTGGTATCCACCTTCCTCAACCGTTCGAGTCCCGCGGTTCGCTGGCCGGAGTTCGTCGAGCTGTACGAGCGCGCGTATCGAAAAGGACTTCAGGAAACGCTCGTTCCAGCGCTCGCCTTCGACGCGACGAACCTCATCCTCGCCGCCTTGCCCTGGGGTTACCCCCGTCGCTCGGCGATCGCTCGGACGTTTCGCGAGACGCGGGGTACGCCGGGCGCCACCGGCATCTTTTATGTGGAGGACAGAACGCTGCTTCGTCGCCCCTTCATTCTACACGTCAGAGATCGGGAGCTCGTACCGGCCTTCGAGGAGTTGGAGCGCTTCAGCACACCCGTCGGTGGGGGACGGGGGCCCCAATCCCAACGGCCCCCTCAATGACATCCATGAAGGATAAGCTTGAGCGGCTCGAGGAGCTCAAGGCGCAGTCCGAGCTGGGTGGCGGCATAAAGCGGATCGAGGCACAGCACGCCAAAGGCAAGCTTACGGCGCGGGAGCGGCTTGATCTGCTTCTTGATGAAGGATCCTTCCTCGAGTTCGACCGCTTCGTCACACACCGCACGTCGGAATTCGGCCTCGGTGATCGCAAGTATTTGGGCGACGGCGTCGCCACAGGCCAGGGCCGCATCCACGGACGTAGAGTTGTCGTCTTCGCCCAGGACTTCACGGTGTTCGGAGGGTCGCTGTCGAAGGCACACGCCGAGAAGATTTGCAAGATCATGGACCTGGCAATGAAGGCCGGCTGCCCGATCATCGGTCTGAACGATTCGGGAGGCGCGCGAATCCAAGAGGGCGTCGCCTCCCTGGGTGGGTACGCCGATATCTTCCTGCGCAACACCCTCGCCTCGGGAGTCGTGCCGCAGATCAGCGCGATACTGGGGCCGTGCGCGGGAGGAGCGGTCTACTCACCCGCGATCACCGACTTCGTGTATATGGTGGAGGGCATCTCCTACATGTTCGTGACGGGACCCAACGTGGTCAAAACCGTCACCCATGAGGAAGTGAGCTTCGATGAGCTCGGCGGCGCTCAGGTGCACGCGACCAAGTCCGGCGTGGCCCACTTCATCATGGATACCGAAGTTGCCTGTCTCGAAGGGATCCGCGATCTCTTTCACTATATCCCGCAAAACAACATGGAAGATCCTCCCACCCGGGTGACAGAGGACCCGGATGACCGGATGGATGATCAGCTGCGGGATATCGTGCCGGAGAAACCCAACAAACCCTACGACGTCCACGATGTGATCAGCCGCGTCATGGATGACGGAATCTTTCACGATGTGCACGCCGAGTACGCGAAGAACATCGTCGTCGGCTTCGCGCATCTGGGCGGGCGCTCGGTTGGTATCGTCGCCAACCAACCCGCGGGTATGGCCGGCGTTCTGGATATCGATAGCTCCCTGAAGGGTGCTCGCTTTGTCCGCTTCTGCGACGCGTTCAATATCCCCATCGTAACGTTCGAGGATGTGCCAGGCTTTCTTCCTGGTGTGGAGCAGGAGCATGGCGGCATCATCAAGCATGGCGCCAAGCTCCTCTACGCCTATTCCGAAGCCACCGTACACAAACTGTCGGTCATCCTGCGTAAGGCGTATGGCGGCGCCTAAGACGTCATGAGCTCGAAGCACATCCGGGGCGATTTCAACTTCGCCTGGCCCACGGCCGAGATCGCCGTCATGGGACCCAAAGGCGCCGTCGAAGTCCTCTTCCGGCGCGAGATGGCCGCCGCCGACGACGCCCAGGCCGAGACCGACCGACTCATCGCTGATTACCAGGAACAGTTCGCCCACCCCTACATCGCCGCTTCCCGAGGCTATCTCGATGATGTCATCGATCCGCGCGAGACGCGCCCGCGCTTGATCGAATCGCTCGCACTCATCGGCAACAAGCGCGATTCCAATCCCCCCCGTAAGCACGGGAACATCCCACTCTAGCCGCGTCCGATGTTGACCAAGGTCTTGGTGGCGAACCGCGGGGAGATCGCGGTAAGGATCGTTCGCGCGTGCCACGAACTGGGGATCTGTGCGGTCGCGGTCTATTCCGAGCCTGACCGCAGCGCCCCTCACGTTTCCGGAGCGGACGAGGCGTATGAGATAGGTCCCGCTCCGGCTGCCGACAGCTACTTGAACGGCGAGCGTCTGCTGGCTGTAGCTGCCGAAAGCGGATGCGACGCGATCCACCCCGGGTATGGATTCCTGGCCGAGAACCCGGACTTCGCGAGAGCGTGCGAAGAGGCCGGCTTCGCCTTCGTCGGCCCCTCAGCCGAGACGATCGCCCTGATGGGGGACAAGACCGAAGCACGCAGCGTGATGGAACGTGCCGGAGTCCCAGTTGTGCCGGGCACATTCGAGCCCGTAGCGGACATCGCGGCGGTGCGCGCCTTCTGCCGAAAGATCGGCTATCCGATCCTGCTCAAGGCAGCGGCGGGGGGTGGCGGCAAAGGGATGCGCCGCGTCGACTCGGAGGATGAGATCGATTCGGCGTGGACGGCGGCAGGCCGCGAGGCCGAGGCCTCGTTCGGCGATCCTCGGCTGTACGTCGAGAAGTACCTACAGCGGCCGCGCCATATCGAGATCCAGATACTCGCCGATGCGCACGGCAACGTCATCCAACTAGGAGAGCGCGAGTGCTCCATCCAGCGCCGTCACCAGAAACTCATCGAGGAGTCACCTTCGCCTTTGCCCTCGTTGATGATGTCGGATGGGGCCGGGCGGGGGGGGCGGGGGGGGCGGGGGGGGCTTCGCGAAAAGATGGGCGCGACCGCGATCGCCGCCGCGCGCTCCGCGGCCTATCGCGGCGCGGGCACGGTAGAGTTCTTGGTCGTCGACGGCGCGTTCTACTTCCTCGAGATGAATACACGCTTGCAGGTGGAGCATCCCGTCACCGAGATGGTCACCGGCCTCGACCTCGTGCACGCCCAACTGCGTATCGCGGCCGGCGAAGAGCTCGCCTCCTCCCTGGACGCGCCGACGTACTCCGGGCACAGCATCGAGTGCCGCATCACAGCTGAGGACCCGCTCGGCGATTTCCTGCCGGCGACCGGTGTGGTCGACGAGCTCAGAATCCCCGGCGGCCCTGGCGTGCGCTGGGATGGCGGCATCGCCAGGGGCAACGAGATCAGCCTCCATTACGACTCGCTCCTCGGCAAGCTCATCGTCCACGCCCCAGACCGGGATGCGGCGATCGCCCGTATGGCTCGCGCGCTCGACGAGCTGGTGATCGACGGGGTCGTGCACACGGGCCCGCTCCACAGGCGGATCATGGACGAGCCCGACTTCAGGGCGGGGGAGCTTCACACCAGTTACCTGGAGGAGCATCCGCAACTCTTCGCACCCGACGAGCAGGATGAGAGCTGGAGGGCCATCGCGGTGGCGGCAGCGCTGCTGCAAGATCGAGACCGGGGGCAGGGGCAGGGGCAGGGGCGGGGACGGGTTCGAGGCAATGATGAAAAGCCGGAGAGTGGGATCGATGCCTGGCGCCGCGCGGTGCCGAGGTGGCCTGAGCGAGGCTGGGGAAACCGCCTCTAGAGGGGTTTAGAGCGCCAGAGGTAAGACATGACTATACAACGATATAGATCGCGATACCTAGAAACTAGTCGCGCGGCTCAGCCCCCCCTTCGCCCAAGCTTGCGCCAAGGTTCTCAGGTCGTTGATTTTGTGACGATTTTCTACGCACCCCCGGCGATATGATTTGGCAGACCTCTTCATGAAGTACTTTGTCGAGCTCGAGGGACGCGAGTACGTGGTCGATATAGATCCTGACGGGATCAGGATCGATGACGTGCCGGTGGAGGTCGA
>CANPVX010000077.1 GCA_947581815.1 Candidatus Indicimonas acetifermentans | reverse complement strand
CGGGTGGCGAGCTACAGCCTCGCACACCGCCGTTGCCAATACGGACTGCGAGATCTACTACGGCACCGCGACCGGTGCGAGCACGGCCAGCCAACCCGCCATCGTAATGTGTGGCTAGTCCCGGTCGATCGAGCCGACTAGGATCCGCTCGCCCTCCACATTCATCTTACAGTCTTCACGGTGCTGGCCCGTTTCGCACGACCGCCCAGCTACTCATCATCTTCAACCCTCACTCCGGCCGAGCCCGCGCGATCGGTCGCGCGGCCGTAGAGCGCGCGCTCACGGCTCGCGGTCTCGACTACGAGCTGGCCGTACCCGGCAGCCCGGAAGAAGCGGCCGCGGCGGCGACGGAGGCGGCGGCCGCGGGTCGTACGGTGGTGGCGGCCGGCGGTGACGGAACCGTCCATATAGTCGCGAATGGCGCCCTCGCCGCAGGCAATGCGGATGCCGAACTCGGCGTGCTGCCCTTAGGCTCCGGCAACGACTTCGCGGCGAGCCTCGGACGCGTGGCCGCGAGCCTCGATGCGGCCGCCGCTGCTCTCGCGCGGCCGCGCCGGCTGCGAGTGGACGTCGGCCAGGTGCACGGTCGCGAGTACTTCATCAACGGCCTGGGAATCGGCTTCGATGCGGAGGTTGTGCGCACGAAAGAAGGGAAGAGCGTTGGAGCGTTGGGTTACACACCTACCGTCTTCCGAAAGATTCTGTCCTATGAACCCCGCAATTACCGCGTGCGCTGGAGCGGTGGCGAGGTCGATGGGCCCGGCCTGATGCTAGCGGTGATGAACGGGGTGAGCGAGGGCGGCGGCTTTCGCCTGGCCCCGGACGCCGCACTCGACGACGGCGCCCTCGATATCTGCTGGATCGACCCCATCAACCTGTGGCAGTTCGTCCGTTATGTCTCGGCGGTGAGGCGCGGGACGCACGGGGCGCTCCCGATGGTCAGGGCGTGGCGCTGTTCAGGGCTTTCGGTAGAATCGGCGGCGCCGATATCCTATCATATGGATGGCGAGTATCGTCAGCTGGAAAGAGGACAACCGCTCACGGTAGAATTGCACAGTCGACGACTACAGGTGATCGTATGAGGCGGGCTCGGAGTCTCTTGCTGACTCTCGCCCTTCTCTCGGCCGCGGCCGATTGCGCTCTCGCTCAGGGGGAAGTGCGCGCGGCCCCCGCCCAGAGCGACACCGCCCTCTCACAGCCACCCATCAGCCCCGGCGGTGCCTTCTGGCGCTCACTGGTCGTTCCCGGATGGGGTCAGGCCGAGGTGGGCGCCAAGTCCAGAGGAGCCGTCTATTTCTTCGCCGAGGCGGTCAGCGTGCTGATGCTCGCCCGGACGCAGATACGCCTCAGTCACGCGGAGCAGACGCTTCCCGAGGATGCGCGGCTGATCGAGGCCCGCAAGGAGCAGCGCGAAGACTGGATCGCGGCGGTCATCTTCATCGCGCTGTTCTCTGGGGCCGACGCATTCGTCTCCGCCCACCTTTACGGCTTCGACGAAAGGACAGGCGAAGGACCGGGAGCGGTGTCCTACGGGATCGGCTGGAAGATTCCCTTCGGTCCCTGAACCAGCTTGCTCAAGCCGGTCCGGCCTCACCCGGGGCTCGGCCATCCCATTCGCGCTGCCGGACTTCATCGGGGGTGACGAGCGTGTAGGTTCGATGTTCGATCCAGTCGCCCGAGTTGATGTAGTAGCGCCCGGCCCCGAACGAGCGGAGCTGCGGGATGTGACAGTGCCCGAAGATGACGAGATCGATATCGGCACGCGTTTCGAACTGCTCGGCCGCGTACTCTTCCAGGATCTTCGCTCGCACGCCCGACCGCGCTCGTTCTGCGGCCGAGCGAGCGCCCGTGCGAGAGATGCGCTGAACGAAGCGGTCGGCGAGATCGGGATGCACGAGACGCATGAGGGTGCGAAAAGGCCGGCTGCGCAGGGTGCGCCGCAAGATCTTGTAGCCGACGTCCCCCGGGCCGACCCCGTCGCCATGTGCAAGAATCGCGCGCTTCCCGCCCAGCTCCAGCTCGACCGGACCATCTAGGCACCGCATGCCAATCTCGTCTTCCAGGAAGCGGCCACCCCACGAGTCGTGGTTGCCGCCCACGAGGATCAGCCGGACGCCGGAAGCGGCGAGGTCTGAGAGGGCCTTCAACACGGCGAAGTGCTGGGAAGGCACCACCGTCCGGTACTCGAACCAGAAGTCGAAGAGGTCCCCGTTGACCAGCACGAGTTCCGCGCGCCCATGCCAGCTCTTCAAGAAATCGATGAACTCTTCTTCCGCTGACGAGGGAGCTCCGAGGTGGAGATCCGAGACGACGACCGTGGGCTTGGGCATGGTTGCGGGAACTTAGGTGGGGCGCCTTAGGGCACAAGCGGCCCGTTTTTTGACCTGTGTCCCCGATCTTCCTAATCTTAGAGGACGCACCGACGGCCATCGCGCACAAATGACCGAGTGGACTTAGCGAGTGCTTGAAACGACGACGGAATTCCGAGTTCGCTACGCAGAGACGGACCAGATGGGCGTGGTCTATCATACCAACTATCTCATCTGGTGCGAGGTAGGCCGCACTGACCTGCTCCGCCAGCTTGGCGCGACTTATGCGGAGCTCGAAAAGCGGGGCGTCTATCTGGCCGTCGCAGAGGTCGGGGTCCGCTTTCTGGCCGCCGCCCGCTACGACGATCTGATTCGAGTACGGACAACGCTGAGCAAGGCGCGGAGTCGTGCCGTACGCTTCGCGTATGTCTTGGAGAACGCGGAGACGCATGAGATCCTAGCCCGCGCGGAGACGGACCTCATCTGCCTGGATAGGGAGGGCTCTCCGAGGAAGCTCCCCGCGGCGCTGAAGGCGCTTCTTCAGAGCGCCGCCGATGGAGCGACGGGCGAGGGAACAATCGGTACTAACGCTGGTGTTGATGTTGTAGCGGACGCATGACTCTCATATTAAATAGCCACCGGTACCGGTCACACGGGCGAGCTCGCCCGGCGCGAACGACACGGGTAGCGACCGCCCTTGTCGGTATTCTGGTGTACGCCGTACTGGCCAGCCCCCTGCAAGCCCAGTTTGGCGCCTTCGGAAAAAACAAGGTCCAGTACACACACTTCGACTGGCGGGTGCTCTCGGGTGACCACGTCGATGTCTTCTTCTATCCGGAAGAAGAAGAGCTAGCGCAGGTGGCGCTCGCCTACGCTGAGGAAAGCTTCGATACTCTGGTGGCGCTCTTCAGGCACGAGCCCTTCAGGCGCGTGCCTTTGATCATCTACTCGTCCCACCAGCACTTCGAGCAGACCAATGTGACGCCCGCTTTCATACCTGAAGGCGTGGCCGGGTTCACCGAGTACCTCAAGCGCCGAATCGCTATGCCGTTCAATGGGAACTATACGGATTTCCGCCATACTATTCGGCACGAGCTGGTGCACTTCTTCCAGATCTCGAAGCTGAGCCGGGTTCTGAGCCAGTTTCCGGGCTCGCGAGGCGTGGGGCTGCCGCTCTGGTGGAGCGAGGGTCTGGCCGAGCACTGGAGCTCTGAGCAGGACGCGGACGATGACATGTTCGTCCGGGACCTCGTCTTGAGCGGCCGCATGCCGGACGCAAACGCTCTGAACTTCAGCCGCAGCTTCATCGCGTATCCTTTCGGCGGCGAGCTGCATAAGTATCTGGCTGAGCGCTTCGGGTCGGGGCGGGTGACCGATCTATATGAGAGCTTGTGGAAGTACAGCAGCTTCGATGAGGCCTTCGCTGGCGTCTATGGAGTCCCCTTTCAACGGGTGCTACAGGACCTGCGCTACGAGCTCGAGCGCGAGTACTTCCGGCAGTTCGAGGACCGGAAGCCGGTAGATCTCGATGCCGTTGCGATCGTGAAAGGCCTTCCGGCCTTCAAGCCGGCGGCCTACACGACTCCGGAGGGCGGCGAAGAGGTGTACTTCATGTCACCCGGCACCGGCTATACGACGATATACAAGGTGTCGCTGGCCGATGGGCGTCGGCAGAAGGTCGTGCAGGGAGAGCACACGGAAGACTTCGAGTCCTTCCATTTCTTCTACTCTCGATTCGATGTGGGATCCGACGGGAAGCTGGTCGTGGTTTCCAAGTATCTGGGCAAGGATGCGCTGTTCATCTACGACCCCGGGCAGAGTCGCATCGTCGGACGCTACCAGTTCCCCGAGCTGGTGGCGCTCCAATCGCCCGCCTGGTCGAATGATGGTCTGAAAGTGGTCTTCAGCGGGCTTGCGACCAGTGGGTTCTCCAATCTCTACGTGCTCGATTTAACGACGCAGGAGCACTATCCGCTGACCGCTGATCGCTACGAGGAAGCCGATCCTGATTGGTCGCCGGACGGGCGCTACATCGTTTTCTCATCCGACCGCACGGTGTTGGGGGCGCGCGGCTACTCCAACCTCTTCCTCTACGATATGGAGACGGGGGAGGTCACGTACCTGACCTACGGTCCCTGGCGCGATGTGGATCCGCGCTGGTCGCCGGACGGCGAACGCATCGTATTCACATCGAGCCGCAACGATATCTACGATCTCTATGTCGTCGACCCTGACGGCCGAGGCGGCCGGCTCACCAGCTACACGGGCGCCGTCTTCGACGCCGACTGGGTAGCGGAAGGCAGGTCGCTGGTGTTCAGTGCCTTCGAGGAGGGCACCTACCGGATCTATTACGAGAGTCTCACGTCGGAAGAAGATCCCGAGCTCAAGCTCGTGGACACGTTCGAGCCTCCCGAATTCCCGAGCGAGCAGGGTTGGCTCTGGCGCGAGCTCGAAGGTCCGGTCGTTTCGGCGGCGGCGAGCACGCGCTACAAGCCGAGCTTCGGCTTCGACATCGCCACCGGAGGCGCGATGGTGAGTCAGTTCGGCGCGGCGCAAGCGGTGCAGGTCGTGATGTCGGACATGCTCGGCAACCATATGATCTTCGGAGGTATCGCGGCGCTCCAGACAAGCAGTTTCAACGACGCCCTGAATTCACTCTCCGGGCGGGTGATGTACCTCAACCTGTCGCACCGCGTCAACTGGGGTGTCGGGATTTTTCGGGTGAAGGGTCGGTTCGTCGACGCCGCCTTCCGGAACACATACGAGGAGAACGCCTTCGGCGCTTCGTTCCTCGCCAGCTATCCGTTCTCCAAGTTCAGGCGCATAGATTTGAGAACCGGAATCGCGCACTCGGATCGCGAGGACTCTTTTTCGATAGTTAGGTTCGGTGACGTGAACCCCAGCATCGACACACTTTCGTTGACCCGTAAGGGGATCATTAGCCAGACGTCGTTGTCGTACGTCATGGACAACACGCTGTGGCTGCCCGTCGGGCCGATAGACGGGCTGCGATGGAACATCACCGGAGGGCTCGTCACCGATCTCACGCACGCCCGCGCGGAGAACTTCCAGATCATGTTCGATCTGCGCCGCTACTTTCGCACCTCACTTCTCAGCGCCTACTCCGTCCGGATGTTCGCGTTCTGGAGCGACGGCGCGATACCGCAGCGGGTGCCGCTGGGTGGATCCTACTCTCTTCGCCTCTATCCCTACCTGGGGTTGTTCGGCAGCCGTATTTGGATGGTCAACCAGGAATGGCGGTTCCCGCTGGCGCATGCCATCGCCCTGGCCTTCCCCTTCGGAACCATGCGGTTCCCCGGCGTGCAGGGTGCGGTCTTCCTCGATATGGCACAGGTGTGGCGTGAGGATCAGGACCCCGAAGGCGTTTGGGGCTCTTGGGGGTTCGGCTTCCGCATGCCCCTTTTCTCGCCCCTCATCCTCAGGCTCGACATGGGTAGGCGCTTCAAAATCGGCGATCTGCCCACGTTCACCTTCCGCGACTTCGACGGCTGGACGGTCGACTTCTTCATCGGGGTCAACTACTAAGCCCGGATTCACCCCGCACAGACGGTCGAAAAGCGTCGTCCCCGGCTTGCACGTGACCCCGTCCGCCGGTATGTTCGCGAGCATTTGAGAGTCCGCAGATTTCTCGGAGTGACAGCCGCTTGCGCGCTCGCGTGCGCCCAGCCGTTACCGGATCCGGTCCCCATTCCGGCGCCGGAAGATCTGGCGGCACGGTTGCAGGCGGGTAGCGAGTTCTCGCAACCGCAGCTGATACAGTTCAAGTGGCGGTATAGCGGCAGGGACGGTCGGTTTTCGGGCGAGGGCGGGGTTCGGTTCAACCCTCCCGACAGCATCCGTCTCGACCTCATCGAACCCGGCGGCTCGGGCGTTCAGAGCGCGGTGCTGATCGACGAGGAGATCCGTTATATAGGAGAGCGGCGGATTCAACTGCCGCCGCCGACTTTCCTCTGGGCGGTGTTCGGCTTCTTCAGACCCCCCGCCGGCATCGTTCCCGAGGGCACCCGCCGCGGAGAACGCACGCAGCTCGTGTATCGGTTGACGGCGTTGGAGCGGGTCACGTTCGATTTCGATTCTGCCGGCCACTTGATCGAGGCGGAGCGGCTGCTCGATGGAGATGCGGTTCAGGAGGTCCGTCTCAAGATCCGCGATTCGGGAGACTCGGGAGGCTTCGCCTGGCCGGATGAAGCCAGGTTCCGCGATCTGGTCGAGTTCATCGAGGTACGCGTCGAAGTGGTGAGTGCTCGGGACCATGCCAGTTTTGAGAGCGAAATCTTCGAGGTGGCTGCTACTCGCCAGCGTTAGCACAGCGGCGGCGTGCAGCGTCTATTCCTTCACGGGCGGTGGCGGGTTGCCCAGCCACATCGACACGATCGCCATCTTGCCTTTCGATAACCAGACGACCCAGGTCACGCTCATCCAGGAGATCAGCCAGACCCTCACGGATGTCGTGCCGTCCCGGCTGGGGCTCAACTTCGCGGATGAGGTCAGCGCCGACGCCATCCTCAGGGGCAGCATCCGGCGTTACCAAAACACGGCGACGAACTATCAAGAGGACCCGACTGGGCCGATCATCTTCCAGCGTCGCGTGACCATCACGATCTCCGCGGAGATATACGATACCAAGCTAGAGCGCGCGATCTGGCAAAGTGGTTCCCTCTCCGCGGTCGGCGAGTATCTGCCCGACACCCAGCCCGAAGTAGAAGGTCGGCAGCTGGCGATAGACAACCTCGCCATCGCGATCGTCGATGGGGCCCAGTCGCAATGGTAAGCCGGGTCCCCGCATGCTGAGCCGCCGGTCGCCATCCCTGAGGGTGCGCCGCGCTCGCCTCCTCACCTGGATGGTCGCCGGCCTCTTCCTGGTCGGTATGACCGGCTCGCTCGGCCGCCCGGCTCCTGGCGAGGCTCCTGGGCCGGCGGGCGTCGAAGTCGCCTCGACGCCATCGAACTTGCAGGGCGAACAGGCGGGCGAAGGCGGGGCCGGGGAAGAAGAGTCGCAGCATGAAGGGGGGGGGCCGGAAACAGCCCACTTCTTTCTCGTCCTGATCGCCATCCTCGTCGCGGGCAAGGTCGGCGGCGAGCTGGCCGAGCGCCTCGGACAGCCTGCGGTCCTCGGCGAGCTCGTCGCCGGCGTGATCGTCGGTGGCAGCGTGCTGGGAATCGTCCCGACCGAGGCGGGCGACTCGATGGCGGAGATCGTGCACCTGCTCGCCGAGGTCGGCGTCGTCATCCTGCTGTTCGAGGTCGGCCTCGAGACGGACCTGCGCGAGATGTTCAGGGTCGGCCCAGCCGCCGGGGTCGTAGCCGCCGTCGGGGTGACCGTACCCTTCCTGGCCGGGGCCGGCTACTGGTTGCTCGCCGACCCGGCGCTAGGCGCCATGCCGCCCGGGGTGAGCCTGGCCAAGGTGGCCGTCTTTGTGGGCGCCACCTTGACCGCGACTTCGGTCGGGATCACGGCGCGCGTGCTCTCCGACCTCGATCGACTCCACACGCGCGAGGCGCGGACGATCATCGGCGCGGCGGTGATCGACGATATCCTGGGACTCGTGATGCTGGCTCTCGTGGTCGGCTTGGTGGCGGGGTCCGACGTGACCGCCGGCTCTGTCGCTTGGACATTGACGAAGGCCATCGGCTTCCTCGTCCTCGCCGTGATCATCGGCAACTTCATCGGGCCCTATCTGTTCGACTACGTCGATCGGCTCCGGGTACGCGGTATCCTCCTCGTCGCGGCTTTCAGTTTCGCGCTCCTTCTCGCCGCGCTCGCGGACCTTTCCGATTCGGCGATGATCATCGGCAGCTTCGCGGCCGGGCTCGTCCTCTCACGCACGAACCAGTTCGATCTCGTCGTCGAGCGCATCGAGCCCGTCGCCGATATCTTCACACCGATCTTCTTCGTTTCGGTCGGCGCGGCGGTCAACGTCAGGCTCATATTGCCGTGGACTGATCAGTTCTCCATGGGCGTCCTGGTCATCGGCTCCGTCCTCACGCTCGTGGCGATCCTCGGGAAGGTGGTCTCTGGCTGGTCGGTGCCCTGGACCAAGATGAGCGCGCCGGCGATCGGGATTGGGATGATCCCCCGTGGCGAGGTCGGCCTCATCTTCGCCGACATCGGCCGGCGCGGCGGCCTGCTGTCCGACGAGGTGTTCAGCGCCATCCTCATCATGGTCATGGTGACCACCTTCATCACACCGCCGCTCCTCAAGTATGTCTTCGCGCGCCAGCCACCGCCGGAGGCCAGCGGCGGGTTCGCCGCGGAGGCGATCCGTGCCGAGACGGAGCCTCCGACCTGACGCCTCTGGCCGTGATTCGCATCGCATCGCGTCGCAGTAAGTTGGCGATGGCGCAGTCGGAGTCGGTCAGGCGGCGCCTCGTCGAGGCGTGGCCCGAGCGCCGCTTCGAGATCGTGACCATCGACACACGCGGCGATCGCGAGATCGACCGGCCGCTGCCGCAGATCGGAGGGAAGGGCCTGTTCACGGAGGCCCTGGAGAGAGCGCTCTTCTCGGGCGAGGCCGATGTGGCGGTGCACTCGTTGAAGGACCTGCCGACCGAGCTCGGGTCCGGTCTCACCATCGGCGCGATCGCCGGGCGGGAGGACCCGCGCGATGTTTGGGTTGCTCGCGAGGGCGGGGCAGAGCATCCGCAGGAGGCGCCGCCCGGCTCGCGTGTGGGCACCAGCTCCGAGCGCCGCCGGGCGCTGATCCTGGCCATCCGCGACGACGTCGAGGTGAGCTCTGTGCGCGGCAACGTGGACACGCGCCTGCGGAAGCTCGATGACGGTGAGTACGACGCGCTTGTGATGGCCGCCGCGGGCCTCGTGCGTCTCGGCTTGGGCGGGCGGATAACGAGTTACCTCGATCCGCCGTACTGGTTACCCGCGCCCGGGCAAGGCGCGCTGGCAGTGGAACGGCGGAGCGACGATGAGGAGACCGCGCGGCTTCTCGAGCGGATCGAGTCGCCTAACGCGCGCGCCGAGATTGAGGCCGAGCGGGCTCTCCTCGCCGTGCTCGAGGGCGGATGTCAGGTCCCGGTCGGCGCCCTGGCGCGAGCAGAGGCGCCCGAGCTGGCTCTTCAGGCGCTGGTGGCGCTGCCGGACGGATCGCGCATCGTCGCCGCCGAAAGGCGCGGCGCGATCGAGGCGCCGGCCGAGCTCGGCAGGAGCGTGGCCGCCGAGCTCATCGCCCGAGGCGCGGACGAGATCCTGAAACAGGTACGCGGCGCACCGGGCGCAAAGGGGGGAGGGGAGGGGGGGGCGACATGACGAACGACGAGACGCTGCCCGAGGCGCTGGCGCGAAAGTTCTTCACCCGCGAAGCGGCCCACCGTGAGTTCGGCCCCGCGCGCTCGGATCGCGTAGTGTTCACCAACGGCTGCTTCGACCTGATCCACCGCGGCCACGTCGAGCTATTCCTCGCTGCCCGCGCGCTCGGCGACCGCCTGGTGGTGGGGCTCAACAGCGACGCCTCCGTCACGCGGCTCAAGGGCCCGGGGCGTCCGCTGATGCCAGAGCCCGATCGCGTTGCGTGCCTTGCGGCCCTCGAGTCCGTCGATGGTGTGGTTGTGTTCGAAGAGGACACGCCCGCGGCGTTGATCGAGGAGTTGCAGCCCGACATCCTGGTGAAGGGTGGCGATTACGAAGTCGAGCAGGTCCTCGGGCGCGATACGGTGGAGGCGCGCGGCGGGCGCGTCGTCATCGTGCCGTTTCTTCCAGGGAGGTCGACGACGGAGATCATGCAGAGCGCCGCAAAGATTCGAGACGAGCCTCGATGAGCGATCTGCGCGCGTCGGGGCGCGAGCCCGATCAACTACGCGAAGTTACCCTCGAGCTGGGTGCGGCCCCGTTCGCTGAAGGCTCCTGCCTCATAACGATGGGCGCGACGCAAGTGCTCTGCGCCGCCACCGTCGAGCCGGGCGTACCTCCGTTTCGCGAAGACATCGGCGGCTGGGTGACCGCGGAGTACGCAATGTTGCCGCGCGCGACCCAGCGGCGCACGCGCCGGGAGCGCTCGGGTGCCCGGGGGCGGACCCAGGAGATCCAGCGCCTGATAGGCCGGGCTTTGCGGGCAGCCGTCGACCTGGAGGCGCTTGGCGTGAGGACGGTGACGATCGACTGCGACGTGCTGGGTGCGGACGGCGGCACACGTACCGCTTCCATCACTGGCGCCTGCCTGGCGCTTTGGCAGGCTCTCGAGGGTTTGGTGAAAGCCGGAGAGCTCTCTCGGAGCCCGCTGCGTCAGTTAGTGACGGCCGTCAGCGTCGGAATCGTCGACGGCGATCCCTGTCTCGATCTCGAGTATGAAGAGGATGTCTCCGCCGAGGTCGATCTCAACGTGGCCGCACTCGAGGACGGGCGCATCGTCGAAGTGCAGGGGACGGCCGAGGGCGCGCCGTTCGGGCGCGGCGACCTCGATAACCTGCTCACCCTGGCCGAGTCGGGGATCCGCCGGCTCGTCGAGATCCAACGCGAGGCGGTGAAGGCGGCCCGGTGAAGCTCCTTCTTGCCACGCGGAGCGAGGGAAAGTTTCGTGAGCTCGAACGGCTGTTCGCCGATACGCCCATCCAACTCCTCAGCCTCCGCGACCTGCGTGTTTCGACATCCGCTGCGGAAGAGGGACTCGAGACCTCGACTCGCCTCGTAGATAACGCCCTCGCCAAGGCTCGTTACTTTCACGGGCTGACGGGACTGCCCACACTGGCCGACGATTCGGGGCTTGCCGTCGACGCTCTCGATGGCGAGCCGGGCGTTCGCAGCAAGCGCTACGCGCCGCCTGAGCTTCAAGCGGAACTGGGCGAGTCCGAAGCCAACATGGTGTGCCTGCTGCGCGCTTTGGAGGCTGTGGCTGATGCCGAGCGCACGGCCCACTTCGACTGCGTGATGGCACTGGTGCTCGACGATGAGGAGCAGGTGTTCGACGGGCGCGTCGACGGGGTTATCTTGAGG
>CANPVX010000076.1 GCA_947581815.1 Candidatus Indicimonas acetifermentans | reverse complement strand
GACGCCCAAGGGGAGGCCGAATACGCGTTCCCGGAGCAGTCGATCAACATGAGCGAGGTCGCCGCGTGGGACCCACCGCGCTACGTGCAGAGTTTCATGCCGCACCGACGCGTTGCGGACTATCTAACTGCGACCGGCTCGAGTCTCGATCATCAGCGGAAGGCGGGGGTCGTAGCGGCGGTGGTCCTGCCGACGGGTCGCCTGATGCCGGGGCAGGGCACGCTGATCATGTTGCGCGCGGATGCCGCGGTGCCCAGCGAGCTGGTCATCGCCGAGAGCGTCGGCCCGCTGATGTCGCTGCAGGGGGCACAGGGCGTCTATCCGCAACGGCTATTCACCGTAATAGCGTTCTATCGGCAGAGCTTCGAGGACGCGCGGCACCTCGCCGCTCACCAGGAAGCCTACGACCGAGGGCGGGCTGGAGTCTCGGCGCCCGCGTGGGATCCGGATCTCGAAGTCCTTCAGGACGCGATGAGCGGGAACAGCCCGGTCTTCTTCCAAGCCAACCTGGCCCGCGATATCGAGCGTATTCTGGGACTGGCCGAGGAGTACGGCTTTCGGCCCGTCATCGTCGGTGGGGAAGAGGCTTGGAGAGTGACCGACGAGCTCAAGTCGAGCAAGGTGCCCGTGCTCGTCTCACTCGACTTCCCAGAGCCGGAGCGCTGGGAGCCCGAGGAGAAAAAGAGCGGTGGGAGCGACGACGCCGAACCGGGTGATGGAGGCCGTGACGGGTCGAACGGTGCCGGCCAGGCTCAAGAGGAGGGGGAGGGGGGGGAGCTCGACGCGGCCGCGGCGCGGGAGAAGCAGCGCCTGGAAGACATCTATGCCAACGCCGGCCGTCTCACCGCCGCGGGCGTCGTGTTCGCGCTGACGAGCGGCGGCGGGGAGGCGGACATCCTCGAAGGAACGCGCAAAGCCATCGAGTATGGCCTGGCGGAAGATGATGCGTTGCGGGCGCTCACCTCTACGCCGGCGGCGCTGTTCGGGATCGAGCGTGTCGCCCGCGTCGAGGCTGGCGGCTCGGCGACGTTCATCGTCAGCGAGGGTCCCCTGTTCGGTGAGGATTCCAAGATCGTGTACACGTTTGTAGAGGGCGATCTGGAGCGGGCGGGAAAGGGGCCGGCTGAGCCTCCCAGTGTGGATGTCAGTGGCACTTGGGAAGTGACGACGGAAAGCCAGAGAGGGACCGATGAAGCCGTCCTGACGCTCACGCAGGAAGGGTCGAGCGTTGAAGGGACGTACAGCAGCCACCTGGGCGATCGGGACATCCAGGACGGCCGCGTATCGGGCGATGAGATCTCGTTCACGATCGTGGCCGAGTTCGGCGACCGGCGTGTGAGGTTGGAGTTCACTGGCACGGTCGAGGGCGACGAGGTCTCGGGGGAAGGTCGTACTCCTGGCGGATCGTTCACGTGGACGGCCAGGCGTATCGGCGAACCGGAGGGGGGAGGGGAGATAAAGCGATGAAACAGGCATGTGGGTTTCTTATCCTGGCGTTCGTGGCACTCTTGTCCGGTACGCTGGCCGCGCCCGCCGCCGCGCAATGGGACGTCCAGGCTCGTCTCGGCGAGATCGACGCGCCCAAGGGCACGATAGTGATTCAGAACCTCGACGCGCTGTGGACGGCGGCCGGCGAAGTGCTGGAGAACGTGTCGATCGCGGTGAGCGACGGCATGATCCTGGAAATAGGACCCGAGGTCTCGGTGCCCAGCGGCGCCAGGGTCATCGATGGAAGCGGGATGACGGCGATCCCGGGGATCGTCGATGAGCACTCTCACACCGCTATGGACAGGAGCACCAACGAGGGATCGACGCCCATCTCGGCCGAGGTCAAGGTGCTCGATGCGCTCGACCCGACCAGCTTCAACATATACCGGGCGCTGTCTGGCGGCGTGACGACGGCGCTCATACTTCACGGCAGCGCCAATCCCATCGGCGGTCAGGCGGCGATCATCAAGATGCGCTGGGGGATGGACAAGCCGCAGCAGCTTCTCGTGGAGGGCGCGCCGAAGGTGGTCAAGTTCGCCCTGGGCGAAAACGTGACCCGGAAGAACGTCACGCAGCAGAGGACGCGACCGCGCTTCCCACAGTCGCGCGAAGGCGTCGAGGCGCTTTACGTGCAGGCTTTCGACGCGGCCCGGGCATACAAGCTGGCTTGGGAAGACTATCGGAAGAACCGGCGAGCCTATCCGGTGCCGCCGCGGCGCGACCTGCGGTTGGAAGCTCTCGTCGACATAATGGATGGCAAGATCCGCGTCCACTCGCACTCCTACCGCGCCGACGAGATCGTGATGCTGATGAGGGTAGCGGAGCGTTACGGTTTCAAGATCGATGTGTTCACCCACGTTCTCGAAGGCTACAAAGTGGCTGACGAGCTCGCAGCCCACGGCGCCGGCGCTTCGACGTTCGCCGACTGGTGGGCCTACAAGCTCGAGGCGTTCGATGCGATCCCGTATTCGCCGGCGATCCTGCAATCGCACGGTGTGCTGACGAGCCTGAACTCGGACATACCCTGGCTGCAGTCGTTCATGGTGTACGAGTTCAACAAGCCTGTGAAATACGGCGGCGTCTCCCGTGAGGACGCGTTGCGCATGCTCACGATATATCCGGCGCAACAGCTCCACATCGCCGACAAGGTCGGGTCGCTCGAGGTCGGCAAGCAAGCCGATATCGTGCTGTTGAACGGTGATCCCTTCGATTCGTATTCCCGGGTCGAGAAGACGATCGTCGATGGTATCGTTTACTTCGACCTGTCGAACGAAGAAGAGACGCGTGGACAGCCGATCCGCCCGCTCCCCGCTGTGAGAGCGACGCCGGTCGCCGCCGCACCTACCACGGCGATGACGGCCGCTGGCGGCCCCGCGCGGCGCGCCGGGACGGACGGCAGCAACGGGAGCAACGGCGAGGCATCCAGCCCGACGATCGTTCTGCTGGGTGGCACGGTTCACCCGGTGTCGGCGCCGGTCATCGAGGACGGCGCGATCATCATGTCCGATGGCCGCATCACATACGTCGGCTCGCGAGCCGGGGTGGACATCCCCATCGATTCCGAAGTGCTCAACGTCGCCGGCAAGCATGTTTACCCCGGCATGATCGACCCGGTGAGCCAGGTGGGGATGGTGGAGATCGGCCGCGTGGCGGCCAGCCGCGACGACAGGGAGCGGGGAAAGTACAACCCGCATCTTAATGCGCTCTGGGGTATCAACCCGCACAGCGTCGAGATAGCGGTAACGAGGGCGAACGGTATCACGGCCGTCATGAGCATTGGGACTACCGGGGTGATCCGCGGCGCGGGTGCCGTCGTCCAGCTCACTGGAGACACGCCCGAGCGCATGGTGATCGCCGAGCGAGCGGCGCTTGTCGTCGATTTCCCGTCAGCGGAAGGTGACGCTTGGGATGAGCCGGAGCTCGAAGGGGAGGAGCTCGAGGAGCTCATCGCCGTGTTCGGGCGGGCCAAGGCCTACGCCGCCCGGCCTTCGACGAACGACGACCCCACCGCGCCTCTTGATGTCAACGATCGCATTCGCGAGAAGGCGATGCTCGAAGCGATGGTCAGCGGCATGACCGGTGAGGTTCCCGTCCTCTTCCGAGCGCGGACCGAGCGTGACATCCGGACGCTGCTCATGTTCCTGGAGCCCTACCCAGAGGTCCGGGCCGTGATCGTGGGCGGTGATCAAGCGTTCCGAGTAGCCGACGAGCTGGCGCAACGGGGGATCCCGGTCATCATCGGGTCGGCTGGCAGGCCGACGTCGGATCGAGACGACCCCATCGCCGCCGCGTGGGAGAACGCTAATATCCTGCACTCGGCCGGCGTGAAGATCGCTTTTACGACCCAGGACTACGCGAACGTTCGGAACTTGCCGTACCACGCGGCCAGGTCGATCGCCTACGGTCTCCCGCAGGAGGTGGGGCTACGGGCGGTGAGCCTGTCGCCGGCGGAGATCTTGGGGCTGGGTGACGAGATGGGGAGCATCGAAGTCGGCAAGCGCGCGGACATCATCGTCACCGACGGTGATCCGCTACAGATACTGACGCACGTCGAGCTCGAGTTCATCGGCGGCAACGAGGTCTCGCTGGAGAGCAAGCACACCAGGCTTTACGAGGCGTTCAAGGACCGGCACTAGATCGCGCGACTGAGCGAGGAGACTCTCCCCCGGCCGCCCGGGCCGGTTAACCATAAAGGAAAAAGCGGCCGTCCCAATTGGGAACGGCCGCCTTCTTTTATTTTTGTAGCTCTAATCGGATTATCTGCCCCCGATCCTGATGCCCCTCCCACTTAACCCGATGCGGCCCGGACGAATCTGAAATCCTCCACCGACCGCCGAGGTTCGCCCGAAGACAGGCGCAATCGGATTCTGCCGATTGATGAATACGCCCGCCGTTGGCGCGGGGCAGTCCCCGTGCCCCCCCATACCGATGGAGATCCGGATACCGCCGCCCCTACGGCTCGAGCCCTCGCCGTGGTCAACGACCTCCACTGCGGCCAGGTGGGTGCCGTCGTCGATCACGTACATCGGCGAGAAGCCCGTCTCGATATTCACCGGCAAGAGAGCCGGTCGAGGTACGACCGCAAACTCCAGGTGCGCTGAAGAGGCGCGAGCCAGGATATACGAAGATTCGTTCAGTGTATTGGCGTCGGAGAAGGGCAGGTCGAAGGCGGTCGCAGCGGGATCGCCCGCGATCTCGGAGATCTCCAGTGCGGCGTCGTTTCCGGCGGCTTCCGCAAACTCGATCAGCTGGATCGGCGGATCCTGGAGCAGCTCGATGTCGAGGAGCGCCAGATCCCGCTGCTGCGGGGCCGGTAAATCGGCACTGAAGCGGGCGAACGCCAGCAGCAGGCCGTGCACGGCGATTGAGACGGTGAGGCCGATCCAGAGTACCCGGCGGTATTTCGCATCTAATCTCTGGCCTCTACGCATTCCATCCTCTCCAGTCTCGGCGCCTCGCGGCGCCGGCTACCCTCCCGTCCACCTCAAGCCGGCTCGCGGACTAATCTCAGCCGCGTGCCCTCCCGCTTTTGAGAAACGTTTGCCTCGAGACGAACGTTCCCAAGCGGTCTCCCTCGGCTCATCCGCTCTTCTTATGGGACCTCCCCGATAGAAGAGCCTCTATATACTGGGGCCTGCTGCCGCGAAGGGCAAGCCGTCGAGGGCCGGCGGCCCCCGGCCCCCACGGCCCCCACGCCCCCCTCGGCCTGCTGGCGCCCGGCCCCGCCCGCCCCGCCCGTCCCCGCCCGTCCCCGCCCGTCCGTGCCGCTCCATACCGCGCCATGCCGCCCCTGTAGCATCGACAGCGGGCGAGAAGAAAGTGTTAGGCCCTGTGAAACCTGCCAGGGGCGGACAGTGAAAAGCCGTCTGTCACTACACGTTGAAGTTCATCGAGTTACCGCAGACCGTGCCGCTGATGCTGGCGGTGCCGGCGGTGAGATTCATGAGGATCGTCAGGCTCACGGCGCAAAATCCAGTACGCCCGGGCTGCGCGTCGTAATTGAAGCCGCCGCCGATACGAACCGTCTGCTGGGTTCCCGGCTGGCCGTTCAAGAAAGTGAAGGTGCCGGTGGCGCTCAGGCTGGGTGCTCCATTGATCGTGACGGTGCGGGTGCCGTTATCGAACCCGTAGGCGCAGTCGACGATGCTTTCCAGCACCTGAATGAAGATCGAACCGCTCCCGTTGTCGTCGATACTTCCGCTGGCGCTCCCCGAGAGGCTGATGCGGCCGCCGAGGGGGCAATTGATCAACCCGGTGTACTGAACGTTGATGGGAACGTTGGTGCCAGCGGCCACAGCGATGCTGGAGACGGTGCCACTGTTGATCGCGGTGAAAGTGCCCAGGGCGATCTCGGTGGCCATGGTGAGACTCTCGCTGGCGCTGATTTCGCTGCTGGACTCGCCATCGAGCCCCGACGCGTCCTCGCCGTCGTCGGAGCAGCCGACGACGGATGTGAGGGCGAGCACGAGGGCCAGCGCGGGCAAACGAAGGATGTTCGTTCGCATGGGGTAACCTCCTGTGAGATGAGAGTTGGGCCCTCGGGGGGGTAAGGTGGGGCCTGCGGGGGGAACTCGCTGTACACACCTAGGACAGCTCGGGTTCCGCCCCGGTCTTTATTCAGGTGCCGAGCTAGTCAAGCGCATCTCAGTCCTCGCCGATCTTCGCCGTGACCATATCGCCCATATCGGAAGTCGAGATGCCGCTCCGGGCATCCGCTGATGGGATCGCGCCGCTCGCCAGCAGATTGGCGACCGCCGAGTCGACGCGGGCGGCCGCTTCTTCCTCGCCCAGGAAATCGAGCATCATGCCCACCGCGGAGATGGCGCCCAGCGGGCAGGCGACGTTCTGGCCCGCATATTTGGGCGCCGAGCCGTGTATGGGCTCGAACATCGAGGTCTGACCCGGGTGGATGTTACCGGAGGCGGCGATCCCCATCCCGCCCTGCAGCATCGCACCCAGGTCGGTGATGATGTCGCCGAACAAGTTCGTAGTTACGATGACATCGAACCAATCAGGGTTCTTGATCATCCACATGCAACACGCATCGACGTAGGCGTGATCGGTGGCGACCTCCGGGTAGTCTTCGGCCACCTGGGCGAAGGCGCGCCTCCAAAGGTCGTGAGGTCTAATCGCGTTTGCCTTGTCGACGAGCGTCACTTGCGGTTTGCGCTGACCCTCGCCGCGCGCCGCGGCCCGCTGCCGGGCTAGCTCGAACGCGTAGCGCGATGCCCGTTCACACCCCTTCCAAGTATAGACGCCGTTCACCAACGCGATCTCGTCAGGCGTGCCTTTCTTGAGATGGCCGCCGATCTGCGAGTACATCCCTTCGGTGTTTTCGCGCACGACGACGAAGTCAATGTCGTTCGGTCCTTTGTCCTTGAGCGGGCACAAGTGGGAGGAGTACAGCTTGATCGGTCGCAAGTTGATGTAAAGGTCGAGGCTGAAGCGGAGCCCGAGGATCACAGAGCGCTCCACGAGGCCCGGCTCCACATCGGGGTGCCCGATGGCTCCGAGAAGGACCGCGTCGAGGGAGCGCCATTCGTCGATCACCGAGTCGGGGACCAACTCCTTGGTCTTGAGATAGTGCTCGCCGCTGTAGGGATAGTCGACGAGCTCGTACTTGAAGTCGCCGCCTCCCGCCACCGCTTCGAGCACCTTCAACCCCTCCCGCGTCACCTCCGGCCCGATGCCGTCGCCGCCCAGCACGCCGATCCTATATGTCGCTGTCGTCATCTAGCCTCCGTTGATATCTGCTTGGATAGCCCGGCCTCGCGCGGGCGATCGGTTAAGCTAGCCGATAGCAGATCTGGTTCAAGCAGCGGTGAGCTAGCGGGGTAGGGTCCTGTCGCGGTAGGGCGACTCTCTCCGCCCTCTGCCTGACCGCCACATGATCCCTACCTGACCGCTACCTGACTTCCACCTGATACGGGCGATACCACCGACTTCGGCCGCCGGCGCGCGTGCACAACATCTTTGGAGAGGGTGAGTCAGCTCAGATCTACCCGGTGACGGTCGGCGTAGTCTTGTGACGCGTTAAAGAGATGCGTTCAACTCCGCCATCGTGGTGGGACAGGAGCGCTCACCGGCGAGCACTTCCTTGATGATGATATGCACGGTCACGGTGATGACGTCGCTCGGCTCACGGCTCAGCGCGTCATCGGCGTGCTCGAGTGCCTCCTGCGGCTGCTCGTTCAAGAGGTACGCCAGCGCCAGGTTGGCGACCAGGCCTGGGTCGTCGGGGTTGGCCTCGATCGCCGCGTGGGTGAGCTCGATGGCTGCCGCACTGTCTCCCGAATCCAGCGCGGCGAGCCCCGCCTCGCGGGCGACGTCGGCCTGCTCGGGCTCGAGCCGATGGGCGGCCGTGAACGCCTCGTAAGCCTTCCGCGCTTCGCCCAGGCGCTGGTGGATCTTCCCGATGCCCCAGAGTGACTGCCAGCTGCCGGCGTGGATCTCCAGCGCCTGCTGGAACAGTTCCAGGCCCCGCCGCAATCTCCGCCTCGCCAGCCAGCCCGGCGGGCCGGAGATGTTGTTGCCGTGGATCAGTATTTGGCCCCGGATCAGGCCCCACGCGGTCTCGTAATACCTCGTGAACCGGCCGGCCGCTTCCGGATTGGACTGCCAGTCCGGATTAGGTGTCCTCATCACACTTCGCCTTTGCAAGTCTTGTGACGCACGGTCACGTTGCTAACGGGATAGTACGGGATGATAAGGGGGGATAACAAATATAGCGGACCGCTATCCGCGCGGAAGATACGACCTGTGCCTGCTGAAATACAAAGAACGCCCGGGCGCGCGTTGGGGGGGTGAAGCCTCTGGTTGTCGCTACCTCTCGTGAACCACCTGCCCTTTGAACAACGTTCGCTGAACTTCGGTCCGGTGGATCTCCGTCACCGGAATCTCAAAGAGATTGTGATTCAGCACGATCATATCAGCGAACTTGCCGACTCCGATTGATCCAGTGACATCGTCGAGATTCAGTACATACGCACCGTTTAGCGTGTGAACGCGAACAGTCTCTTCGAGGGTGATCCCCTGATCTGCGTTGAATGGTTCAATCTCGGGATGACCCGGGAACCCACGTGTGATTGAAGCCTCCATGCCAAACCAGGGCCACAGGTTAGCCTGCGGCGCGTCTGAGTGGTTTGCCGCAATGATGCCAGCATCGAGCAAATCGCGCGTCGGACCTCCCCGCTGGTAGGCCTCCGGTTTGATGATGTTGGCTTGATTCACAAGAAAATTGATCGGGGCATTGAGCATGGGCCATGCGCTGCAGGGAATCCCGTTGTCCCTCGCACGCGCCATGTCCTCTGGCTGGATGTAACTGCAATGATCGACGTGGTGGCGCAATTCGTTACTGCCGCGTTCATTGATCGCCGCAAGGAACCCGTCAATCGTCGCGCGGACCGTCCCGTCGCCGATGGCGTGCACCTTCGCCTGGACTCCTGCTGCGTCGAGCTCCCTCATGTAGGTTGCGAACGCGTCGGCAGGAATCAACGGACGAATGTCTGATCCATCTTCAAAGTATGCATCGTTCAACATGACCTCGGTGCGGGACTCGAGTGCACCGCCCAATGACATTTTGACGCCCGGCTCTCCGGGTAGGTCATACTCTTCGTAGTAACGCAGGATCTCGCTAACCGGCGTCGTTGCCGCCGTACCGAAGTTGCCACTCATGTATAGCCTGACATGTAGGTTGAGCTGCCCGTCCCGCTTGAACTTCTGCCAATCCGCGAGATCTCGTTCGAATACGTAGGCATCGCCCACCGCGGTGATTCCTTCTCGTGTCGCGTCCTCAAGTAGCCTCATTTTCGCGAGTTGGGAGATTTCGGGCGCAAGCGGCAGAATCGCATCTTCAAACGGATTCATTGCTGATTCGAAGAGCTGACCAGCCGGCTTACCGTCCTCAGTACGGCTGAAATAGCCCGCTGGAGTATCCGGCGTGTTCTCGTCGATTCCGAGGATTTCGAAGGCCTTCGAATTCGCAAACCCAAAGTGCCCCGATTCATCTTTCACGTAGGCGGGACGATCGGGAATGAGCTCGTCCAGGAATTCCTTGGTTAGAGTCTCCGGCTTCATTATCGGGGACGAGTAGCCTTCGGCGAAGAACCACGCCTGATCATCCGGATACGCTTCGATGCACTTCTTCAGCGCGTCGATGGTCGTTTCGTTAGTCGGCAGATAGTAGGACCCGGGGAGTTCACAGAACACACGTAACGCCATCGACATCGAGGGATGGGTGTGAATATCGACGATACCAGGCATCACAAAAGCACCATCGAGATCAACCACTTCGGTACCGTCACCGGTCACGGCTGCGACATCAGCGTTGGAACCGACGACCAGGAATCTGCCGTCCTTGATCGCGACGGCCTCGACCCAAGGTTGGGCGTCGTTCACGGTGTAGATGCGGCCGTTGGTGTAGATCACGTCCGCCGAGTTGCCGCCGCAGGCAGCGATGACCAGAGCAGCAAACGGGAAGAGCGGACGACGCATGACGTGGTCTCCGTACCGTTGGGAGAAAATGACTAGAGCGAGAAGAAACCAAGTGAGTCCAGAACGGGTACCCTTCCCGCTCGCTAAAAGGTCAGCGAGACTTAATAGCTTGTCACCAACGCACAATACGTGGATTCCACTATGTGACTGGACATTGTTCTGGGTTGAGTACCGAACTACAGGGAAGATGTTGCTGACCTTACAATCTCTCGCTTGAGGGGGGCTGAAGTCTCAGAAGACTATATCCATTATCCCGCCAGGGCCTTGTCGGGTTAAGAGATAAGGCCGGGCAAAACTTCACCCCCCCCTGGCAGGCGGTCCCGCCGGTGGCATGCCAGTGCTGATCCACGGCATGGTCAAGTTCCGGCGGCCAAATCTGGATTCTGGCGATTCTAGAGGCGGCAAATCTAGATTCCAGTTGGCGATTTAACAGATATGTCGGGTCGAACGCGCGTTCTGCGAGCGGTTTAGGCTGCATAGTCGCAGGATTTCAACTCTGGCCCAATGCTGGCCGTGCTGCTCCAAGCATTTAAACCACTCCGGCCGCCGCTCAGCTTGGGGCGGCACAATTCCGGCACATCACTCAGGAGAGTCCTTGCGCGGTGCGGCTTCTCCACTGGCCAACGGATTGGAAGTCCGTGGGCTTCGTGAACCACCTGATCCATTCCGGCCACCTCAGTTCGTTCTCGTATCGGGGCGGCCGCTGTCCGATTCATACGTAGATTCCCGTATTGCGGCCTCGTTCCGACCCCTTCAGCTTGGTGATCCCCACTTCGCCACTACAATCGTTCTGCCGCCACGCCATCGCCAGACCAGAGCGGACCGCCCTGGCGGTGCAACCGACGGGTTGAGTTAGCCTAAGGTAGTGGATGAAAGTCGTCCCCCCACCGGAAGGCCCAGATGCTCGAGCGGGTTCTCTTGCTGGAGGCACAGGCAGCCAAGGCTTATTGGGAGAACTGGCAGTCAATTGAAGTCCAGTTCGCTCGGCGGGATGCGCCCAAAGTTCCCGAGCATTGGCTGACTTTCGGTTCACGCCACTCCCAGCTCACCAACTCAACTCGCAAGGCCAGCAATCCGGCCCAACGCGATGCTGAACTACCTCTACGCTATCCTCGAGGCGGAATCTCGCATTGCCGCCCTGGCCGTAGGCTGCGATCCGGGGCTCGGAATACTCCACGCCGATCAGCAGGTGAGGGACTCGCTGGCCTGTGACCTAATGGAGCCGGTTCGGCCACTAGTAGACCGTTACCTTATTGAGTTACTTCAGGCTCGCACATTTCGGCGGACCGATTTCTTCGAGACCCGCAAGGGAGTGTGTCGTGTCCTTCCTCCCGTCACCCACCTGCTCGCCGAAACCGCCGAGTTATGG
>CANPVX010000075.1 GCA_947581815.1 Candidatus Indicimonas acetifermentans | reverse complement strand
CTGCCGCCGTCGCCGGGTGCCCGGCGCGCCGCGATGGCCGTCGGACTCGGCCGGCGACGCTTGCGCCCTCGCCGCCCCGTTCCCGTATCGGAGACGGTCACGGCAGTGTCGCTCGAGTACGTGAAGACTTCCTCCTCGTCCTCCCTAACGCCACGAAGCTCCTCCGGGATCTCCTCCTTGGCTGCCTTCACCGCGTCAGCTATCTCCTGGGTGATGAGCGAGACCGAGCGGATCGCGTCGTCGTTGCCCGCTATAGGGATCGTTAATAGATCCGGATCCGCGTTCGTATCAGCGATGGCGAGGACCGGAATTCCAAGCTTGTTCGCCTCAGCCACCGCTATACGCTCTTTGCGGGAGTCCACAACGAACAGAGCGCCCGGAAGGCGGTTCATATCCTTGATCCCGGACAGATACTTATCTAGCTTCAGCCGCTCTCGGCCCAGCAGAAGCTGTTCCTTCTTGGTGTAGAGCTCGAACGCACCCTCTTCCACGCCGCGCTCGAGCTCCTTCAGCCGGCGAATGTTCTTCTTTATGGTCTGGAAGTTCGTGAGCATCCCGCCCAACCAGCGCTCGGTCACGTAGTACGCTCCGACGCGCTCGGCCTCCAGCCGTACGATGTCGCGCAACTGGCGCTTAGTGCTGACGAAGAGAACCGAATTGCCCGCAAGGATTGTCGAGCGAACGCATTCCTTCGCGAGCTCCAGCTGCCGCAACGTCTTCTTCAAGTCTATGATGTAGATCCCGCCGCGTTCCACGAAGATGAACCGGCGCATCTTCGGGTTCCAACGCCGGGTCTGATGCCCGAAGTGCACACCTGCCTGCAGAAGTTGCTCGATCTCTACCGACATATAAAAGTCTTCTTAGATGACCTGAGCTTCGGTGATTATCGCTTGCTGAACTGGAAGCGCTTTCGCGCCTTCGGCTGACCGTATTTCTTCCGCTCGACCCGGCGCGAATCGCGCGTCAGCAGTCCATCCTTACGCAACGCGGGCCGCCGATCTTCGTCGTCGGCAACGAGGGCGCGAGCGATCCCAAGCTGGATCGCGCCCGATTGACCTGTGAGGCCGCCGCCACGGACGTTCACCACCACATCGTACTCTCCGACTGTGCCCGTTGCCTGGAACGGCTTCTCAGCGACCACTTGGTACGCCGGGCGCGGAAAATAGTCTGCCAATGGGCGACCGTTGATCCGCCACTCGCCAGAGCCCCGCTTCATATAGACGCGGGCCACAGAACTCTTTCTACGCCCGACTGCGTGGACCCGTCCGTCTTCTAGCTTCTTAGCCGTCACTTCTCTTCACACGGTTAGTCAGGAAGGCGGGCATTAGGCGTTGATGCTCAACGGCTCGGTGGCCAACCCGCGGTGGGGATGCTCCGGCCCCGCGTAAACGCGCAGCTTCTTAACCATCTGCCGGCCTAAAGTGTTCTTGGGCAGCATCCCGCGGACCGCCCGCTTGACAACCCACTCGGGCCGCTTCTCGATCATTCGCCCGAAGGGTATGAGCTTGCCTCCACCGATATAGCCGCTGTGGCGGAAATAAGTCTTCTGTTCCGCCTTCTTGCCCGTGAGGCGAATCTTCTCGGCATTCACGATGATGACGCCGTCCCCACAGTCGACGGAGGGTGTGAACGCCGCCTTGTGCTTGCCCCGTAGGATCTGGGCCACCGCCGCTGCGACCCGGCCAAGCACGAGCCCATCCGCGTCCACCAGGAACCAACGCCGCTCCACGTCCTGCGGCTTGACCTGTGGCGTCTTCATGCACTCGGTCAGCAGTTTCGCCATGCTCCCACCAGATAACAAAACTCCGCTCCGGGCGCATCCGCAGCGGGTTCAAGCTTTTCCAAGACAGCGGGAAAGGATACTCGCGTTACTAGGGGCTGTCAAGCAAAGTCAGGACGCGGGCGGCGAAGCCTGCACCTCAGGTTAGGTAGCTCTCGAGGGAACGAGCCCTAGAGACGTGACGCAGCCGAGCCAGGGCGCGCTCCTTGATCTGGCGCACGCGCTCGCGAGTTACACCTAGCTGCTGGCCTATCTCCTCCAGGGTCATGGCGTCCTCGCCATCGAGGCCGTAGTAGAGCCGTAAGATCCTGGCCTCGCGAGGTTTGAGCGTAGAGAGCGCCGTCTCCACGCTCGTCTTCAGGGCTTTCTCGTAGGTCTCCTCTTCGGGGCCGGGTCGATACTCGTCGGCCAAGTAATCGAGCAGCTTGTTGTCTTCTCCCGGGACGATTGGAGCGTCGAGCGACAAGTGGGCCATGGCGATCGACATGGTTCGGTAAAGCTCGTCGGGATCGACCTCGAGCCCCTCGGCGAGCTCGCCGACGGTCGGTTCGCGGCCGAGCTCCTGGACCAGAGCGCTCGAGCGCTTGCCGATGCGGTGCAGCTCGCCGGCGCGGTTGAGCGGCACTCGCACGATGCGAGACTGCTCGGCGAGCGCCTGCAGGATCGCCTGTCTGATCCACCAGACGGCATAGCTTATGAACTTGACCCCGCGGGTCTCATCGAACTTCTCCGCGGCGCGCATGAGCCCGACGTTGCCCTCGTTGATCAAGTCCGCGAGCGCGACGCCCTGGTTCTGGTACTTCTTCGCGATGCTCACTACGAAGCGGAGATTGGAGTTGACCAGCTTCTCCAGCGCCGCGCCGTCCCCCGCGCGAATACGGACAGCGAGCTCTCCCTCTTCGTCGCGATCGATAAGTGGATAGGCGCTGATCTCTCTGAGGTACTGGTCGAGCGAGCCTGGAAGCGGCGAGGCCCTGTGGCCTGAGGCGAAGACAGCGAGCTCTTTGTGGCCGTCCGCTGGACGGACTTCGGGTTTTCGCACTTCGGAGCTGCCCTGTTGCTCTTCTTGCCTCACTCGCGAACCCCGCTGATTGTTGGGCCTGCTAGCTAGGAATACTCGGGGTGCAGCAGCTTCGTCTATCGAATGACGTCACCTACCCGTTTCCATCTCACCTCAGTGATCCACGGTACGGGCCGCAGAGTGCTCTTGTCAAAGGAGTAGTAGATGATCAGAGGCCGGCCCTTGATCAAACGTCGATCCACGAACCCCCAGTATCGGGAGTCCTGTGAGTTGTCGCGATTATCACCCATAACAAAATACTTGTCTGGCGGCACGATGATAGGCCCCCAGTCATCGCGCGTCGGTCGATAGACTGACGGGTCCACCTTGCCCGCCAGATAGTGGCGCTGCCACTCGAACTGGGGGTCATAGTAGTTGCCGTTCGGCTGGATGTGCTGAACGTAGTCTTCCGCCATCACCACGCCGTTGACGTACAGCCTCCCGCCCTTCATGGAAAGCGTATCGGCGGGCAAGCCTACGACTCGTTTCACATAGTTCTTCTTGCGGTCTAGCGGGTACTCGAAAACGATGACATCTCCGGGCTCGGGGTTGTCGAACGCGGGGAGCCTGAGACCGGTGAACGGCACCTGAGCACCGTACACGGCCTTGTTCACGAGCAAGAAATCCCCCACCAGCAGGGTTTCTTCCATGGATCCGGTGGGAATCTTGAAGGCCTCGACGGCAAATGTACGGATGACAAGGAAGAGTAGAACGGCGACGGACAATGACTTGACCCACTCCCAGAGCCACCGGCCGGTGCTTTGCGGCGAGCCTTGATTCCCCCGCTTGTCACTCGCTTTTCTCTTCAGCTTCCCAGTAGTTTCTTTGTTGGCCACTTCTAATGCTTCCTATGAGTGAGTATCGATTTGGGCCCGCTGCAGACGACCGCTGTAGTCAAGGTACGCAACTTTTGTTTCTGAGAAGAACTCGAAAACCTCCCATCCGCCTTCGCGGTGACCGTTACCCGTCTGTTTGACGCCACCGAAGGGCAGGTGCGCTTCAGCACCGATCGTCGGTGCGTTGACGTAAGTGATGCCGTTGTCGAGGTCAGAGATTGCGCTGAAGGCGGACCGCACATCGCTGGTGTAGATCGCGCTCGAGAGTCCATACTCCACGTCATTATTCACCCGGACCGCCTCCTCCAAGTCCGAAAATACGATGACGCTCAGCACAGGGCCGAAGATCTCCTCCTGCTCCACTCGCATGCCGGGTTTCACGCCGATCAGGACCGTGGGCTCGAAGAAGAACCCATCATCGAGCCCAGAGCCACTGGCGCGCTGACCTCCACAAGCTACTTCGACACCCTCGTCCCGCGCCACCGACATGTAACGCTGGACTTTCTCGAGCGCCGCCTGGTTGATGAGCGGGCCAACGTCCGTCGCTTCAGCGCTGCCATCCCCCAGCCGCAACTGGCCCGCCCTCTCGACCAGCCGATCGACGAACTCGTCATGAACCGACTCATGGAGCAGAAGACGTGAGGTCGCAGTGCAGCGCTGGCCGGTCGTTCCGAAGCCACCCCACAAGACCCCCTCGAGCGCTAGCTCCATGTCCGCGTCGGGCATCACGATCTGCGCGTTCTTGCCGCCCATCTCGAGGGAAACGCGTTTGTTCATTCGGCCGGCTACCTCGCCGATGCGAGATCCGGTCTCCGTGCTCCCCGTAAACGAGATGACCGGTACGCCGGAGTGCTCCACCAGCGCGGCTCCGACGACCTCCCCGCGCCCATGAACCAACTGGATCACATCGCCCGGCAATCCCGCCTCCAGAAGGATCTCGACGAAGAGATTAGCCGAGTGCGGAACATCCTCTGCCGGCTTCCAGATGACCGAGTTTCCGCAAAGCAGCGCCGGAAAGATTTTCCAGCTCGGCACAGCGATCGGGAAGTTGAAAGGAGTAATGACGCCGCTGACTCCGATCGGCCGCCGGAACGACATAGCCCACTTGTCCCGCAGCTCCGAAGGGACCGTATGGCCGAACAAGCGCCTCCCTTCCGTAGCCGCGTAGTAGCCGGTATCGATGGCTTCCTGGACATCGCCCCGGGTCTCCTCGAGCACCTTGCCCATCTCGCGTGTCATCGCGCGGGCGAGATCTTCCTTGCGCTCGGTCATCAAATCGGCCGCATCCTTGAGGACCATCCCGCGTTGCGGCGCCGGAGTGGCTCGCCATTTCTCGAACCCACGCTGGGCCGACTCGACAGCACGGGCGACATCCTCGCGTCCCGACTCGGGCCACATACCAATAAGGTCCGTCTGACGCGCCGGGTTCCGGTTCTCGATGTACTCGCCGCTCGCGGGCGCGACCCACTCCCCGCCGACGCGATTCGAGAATCTATCTGCCATCAACGAACCTGATGATGATGATTTGTTCTTCCAGTCGATTCATGAACTTATCACAATCGAGGTAGACGACAAAACCCGCAGCTCAGCAGCTCGCCCGCCCACAACCCCGGACGTGAAGACGCCCATCGCGTATCGCGACGTCAGACACGAAAAGCGGCAGCTCGAACGACAGCGCACCCTTCGGCGCAATATCGCTCGCCTCTTCACTCAGATTCGCGATCACGTAGTCGCGCAGCTCCGCTGGCAGCGGCAGCGGGCCGATCTGAATGTCATCTACATAATAGATGCCGCGACCCGGCGAAAATCCGTCCACCCGCCCGCGCACACGCACACGCGCCGTGTCGCCGACCAGGCTCGCTACGAGGCCCAGCCGCTCCAGCCCCGGTATCTCGATAATCGCCACGTCCCCAGAGAGCACGAGCCGTTGCTGCTCATCTATCTCGGCGCCGACGTCGTCGACGAACTCAGGGAAGTAGCCCGCCAAGCTGTAGCGAATCCAGCTGTCCAGTTCCTCGGCGCTGAACACCGCTTCGACCATATCGCCTTGCCCGAGAGCCACGATCTTGTTCTCAGCCTGGCGCGCCAGCTCCGGGCCCGTCACTTCATCGGCGGCCGCTTCGATGCGCGGTCCGCCGCGGGCCCGCTCCAGAGCGTGGACGAGCTCGTCCCTTTTTATCCATCCGACGATGGCCAATGCAACTACCAACGCCCCCCAACCTAACGACGATATGCAGCTACGTATCACGTTCCCTCTACGACGCTCGGCCTAGCGCTGCCGAATGGATGATCGTGTAGACGGCGCCCGTCGGCCTCAAAACGCTGCCCATCAAATCCACCGCCTCGACGGGGAGCCGGGCGTGGAACGTCAACCGTGAGATCGCCTCGTCGAACCCCCGAAAGTCGCCGGCCGATGCGCTCTTGCGAGGCCGCCCGAGCGTGAGGTGCGGGTGAAACGGGCGCTGCTCGCGCTCGAACCCAACCGACTCCATGTCGCTCTCCAACCGATCCTGCAGCGCCTCGAGAGCCTCGCATGACTCGATCCCGGCCCAGACGACACGCGGCCGCCGAGCCGACGGAAAGGCTCCGAAGTCCCGCACGTCTAATTGAAAAGGAACGAGGTCGCCGGTCGCCGAATCGATCGCGCGCGACACGACGGCCAAACGCTCTTCCGCCACCTCGCCAAGGAACTTCAGGGTGAGGTGAACGTTCGCCGCCTTCACCCAGCGTATAGGATAAGTTCGCTCCTGGAGCTCCCGAACCGCTCGGCTGAGCCGTTCCCTCTCCTCGATGGGCAGATTGATCGCCACGAAGAGTCGCATCAGTGTAATGCCGCCATAGAATCACGCCTTCATCAACCATTCCCCAACCCGCTGCGTGAACGCGTGTTGTTCAGTGAACTCGTGTGTCCAAGTGACTGGCCTGTCCTATCCTATCAATAAAGATGCAGTGCCACGTAACGGAACCCCGCGCTCCGGCACTCGTCGACGATCCGCTGGCGCTCCACCTCTAAGAAGAGACGCACGCCGTCCTCATCCGGTTTCACGACCGCGATCTCATCGCTGGGCCCGGCGCTCTCAACGCGAAGAGCTACGAAGCCCGCCCCGGCCAGGCCCTCCTCGGCATCGCGCGCGCGCGTCACCGGCGCACTCATCGAGGTGCGAGCGCCTCGTTCAGAGCACCCCGCCGGTAACCCTCTAGATCCACGCAAGCCCGCGCGAAGCCGCTCTCCTTCAGAACCCGCGTGACACGGCTTCGTAGCTGCGGGTTGTCTGAGAATCGCCGCAAATCGTCCGGGCACAGCTCGAGACGTGCCCATTCGCCGTGATGGCGCACGCGGAAGGGGCCCCACGAAGCGAGCTCTCGAAGCCGAGCCTCCGCTACCTCGATTTGGTGGAGCCTATGCGGAGTGACCTCGATGCCATAGGGAATACGACTCGCGAGGCAAGGTGAGGCTGGCATATCCCACGTAGGTAGCCCGGCACGCCTGGAGAGCGAGCGGATCTCTTCCTTTGTCAGATCGGCCTCTTGCAGCGGAGAGCGAACGCCGAGCTCCCTGGCGGCCGCCAACCCGGGCCGGTAGTCGTCTAGATCGTCGGCATTGGAACCGTCGAGGACGGTCGCGAAGCCGCGCGCTCGGGCGAGCGCCACGAGCCGCGAATACAGGTCTGTCTTGCAAAAATAACAACGATTGAAAGGATTGGCTGTGTAGTTCGGGTCGCCCGTCTCCCCGGTATGGATCTCGATGTGCGGGAGGCCCAGATCTCCGGCGACTTCGAGCGCTGTGCGATACTGAACATCGGGGTAGCTCGGAGAGCGACCGGTCACAGCTAGCACGCGCTCGCTGCCCAGAGCGTCCAGCGCCGATTTGGCGAGGTAGACCGAATCGACACCCCCGCTGTAGCCGATCACCACGGAACCGCAATCCCGCAGCAAGTCGCGCAGAGCGCTTTCTTTTTTCTCTAGATCGGTCTCTGAGGAATGCATTCGGTCGCTTCGTCGTCCGCCCCGGCCTTCCCTCCCGACAGCAAAAGCTTGGACCGTCGCGATAGCATGTCAAGGCAAGCTAGCCGATGAGGACGCTGCGATCGAGATCCCGGTACTGGAGGGCCTCGGCGACATGCGTCGAACACACGCCTTCCGTTCCATCCAAGTCGGCGATGGTGCGGGCGACCTTCAATACTCGGTGGAACGATCGAGCCGAGAGGCCGAAGCGGCCCATCGCGGCGCGCAGAAGAGACAGCGCGGTTTCATCGCTCGAGCAGTAGCGTCCGACATCGCGCGCGCCCATCTGTCCGTTCGCGTACAGACCCCTTCGCTCCGCGAAGCGCTCCTTCTGAAGCCGGCGGGCCTCGTTCACACGAGCTCGAATCTCGGAGGAGGATGGGCCCTCGCCGACTCGATCGATCAGCTCCGGCGCGCTGACCGGCGGCACCTCGACATGCAAATCGAAGCGATCGAGAAGGGGCCCGGAGACCTTCGCTCCGTATCTGCGGACCATCGCAGGGGTGCAGCGGCAGCTCCTCAGCGGATCGCCGAGGTGACCACAGGGACACGGGTTCATGGCCGCGACGAGGACGAAGCGAGCCGGAAAGGTGAGGGCGCCAGTCGCGCGTCCTATCGTGACGTATCCGTCTTCCAGGGGCTGCCTCAGCACCTCCAATACGTTGCGCCGAAATTCGGTCAGCTCATCCAGGAACAGCACACCGTTGTGCGCCAGAGAGACCTCGCCCGGCCGCGGCACGGCGCCGCCGCCCACTAGACCGGCGTCGCTGATGGAGTGGTGGGGCGCGCGGAACGGTCGCTGCGTCAGTAGTCCACTCCCCGGACTCAGTTGACCCGCCACCGAGTGCACCCGCGTCGCTTCGACCGCCTCGGCTAGGCTGAACCGCGGGAGTATGGTCGGAAACCGACGGGCGAGCATCGTCTTGCCCCCGCCTGGTGGTCCGATCAGAAGGAGGTTGTGAGCTCCGGCGCCGGCTATCTCCAGCGCCCGCTTCGCGTGGACCTGTCCTCTCACATCGCCGAGATCGACTCCGGCCGGGCCAGACGCGCCACCGTCCAGGGCCGGCGCCGCCTCCCCGCGCTTCAGCTCGCGCCGTCCGGTAAGAAAGTCGACGATATCCTGGAAGCTCGCGGCGCCGCGCACATCGAGTCCCTCGACGATGGCCGCCTCCGCGACGTTCCCGGCCGGGAGGAGCAGGCCCGGGATACCGGCCTCTTGCACGGCGAACGCGATCGGGAGGGCTCCCCGGATCGGGCGCAATGATCCGTCGAGACCGAGCTCTCCCGCGAGGGCGTAGTCACCCACTCGTTCGCCGCTCACCTGACCCGCGGCCACCAGGAGGCCGAGGGCGATGGGGAGATCGAAATGACTCCCCTCCTTCTTAATATCGGCTGGAGCCAGGTTGATCGTGATGCGGCGTGGGGGCAGCTCAAACCCGGTGTTATGGATGGCCGCTATCACGCGCTCCTTCCCCTCCTTCACCGCGCTCTGAGCGAGACCGACCGTGGCCATGGCCGGCAAGCCCGCCCCGACATCGACCTCCACATCCACGATGTGGGCATCGACTCCGAGGATCGTCGCGGAGCGCACCCTTGCCAGCAAAGATCACCCCCTTTTCGGCGTCCGCTCCTAAGCTTCCGTCCCGCGTGTCAACGGAATATCAACTCGACCCCGGCGATTGACCGCTCGTCGCCGCTGGCCTTGACGCCCCGCCGCAGGTTTCTCAACGTGCCGAGGCACGTTACAGTGGCGAGCGCTCGAGACTGCCTGCGGGAGGGCTGTGGTGAGATCTGACAACGGAGAGAAAGCCGCGCTGTTACTCAGCGAGCTGACTTGGTCTGAAGTCGCTGGGTACCTGGAGCGGGATCAGAGACTGATCGTCCCGATAGGGACCTGCGAGCAACACGGGAAACACCTGCCGCTTGGGACGGACAGCTACTTTGCCGAGCGCCTCGCCGTCGACCTATCGGCGGAGTTCGACGTGCTGGTCGCGCCGACCCTTCCGTACGGAGTCAACGTCGATACGGAGCAAGCCTACGCGGGCACCTCGTCCCTCAGACGCAAGACGCTGCATCGAGCGCTCAACGACCTTCTGGCGGCCTGGGAGGAGCACGGGTTCGAGGAATTCATCCTCATCACGACGCACTTTCACGACCCTCATCTCGACGCCGTCACCACGGTCGTGGCCGAGCACGCGCGCGTACGTATCGTGGACGTTCACAGCGTGAACATAGGGAGCTTCCTCGATCGGCAGACGGGGCCGGAGCATGCCGGTGAGGCGGAGACGTCGATAATGCTCTACTTGCAGCCCGAGCTGGTACGGCGCGATCAAATAGAGGATTACTCGCTCGACCCGGAAAAGCTCCGACGTTACCTTCGTGGGCGGATGCCAAAGCCACCGCCAGGCTGTCAGGGAGCGATTGGCTACCCATCCGCTGCCAGCGCTGAAAAAGGTGAGAAGATATATCATCACATCCTCGAGCGAATCCGCACCAAGGTCTTCGCTCCGGCTGAAGTCTAAAGCGGCCCTGTGCCTGCTCGCGCTGTCGGCCTTGCCGTCCCCCAGCTCCCCGCGCGCCAGCGACGTTGCGGCGTCGTCCGCGCTCCGGCTCGTCGACAGCGGATCGTTCACCCACTATTTGCGGGGAGCGCGAGTCGGCGAAGAGCGGTTCGTCATCAGGGAGGAGCGCACGGGCGGCGAGGGCACGCTTCTGCTCGCGGCTGCGGAGGTCAACCGCAAGATCGACGGCGAGACGAGCAGGATTCGAGTGGCGCTGGAAGCGATCGGGACTGGACCGTTGCCCGTTCGGTACGAGGTCGCCATCCACGGATCGGACGCGCGCACGATCGTCGCCGTCCTGGTCAGGGATCGACTGAGACTGAACGTCCGGTCTTCCGTGGGACACGAGATGCGGCAGTTCCTCGTGCGGGGCAGCGCGATCATCCTCGACCGCCAACTGGCGCACCAATACTTCTTCGCGTCGCGAGTGTTGGGCGAAGAAGAGACGGCCGAGACTACGGTCTTCGTGCCGCAAAACCAGAATCAAGCGCAGGCGGTCATCAGGGATCTCGGCTTGGAGGATGTTGCCATCGAGGGTGAGAGCTACCGCTTGCGCCACCTCTCTATATCGGCCGACGAGATCGGAACCCAGCACGCTTGGCTCGACGGCGAGACGGTGGTGAGGGTCGAGGTCCCAAGGGAGGAGTGGAGCGCCGTTCGCTCAGACCTATCTACTTTGTCAGTCGAGGAAAAGGGAGAAAGCCCAAATGAATAATCCGTACCAAGAGTCGGAAGAGGTGAGCGTGCAGGCGGCCGCGCCGAACTTGATACAAAGGGTGATCGCCGTTTTCGCTTCGCCAACCCAGCTCGGCGAGCGGCTCCGGCAGAATTCCCCCTGGTTCGTGACGCTGTCGATCGTAGCACTCGTCAGCGTGGCAACGTTACTGATCACGCCCGCGGAGTTAATTCGCGAAGCGGCGGAGCGGGCGGCCGAAGGTCGGCCGCTGCCCGGCCCGGCGGTGATGCGCGCGATTGGCATCGGCTTTATACTCGTCGCATCGTTCGGCGGCGCGGCACTGATCGCCGGCGTGCTGTACCTGATATTCAACGTCATCTTCGGCCAGAGCGACACGACCTACCGCCAGCATCTGAGCGCCGTGGCTCACGTCTTCTGGATCTCGCTGCTCGGCGGGCTGATCGTG
>CANPVX010000074.1 GCA_947581815.1 Candidatus Indicimonas acetifermentans | reverse complement strand
GTACGGAACAACACACACGCGCACGCCCAGCGCCGCAACCCGTAGCACGGGCACGGGCTCGCCGCCCCCGCCGCAACCGCCGCCGAGGAGCGGGTCCCGCGCAACATGGCCGGAGCCCTCAGCGGGATACGTTCTCCAGCTCGAGCACCTGCACGCGATCGGTCACGCGCCTGTCCTCGAGCATGCCGCCCACGATGAAGAGCCGGCCGCCGGCGACGGCGAACCCCCGGTGGTCCATCGAGGCGAGGGGTTTCGCCGGCAGAGATTCCCAAGCCCCGGCGATGACATCGTAGGCGAAGACGATATCGACCGGCTCGGAGGGCTCACCGTCGTAGCCGATGCCGTCGTAGTTGTAGGGGTTGGTCGCGCCGCCGGCGAAGACCACGCGCGAGCCCAGGGCGCCGGCCGCCGCGCGATAGAGGGGCGGCCCGGGATGGGGCGGAAGCTCGGCCCACGCGATCTGGGTCGGGTCCGTCGGGTCGATGCGTCCTATATAGGATGCCCGGGCCATCCTGAAGCGCGGTCGCTCCGCCGCCGTGCGAACGCCGTCGATGTAGACGATGGCATCTCCGGCTATGGCGCCGGCGTGGCCGAAGGCCGGCGGTCCCGGAATCGGCGTCGCCTGCCGCCACGAGTCGGTGAACGGGTCGTAGAGCTGCACATTCGCTACGTTGTCGCGATCGTGCCAGCCGCTGATCAAGAAGATGAGCGAATCGCGCCACACCCCCGAAACCGCGTCGTCGGCCGGCACGGGGATCGGAGCGCCGGAGCTCCAGTTCTCGGTCTCCGGATCGAAGATATCGACGTCAGGCATCGACGCCTCGCTCCCGTCCGCCGCCACGGTATAGCCACCGAACAGGTAGATCCGGCCGCGCACGCTCTGGGCCGTCCCGGCCAGGCGCGGGGTGCCGGGGCTGCTGACTTCCCGCCACCGGTTCGCCTTCATGTCGTAGCGGAAGGCGCGAGCGTGAACGCCGGCATACAGGCGCGTCGTGTCGAGTCCCAGAAAGCTGAAGAGTTGATCGCGCCCGCCGGAGGAGACCGCCGCAACCGCGTTGTTGCTCGTGGGAGCGGGGAGCGACGCGACCTCCGTCCAGCCGGCCTCTGCCCCTACGTCCAAGGCGCCGGCGCCGCAGGCCGCCAGAGCGCCCGCCCACAGGAAAGCGGCCGGGAGCGCCGGGCCGGGGCGGGGGGAGCGCGAAAAGCCTGTTTGCATACGGAGAATCCTCACTGGCGTATCGCACCTCGAATAGAGAGATTGAGGAGCCAGCTGAAAATAGAGCGAACGCCAAGCCCGAAAGAAAGCCGGCCTCAGCCGCGAATTCCAAGTAAGAGAGGAGTAGCGTACGGCCGATGGCGAACGACACACTGACCATCACAGACAATCGAACCGGTAAGAGCTACGAGATACCGATCGAGTATGGGACCAATCCGCTGCGCAGCACGTACATTCGCGCTTCGGAACTGCGCCAGATCAAGGCCTCCGACGACGACTTTGGCCTGCTGAGCTACGACCCGTCGTTCGTCAACACGGCCTCGAGCAAGAGCGAGGTCACTCTGGTCGACGGCATCGCGGGCGTTCTCCATTACCGCGGCTACCCTATCGAGCAGCTCGCCGAACGGAGCACGTATCTCGAGACGGCTTACCTGCTGCTGAACGGCGAGCTGCCGACGCCGTCGCAGCTGGAGAGCTGGGTGAGCGAGGTCACGATCCACACACTTCTCAACGAGCGCAACAAGACGTTCATCGAAGGGTTCCACTACGACGCCCACCCGATGGGGATGCTCGTCGGTACGGTGGGCGCGCTATCCACGTTCTATCCCGGCGCCAAGGACATCTACGATGTCGAGTCGCGCGAGAAGCAGATAGTGCGCCTGATCGCCAAGATGCCCACGATCGCCGCCTTCACGTACCGCCACAACAGGGGTCTGCCCTACGTGATGCCCGACAACGAGCTCAGCTATACGGGCAACTTCCTGAAAATGATGTTCAGGATCACCGAGCCGAAGTACACGCCCGACCCGGTGCTGGAGCGGGCGCTCGACGTGCTCTTCATCCTGCACGCCGATCACGGGCAGAACTGCAGCTCGAGCACCATGAGGCTGATCGGCAGCTCGGACGCCGACCCGTTCTCGGCCCTGGCGGGGGCGGCGGCGGCGTTATACGGACCGCTGCACGGCGGAGCGAACGAGAAGGTGTTGAGGATGCTCGAGACGATCGGGTCGATCGACAACATCCCGGACTACATCGAGCGGGTGAAGAAAGGCGATTTCCGCTTGATGGGCTTCGGGCATCGAGTCTACAAGAACTACGACCCACGCGCACGCATCATCAAGAAGACAGCCGAAGAAGTGTTCGGGGTCACGGGACGCAACCCGCTCATCGACATCGCGCTCGAGCTCGAGAGGATCGCGCTAGAGGATGAGTACTTCGTCAAACGCAAGCTCTTCCCGAACGTCGACTTCTATTCGGGCATCATCTACCAGGCGATGGGCCTCCCCACCGCCCTCTTCCCCGTCCTCTTCGCCGTCGCCCGCACCTCCGGCTGGCTCGCCCAGTGGCAGGAGATGCTGGACGACGAGGAGCAGAAGATCTGGCGGCCGCGGCAGGTTTACACGGGGACGGAGATGCGGGAATACGTGCCGCTGGACAAGCGAGGCTAATCTGAGTGCCCGGCCGGCGACGGCCGCGGCTTGCCTAGCGTCGACGAGCTGAGCCGGCGTTCGATCAGGATCCGGCGGCCTCGAGGATTCTTTGGCGTTGGCCCTCTGTAACCATGTCGGCCGCCACGACCTGGCGCACGATGCGGGCGACGAACGAGTATCCTCTCGTCTCCGCGTAGAGCCAGCGAGTCCACTCTAATTCGTCGAGCGCGCGGGCGAGGGCCTCTTCATCTAGGGCCAGCGCGTGCCGCAACCCGGCCAGCTTGACGCGATCGCCGAGCACGGCCGCCGCAGCAAGCACGCCCTGGGCGTCGCCGCTCAAACGACGGAAGCCGACGCGGATCGCGGCCGTGACCGCGTCGGGGAGATCGCCCGGTAACGTTTGCTCCAGGGTCTGCAAGGGTTCGGGCCAGGCGCCGGGCGTGGAACGGAGATCGAGACCGAGCGCAACGGCGTGCAGCAGCTCGACGGCCAGCAGCGGAAGTCCAGCCGAGTCGGTCGACACCCGCCGCGTGATCCGGTCGAGCTCCACATCGCCGTAGGTCGGCAGGGCCCACCTGGCCAGCTCCAACAGCGCGGTCGTGGGCAAGGGCGACAATTGGATCGTCGCTCCGTGCAGGTCGCGACCGATATGCGCGCGAAGCTCGTCCAGCTCGGCGCGCCCCGGATACGGCGCCGTCGTCATCAACACATAGAGGGAGGGGGGCACATCTTCCGCGAGGTCGCGGAGGATCGCGCCCAGTGCGAGCAGGGAGTCGCGGTCGAGCCACTGCGCGTCGTCCACCAGCAGCATGACGGGCCCCTCGGCGCCGACGGCGCGCAACACCTCGGTCAGCGCGCGACCCGGTTGGACAGGGTCCAGGCCCTCGATGCGCGAGCCGAATCGGTCGGCCCAGGCCGGGAGGTGCGCGGCGAACGCGGCGAGCGCCGCCGGGGGCGCGGCGGAAAGCCCCGGCGCGTCCAACAGAGCCCCGCCCGCCAGTCCCAGCAGACCGCTCCAGGCTTCGTCCAGGTCGGCTTCGACCGCTCGCAGCGACGCCACGACGGCGCCATCTAGTCGCGCCCGCCCGACAAGCTCCTCCGACAACCTCGTCTTGCCGGTCCCGGGGTGGCCTTCGATCAGCGCCAGGGTTGCCCGCCCCTCCGCGAGACAGTCGTTCCAGGCGCCGAGCAACTGCGAGAGCTCCGCCTCGCGTCCCACGAGAGGCCCGCGCCGCGATTCCGCTCCGCCGCCCGCGCCGCTCTCATCGACGCGCGCCGGCTCGGCCAGTTTCCATTCCCGTTCCCGGCGGACCCGCTCGGCCAGCGCCTGCGTCTCTTCGTCGGGCTCGATTCCGATCTCTTCGTCGAGACGCGCACTGAACGCGTCGTACAGGGCGAGGGCGCCGGCGCGATCGCCGGATAGGGCTACGCCGCGGATCGCGACTCGCGCCGCCATATTAGAAGCGGCATCGAGGGCGAGAGCGCGTTGCGCCGTGGCGATCGCCTCTCGCGCGTCACCGCCGGACAGTAGCTGTTCGGCGCGTTGCACCAGGACGTCCACCGATCGCTGGCGCCAGGCCAAGCGCTCCGTCGTCAGCCAGTTGTCGAACTCCGAGCAATCCGGAACGAAGAAACCTTCCAAGAACTCGCCAGTCACGAGCTCGGCGGCGCCCGCCCAGTCTTCTTTCGCCAATCTGGCCTCGAAGCGGTCGACATCCAGCTGAACCGCGCCCTCGGAGAGCCGGATCTGGTCGCCCTCGCTTTCCAGTCCGCCCTCGTCCGCGTACTTGCGCAGCACGCGAACCGCCTCGTTGAGCGAGTGCCGCGCCGCCGACTCGGGCTTCTCTCCCCAGAGGAGGCCCACCAGATGGTCGCGCGTTCGCGCCCGCTTGGGTGAGCGCGCCAGGTAGACCAGCAGCGCTAGATTCTTCCGCCACAACAGCTCGGGCGGCGCGGCGGTATCATGCACAACCACATCGACGGGGCCCAGCGTTCGACAGTAGATCATGCGCCCCCGCCCTCGCCCGCATCCATCAGGTAAGCCCGTCGCACGCCTGCCGGGCGCTCGCGCCCGCCTCGCGGGCTAGCTCCGCGGTTGCGCCGTCCGCCTCCGACCACAGCTCCGCGACCCGGCTCAGATGCCGGCACGCCGCCTCGGAATCGCCCCGCCGCAGCGCCGCGGTTCCCCGTAAATAGCGTCCATACGTTCCCAGGGCCCAATCTATCTCGCCTGCTTGAGCTTCACCGGCGGGTAGCCCGTCGATATCCACCGCCTCGTACCACAGCCACTCGCGCTCGGCCGCGAGATCATCCCCAATGAGCGCGAACCACTCACCGCGCTTGAGGTGAAGCGCCGCTCGCGCGAAGGGATCGCCTAGCGACTCCTTCAGTTCGGGCGCCCCGGATAGGAGCACGGTCATGGCCTGGTACTCGAGAAGCGGTTCCGATACATCCAGCGCGGACTCGTAACGGCCCTGCTTCGCCTCTTCCATCGCGCGGAGGAACGTGTAGAGCCGACCGACCCCGCCATCACTCGGTGCGTCGCGGAGGCGCTCGCTCCAGCCGCGCGCCGCGTCGAGATCGCCGTTCACGTAAGCGTCCATGGCGAGCGCCCATACCGCTCTCGGGCCCAAGGGGCTTTCCACCAAAGCCTGAAGCGACTCGCGGCCCCGGTTCCGCTCGCCCTCATCCGCCCAGGGGACGCCGAGCGCGCCCGGAAGAACGCGCCAATCCGCGGCTTGCAGGTGAGCCTCGGGAGTGTCGAAGATCTCCGCCGCCGCGTCGAACTGCGCGAGGGCGAGCTGGCTAAGACCCAGGCCGGCGTAACCGAGCCCCTGTGCCACCCGGCCACCTCCCTGCAGCATTGGGAGAGAGCTCATCGCGACGACCAGCCCGGCTAGCTCGACTTCGGCTCCCGGTATGTCGAACGATGCCCCGAGGCGCGAGATCCAGGAAAGATCCTCCGCGTCGCAGAGGCCGAGTTCGCACATCCCCCTCCCAACCTCTTCCTTCCTTTCAGGTTCGAACCTGAAGTAGTAGGCGGGCTCCAAGTATCCCAGATGGAGCCCCTCACCTACATCTTTGGAACCGAGTCGCTCGGTGATCAAGTCGAGGCTATCGAGCCACGCCCGAGCATCAGCCTCGCGACCGAGCCGGATATTGGCCCAGATGAGTGGCTCGTACGCCGGTACCAAGAAACGATTCACACCGACGGCGCCCTCGAGAGCGCGCACGGCATCCTCCAGCGGCGCGCCCCACAACGGGCCGCGGTTGAAGAGCTCTTCACCGTAGAGGAAGGCCGCGAAGTCGTCTTGTGGGTAATCCGTAAGCGCTTGCCTGTACTTCTCGAGGCGCTCCGCCCCAGCCGGCGTCAGTTGGGCTTCCATCAACAGGCTGTCACGAGGTCCGAGCTCCGAGGCGTACTGATCGAAAAGCCGCTGGAAATCTGCATCAGGATAGGGGCCACTGAATCCCCGCCAGCGCCAGGCGTTCGCCAGCTTCCACCAGGCGAGTGCGAAACCAGGATCGAGTCCGACAACCGCCTCGTAGTGGGCGACTGCGACGGCCCAGCGGCCGCGGTCGAAGGCCTCCTCGCCCTGCAAGAAGTACTGAAGGGCTTCGACATTCGTGACCGGGCGAGCCAGCTCGGGCAGATCCTCGGGGCGCACGATCTGGAGCAGCCTGAGCGTCACAGAATCGCTCAGCGCCTGAAGATCCAACCGGTCGAGAGCGATGCGCCCTTGGCCGGGAACCAGATCACCCGTGGAGTCGAGCACGTCGAGCTGCAGACTGACCCGGCCGTCGGGGTTGACGACCAAAGTGCCGTAGGCGACGCGCTTCGTCTTGAGCTCCTCGTGAGCACGTTCGGGAGGGGCGTTCTCCGACCAGGGAAAGGAGACTCGCGGCGGGGTGACCGTCACATTGGGAAAGCGCTCGAGCTGGAGCGCAGCGAGCCGCGCGACATCCCTTCCGAGCTGGCCTTCGGTTCCACCCGCGATCTCGAAGGGAAGGACCGCCAGGTCGCTGGCCGGTCCGTCTTCGCCGCCAGGTCCACCGATGAAGAACCAGAGCGCGACGACGGCGGTCAGCGCCATAGCGGCGACGGCGGCCCGGCGCGCTATCGGCGGTTTCGCAGCGGCCGAGAGGAGGCTGCGGAAACGGGCGGCGTCGGGCCGGTCTTCAGGTGACCAGGCGAGGGCCCGGCGTAGAACCAGTGCGAGACGCGGACGTACTCCCGACCAATCGACCTCAGCCGGACGACTCAGGATCGACCACTTGCGGGCCGTGATGGCTTCGTACAGGACCATCCCCACGACATAGATGTCCGAGCCCGGCGCGATTTCCTCGCCGGCGGCCTGCTCCGGCGCCATGTAGCCCGGTGTGCCCACGGCGCGGTCGGGGGCCGTGAGGTCGGGGGAGACCGAGCCGATCTTCTTGGCGATGCCGAAATCACTCAGCAGCACTCGGTCGCCCACCAGGAAGATGTTGCTCGGCTTGATGTCCCGGTGGACGATTCCACGCTCGTGCACCGCTTCGAGGGCGCTCAGCAACTGGTCGGCGAGGCTCACCGCTTCATCGACGGGCAACGAGCCCTGGGAGAGCCGATCCGCCAGCGTATCCCCCTCCACGCGGTCCATCGTGTAGTAGAAGAGGCCGTCGGCCTCGCCAACGGCGTGAATCGGTACGATGTTGGGATCACTGAGGCTGGCGAGCATGCGGGCCTCGCGGAGGAAGCGCTCGGCCGCTGTCGCCGTGGCCATCTCGGGCCTCAAGATCTTGATCGCGACGGATCGCTCGAGCTTGACCTCGCGGGCGAGGAAAACCGTGCCCATGCCGCCCGAGCCGAGCTCGCGCTCCACTTCGTAATCAGGGAGCAAAGCGACCCGCAGCCGTTCTAGCAGTGCGGTTTGCATAGATCGTTTTATCGCAAGAAGCTATGGCGTAGCGTGCCCAGACACGCTAGCCGAAAACTGTCAGCCCGTCAACAATGTGATGGCGGCCGCGCAGCTTCGCTCGCACAGCACCCGGATGAAAGTCGAGAAGCCCGGAGGTCAGGTGAGGGTCTGGGCCCAGCCGAGCGGCCGGGCCGGCTTTAGGGTCTAGGGCGATGCCGCCGGGGGACATCGCCGCCCCGAATCTGCTGCTCCAACTGGCCAAGCAGCGAATCGCTGCCCGCCTTGCTGCCGCCGAACAGTCCGTCGATGTCGGACCGCTGCGTAGCGCCGAACAGGTTGAGCCACAGATCGAACTTCTCGCCGCCGCGGAGGATCATATAGAACAGTCGCCCTCGCTCCTCGCCACCGAAGAAGATGGCCATGGCGGCCGCGGCGATAGAAACCGGCATTAGGATGATGTCCTTCAACCCATCGAGGGCCAGTTTGAGCTGGAAGATGCCCAGGTCGCGAACGATGACCCAGCGCGATACACCCTCGGTCTGCATGCTGCGCCTCCTGAGCAGCCGATCCCGCGTCCTGGCGACCCAAATAGCCGCTCAGCGAGCTCAGCTGCGTATAATGTTTATAGTGCTGATCTGTATGCCCAGAATGATTATAACGCCGCGCCGGGCGGCCCGCACACCTGTAGAATGTAGACGGTAGGGCCGCCAGAACCGTATCACGCCTCGACTTGCCATAACATTTAGGAGCTTTCAGCGATGACGAATCCCACCGTTCAGCGAGCGTTCGCTCCCGATCTCCTGGCCGGCCAGGTGGCCCTCATCACCGGCGGCGGCACCGGCATCGGCCGCGGCATATCGCTCGCCCTGGCCAGGCACGGCGCCGACATCGCTCTTGTGAGTCGCAAGCTCGCGAACATGGAACCGACGGCCGAGGCGATCCGCGGCCTAGGTCGGTCCGTGCTGGCTCTCGAGGCGGACGTGCGGGATCGCGAGGCGATCGACCGGGCCGTTGGCCGGGCTCTGGAGGAGCTGGGGCGCATCGACCACCTGATCAACAACGCCGCGGGCAACTTTCTGGCTCCGGCGTCCGAGCTGTCGGAGAACGGCTGGCGAGCGGTGGTGGACATCGTGTTGAACGGCACGTTCAACGTGAGCCAGGCCATCTACCCGGTGCTGCGAGACGGTGGTGGCGGCTCGATAGTCAACATCACGACGCGATACGTGGCCACGGGCGCCCCTTTCATGGCGCACTCGGGGGCGGCGAAGGCAGGGGTGCTCAACCTGACGCGGAGCCTGGCCGTCGAGTGGGGCGGCGATGGCATACGCGTCAACGCCGTGGCGCCCGGCCTCGTGGCCGATACGGAAGGCGCCCGGAGGCTCGTCGAAACGATTGATCTGGTGGAGGACTATCGACTTCAGGTCCCGCTGGGGCGGCTGGCGACGGCTGACGAGGTCGCGGACGCGGTTCTGTTCCTCTGCTCGCCCGCCGCGGCATACATCACCGGGGTGGAGCTCGCCGTCGATGGCGGGGCCGCATTGGGCGGACACTTCAAGGCCGCCGCCGAGAAGATCAAAGCGTTCTACGAAGAGTCTAAGCGCTCACGGGCGCATTAGGTCGAGACCGCGGGCGAGGCGCGTTAGCCGCGCTCGATCCGGCGCAGCTCTTTCTCGATGTACTCCGCCACCACGTCGTAGGGGACGGCACCGCCAGGTACGTGGATGCCGTTGATGAAGATCGCCGGTGTGCCCGACACCCCGTAGGCGTCGCCCTCCTCCGCGTCGCGCTCGATTCGCTCCAGGTAGCGACCGGATTCCAGGCAGGCGTCGAACGCGGCCCGGTCCAGTCCCAAGCGACCCGCTTTCTCCTTGAGGTCCAAGATTGTGAGCCGGTCCTGCTCGGTGAACATCAGATCGTGCAGCTCCCAGAAGCGACCCTGCTCGTGGGCGCAGAGCGAAGCCTCGGCAGCTTTGACGGCGTGGGGGTGAATGTTATCCAGAGGGAACTGGCGATACACTATGCGCAGGCGGTCACCGTAATTCTCTTCGAGCTCCTTCAGCGTAGTGAAGAACCTACCGCAGAAAGGGCACTCGAAATCCGAGAACTCGACGAGGGTGATGGCCGCACGGGAGGGGCCGCGAGCCGGAGAATCTCCATTATCGAAGACCGCGCGCACGGGATCGAGTAGCAAAACGACCTCGGCGTTCGCCGCCAGCTCTCGAGCCAGCTTCCTGAGCGCCCGCTCTCGCTGCGCGTTCTCCAGATAGTCTCGGATCCGGGGAGTAATCTGCTCGAGGGTCTGCCCCTCGAGGGCTGCTGCGTTCTCGCGATAAAAATCCTCGATCTCCTCGTCCGTGACCTCGATCTCAGCCGCCGTCTCGGCGGCGACGAACTCTTGCAAAGAAAGCCCGCGCGAGGCGGCCTCCGCCTCGAGCAAGCGCCGGCGGACCGCACCGTCGAGCGCGCGCTCCATCAGCTCGTAACGCTCGTTCCGTTGCTGAAAGTCCAGTTCGGCGAGCCGACTGCCGAGCTGTTCCTGGAGCTCCGCCATGGTGATGGGCTCGCCAGAGATGGTAGCCACGATCTTCTTCCCGTCGGACTCCAGCGCTCCTCCGGCCGAATCCGCCGATGAGCAACCGCCCACAGTCCAAGCGCAGAGAAGGAACGCCACGCACGCCGGCGCCGTGGGGCGGAGGCGGGGGCGCATGATCGCTACTAACGTCTTCATCATCTGTTGCTCACCTGTTATTCGGACTCTGCCTATCGCGGGGCCGGACGGACGTGCGTTTCAAGCTCGGGGGGTGGGGGGCGAGCGCGGCCACGTGTGAGCAACCCCGGTCGCGTATGCGAAGTTCCCCAGCCCGCACTCGACTACCAACCCGATGAAGAGTGTGCCGCCCGAGCGCGCGCGGCCCGGGCGACAACGAACTAGGATGAGATGATGAGTGGCGGCGAGAAAGGAAACGTCGCTAGAAGGCGAGCACCAAACCGCCGGACACCTCGCCCTGCAGGAGCCCCGTGCCGAACAGGCCGAGCGAACAGCCGCCGCCGCCACACCAGACGCTGCTACCCGAGTTCAGAAACGTGGCCAGCAGTCGGCCCTGTGCGCGAACTCCCACGTGCTCCGAGAACAGAGCCTTGACCCCGCCCCCGAGTATGGTCGAGAAACGCCACTCGTCGCTAAGCGTGTTTGTTTCGGGACTGAAGTGCGTGGCGCCGAAAGTGAGCGAGATGAACGGTACCGCCGGTCCCCTCAACTGCCGCGCTTCACCGAGAATGCCGATCTGGAAGAAGTCGACGCCCATGTCCGAAATAACCGTAGTGGGGCCAGCGAGGTCCTTTCTGAGCAGCTCGGTGTTCTGCCGGGTGTACGAAAACTCGATCATCGCGTCGCGTCGGATTCTGATGTCGAGTATACCGCCGAAATCCGCCGCGGCTTTGGTGCTTATCTGGCCGCCCACTACATCGACCCCACCACCCCACAGGTAGCCGACGAAACCCGTAAGCTCGTATCGATTCAGCGCTCCAGAGGATCGGCGCTGGGCCCACCCCGCCGACGGACTGAGGACCGCGATGAGCGACGTTATGAGTAACACCCGACAAACCGAACTTCTCATCTGACTCCTCCTCCTCCTACTCAGAACATAAAGGACTGATGTGTCATACGAGAGTCTAAGACAGGACCTGAACGGCCGAACAACCTAGCTCCGAAAGCGCACAACGGCTATCCCCGGGTTTCGGTATTCGGTATTCGGTAATCGGTGGGGTCCGTTGACGCCCAAGGCTAGGTTTATCATTCCGGTCGCCGGGCCTTCCTGCCTCCTTGCAAGCGGTAGACGGCGGCCGCATCCTAGAACGTAAGCG
>CANPVX010000073.1 GCA_947581815.1 Candidatus Indicimonas acetifermentans | reverse complement strand
GCGAGATGGTGGCAACTGTCGTGAGCGCGCTCAATCGGTGCCACTATTGAACGGAAGCCCACGCAGAGTTTCTGCGTCACGTCACCGGTAACGACGAGCTCGTCGAAGCGATCAAAGACGATTGGCACCGCGCCCCGCTCAGCGAGCGCCAGCGCGCTATGCTCGCCTACTGCGAAAAGCTGGTCCTGACGCCGAGCGAGATGTCGCCGGCGGACGTCGAGCTCCTGCACGATCAGGGGCTGAGCGATCAAGAGGTTTTGGCGCTGGTGCTGGTGGCGGGATTCTTCATGCTCGCAACCAGGATCGCCGACGGTCTGGGCGTCGAGCTCGACCCCCAGCTGACCCGCGGCGAGCCCGAATACCGGGCCTATTTCGAGGGGCGCGCGCGATAGAGCCGACGTCGTTTGACGGTCTCGCGGCGTGCGCCGCTCAGATTGGAAACGTATGGAGCGCGGTCGCCTTGATTTGAGCCACGACCCGAGAGCCGACCTCCAGCCGCAGCTCCTCCAGCGCGTGACGCGTGATCATCGCTTCGAGCTGAAGCCCATCCGCTTCCAATCGCAAACGGACCAGGCCACCCGAAGGGTTGAGATGCGCGACTCTGGCCGGATAGCGGTTGCGGGCGCTCGTCTGCTGCGATGAAGACTCCGCGGGAACAACCACCACATCTTCCGGCCGGTACGCCACCTTGACGCGCAGGCCGGCATCGCCGCTCCCCTGCACCTCCACCCGCTGTCCCGTATCCAGACGCACCATCACCGTTCCGTCGCCGGTCTCCGCGATCTCGCCGCTCAGCAGGAACTCGGCGCCCGTGAACGAGGCAACGAACTCCGTGGCCGGTGACTCGAAAATTTCGGCCGGCGTTCCCGTTTGAACGATGCGTCCCTCCTCGAATACGGCCACGCGATCGGCCAGCGCAAACGCCTCCGCCGCGTCGTGGGTGATGAGCACGATGGCTGGAGCCGCGTCGCTCACGATCCGCTCGAGGTCCGCCAGCAACAGGCGCCGCACTGTGACATCAAGGTCGGCGGTGGGCTCGTCGAGAAAGAGGATTTCGGGCCGCGGGGCCAGCGCCCGGGCGAGAGCGACGCGCTGCGCCTCTCCGCCCGAGAGGGCGTTCACCGGCACGTCCTCCAGCTCGCGCGCGCCCAGTGTATCCAGCGCCGCGCCCGCCCGGCTCCGCCGCTCTGCCGCAGGGATGCCGCGCACACGCAGCCCATACTCGACGTTGTAGCGGACCGTCCCGCGCCACAGGTAGGGTCTTTGCAGCACGGCCACTGCGGCGGCGCGCAGCTCGCGATCGCCCGGCTCTACCGCGCGGCCTTTGTAGTAGAGCCTCCCCCGCTCCGGCTTCTCCAGCCCGGCGAGCAGCCGCATGAGCGTCGATTTCCCCGCTCCGTTGGGCCCCAACAGCGCCAGCACCTCGCCCGCCCGCACCTCGATCGCTTCCACCTCGACGACCACACGGCCATCGTACACTTGCCGCAGCCCCTCGGCGCGGAGCAGCGTCTCGGGCCCGGCCGGCTCGACGCCCATCAGCTGGTCAGCGGGGGCCGGGGAGGCCGGGGAGGCCGGCCAGCCGGTGGGCGCCGCCGCCGGGGCTCCGCCTGCTGGATCCGGGTGATGAAGACGTTGGCGGCGAACGCGAAGGCGAGCAGGATGAGGCCGAGGGCCATAGCGGCAGCGAAGCGGCCGCGCCGTGTCTCGAGGACGATGGCCGTGGTGATCACGCGTGTTTGATCCGCGATGTTACCCCCCACCATCGTCACCGCACCCACTTCCGAGATCACCGCCCCGAACCCAGCCGCCACAGCCGCCATCAGAGACAGCCGTGCCTCTCGCAGGTGCAACCACACGGCCTGCAAGCGACTGGCGCCGACCGCGCGAGCTTGCAGGCGCAGCTCGGGCGGGACCGACTGCACGGCGGCGAGCGTGATGGCGGCGACGTAGGGCGCGGCCAGGATGAACTGCGCGCTGATCATCGCGGGGATGGTGAAGAGCCATCCGAGCGAACCGAGGGCTCCCTGGCGCGAGAGCATCATGTAAACGAACAGGCCCACGACCACGGGCGGCAGCGCGAGCCCGGTGTTGACGATCGCGATGGCTAGGCCGCGACCACGGAAGCGCGCGAGGCCCAACCATGCGCCCAGGGGCACACCGAAGATGAGGCCCAGAAGAACGGCGCTGGAGGAGACGAGCAGCGAGCGCCCAACGATCCCCCAGAGGTAGGGATCGCCGCTGACGAGGAGGCGAACCGCCTCGCTAAGGGCGTCGAACAGGAGATCCATGGCCGGAAGGGGGGGGGGTACCCGTTCTCATGGCGAGTTGAGTGCTTGGGTGAGGAGAGAAGTTTTCTTAAGTTACACTACGACCCGGTCGCCGCTATTCAGAGCCCTCCTCCTCGCCGGCCTCCTCGCCGGCCTCCTCGTCGGATCCACCCATGCGCTCTGTGCGGAGCTCCAGGTAAGGCTGTTCATGCAAATAGCGAGCGGCAACGCGCATCCGCATCTGACCGCCGCCTTTGGCGGGGAGCGAGATGATGCAGCCGTTGTAGCTGGCCGCGAAAACGAGTTGCCAGTCACCCCCGATGTCAGACCCTTCGAAGAATTTTTCGAGCTGAGTCGTGTTGTGGGTGCCCATCTTGCTTATCAGTTTCTCCTGCGGGTCTTCCGACACCGAAACACCTCCCGTCTAACCTAGGACCGCGCTGCACGCTCTATGAGAAACGAGCGGAGCGAAACTTAAAGCGGACACCTGCGGGCTACAAGCCCGGTCGAGCTCGGCGCGCGCTCCGTGTCCGATTCAATTACAAGAGAATTCCTTAGGGTGCGAGGGTGCGAGGGGGCGAGGGCGGCGAAGGGGGCCGGGGGGGCGCGAAGCTCAGTCATCGCTCCGCTCTTCGGTCTTGTGCTCCGCGCCGTCGTAGCTGAGGACGATGGGCTTGTCCTCGTCGTAGGTCTCGAGATGTACCGGCCGCTTCCAGATCGTGTGCAGGCTCTCCAGGACTTGGTGCGCGTAGTCATAGCGTACCGGGACGCCTTCGTAGCGATGCCGCAGCACGAGCTCACCGCGGTTCAGGTGGTTGGCGTCCCTGACGAAAATCCAGGGTTGCCCGAAATTGGTCAGCTGGAAGAGCAACCCCTTCTTGATCTGCTCGAAGGACCGGTCGGTGATCTCGTACTGATTCGTGGACTCGTTGTAGTGATAGACGAACAGCTTGTGCTTCAAGCAGAACTCTGGAGTGAGGAATTCGTCGATGAACATCACGTCGTTGTAAAGCGACCGCACTTGAAAGATTTTCTCGCGCCCCTCGCCGGCGCCCGTGTCCCAGCTCCTGCGTTGTTCGAAGTTGTCGCAAGCTTCCCAGTCGGCTCCGTGGCGGCCCTTGTCCCAGCGCTCCTCGATATCGCGAAACAGTTCGAGGCCCACCTTGTAGGGATTGAGCCGGCCCGGCTGCGTCGCGACGGTGCCGCTGTGGTGATCGGCGTAATCGATCAGTTCGGAATCCTCCAGAGCCTTTTGCGTCATGATCGTTGAGTGCCAGAAGCACGCCCAACCTTCGTTCATGATCTTCGTCCGCCCTTGCGGCGCGAAGTAGTACGCCTCCTCGCGGATTATCCCCAGCACATCGCGCTGCCAGTTTGCCAGCGGGGCGTGCTCCAACAGGAAGAGCAAAACATCTTTCTCGGGGCGGGGCGGAAACTGCCGATCCTGTTCGCGCTCCTCCAACAGCTGCTTTTCCTCCGCCTCCATCGTATCCTTCGGATTGATGTACTCCTCCATGTACTCCTTGGCGACGAGCCGCTGCGCGCGGGGTTTGTTGGCGGGATGGTCGGGATCGATCTCTTCCTGCTCTTCGTCGCGGCGGCGGCGGCGAATATGAGGAGCGTTGTAATCGATGAGGTTATCCAAGGAAAGGCATCGATCGAGGAAGTCTTCCACCTCGTCTTCGCCGTAGGCCTCCATATGGCGCCTGATCCGCGAGCCGTGGTTGGCCATCTCGTCGACCATCTTCCGGTTGGTATGCGCGAACGAGTAGTTGTTCTTGAAGAAGTCGGAATGCCCGTACACGTGCGCCATCACTAGCTTCTGGTCGACCACGGGGTTCGCCGCGAGCAGGTACGCATAACAGGGATCGTTGTTGATCACCATCTCATAGATCTTCTGCAATCCATACGCGTATCCACGCGACAGGGCGTGATACTCCATGCCGAACCGCCAGTGGGGATAGCGAGCAGGATACCCACCGTAGGCCGCAATCTCGTTGATCTCCTCCCAATCGAGGACCTCGAAGATCACCTCGAAGAAGTCGAGCCCGTAACCGCGGGCGTAGACTTCAATCTCTTTCTGTAGCCAGTGAAGCTCGGGTGTCAGGATTTGTGGCATGGGTAGGCCGAGACGTTCTCCCGCGAGGGCATGTCTTATCTGCCCTTGCCCAGGAACTCCTTTATGGAATCGAGTATGGCTTCGCGGTTGGCGATCTGCGACAGGGCTAGCTTCTCGTCCTCGAGATTATCGCGCAGCGCTTCGAGGAACTGGCCGGAGCCGTAGCGGCTCTCCACTTGCCCATAGCCGAACAGATTCACGCGCGGCAGCATACGTTCTTTGAGAATGCTGAAGCACTTCTCGTCATCGCCGCCGCCCCAGTTATCCCCGTCGGAAAAGTGGAAGCAGTAGACGTTCCATTCGTCGAACGGGTAATCGTTGTCGATGAATTCAGCGGCCATCTCGTACGCGCTGGATATCCGCGTCCCACCCGACTCCCGCGTCGTGTAGAAAGTCTCGCGATCCACTTCGTGCGCGATCGCGTCGTGGACTATGTAGCGTGTGGAGATGCCATCGTAGTGAGCGCGGATCCAGGTATCGATCCAGAACGATTCGATTCGCACGATCTCCTTCTGCTCGTTACCCATCGATCCCGACACATCCATCATGTATACGATGACCGCGTTGGCCACCGGCTCAGGCTCCTGTTTCCAGGAGCGGTATCTCATGTCTTCCCGCACGGGAATGATCACGGGCCTGCGGAAGTCGTAGCTCCCCGAGGCGACCTGGCGCTTGAGCGCCTGGCGGTAGGTTCGACGGAACGAGCGCAGCGACTCGGGCCCCACGCTGCGAATGCTCGAATAGCGGCTGCGCTCGCTGTTCAGCTGCCGATTGCCCCGCGGCTCGATGCGCGGCAACTCCAGCTCCTCGCCCAGCAAGTCGGCGAGCTCCTGGATCGAGAGCTCGACCTCGCGGATGTGCATCCCCGGCTGATCGCCGGCGCTCCCGTCGCCGCCCTCGGCTTCGCCTACCCCGATGGGCGTGCCTTCCTCGCCCTCGCCCTGACCCACGCCGCTCATCTGTTTCTGGCCGTATACCAGGCGGGGTAGCTCGATCTGCGGCAGCGGTATCGAGACCACTTCGCGCCCGCGCTTACCGATCAGCTCGCCGCGAGTTATGTGCTTGCGAAGATCCTTCTTGATACGACCGCGGATGATGGAGTCGAAGCGCTTCTTGTCGCGCGTGATCCTCTTGATCGCGGAAAAACCGTTAAAAGGCTCGCGGATCAATCTCGTTGCTCCTTCACATCGCCACGCGCGAAGATGCTCGCCACGAAGTTCAGCACGTCGGTGGCGCAGACTTCGCAGTAGTCGTAGTCGCGGATCAGACGGCTCTTCACGACGTCTATCTTCTCTTGGGACTCTTTGTCGATGACCGAAGAGACGAGGCTGGTCAGCTTGATGGAGTCCTTCTGGTCCTCGAACAGCTTCAGCTCGAGCGCTTTCTGCAGCCGCGAGTTAGTCGAGTAGTCGAAAGTCTTTCCCTCGACGGCGAGCGCGCCGATATAGTTCATGATCTCGGCCCGGAAATCGTCCTTACGGCTCTCCGGGATGTCGATCTTCTCCTCGATGGAGCGCATCAAGCGCTCGTCGGGGTCCTCGTATTCACCGGTGTACTTGTTCTTGACCTTCTCGCGCTGCGTGTACGCCTTGACGTTATCGATGTAGTTGCCGCACAGCCGACCTATCGCCTGCTGGTCGGAGCTGATCGCCCGCTGGACTTCGTTCTTGACGATGTCCTCGTACTCCTCGCGAACGTTCGTGAGGAGTTCGGCGTAGAATTCGCGCTGCTCTTCATCCGTGATCAGCGAGTGGTGCTTGAGCCCCGACTCCAGCTCCTTCAGGACCATGAACGGGTTCACGCACCCCTCCTCCATATCGGAGACGAGGCAGTTGGAGATCTTGTCCTGGATATAACGAGGGGAGATGCCTTGCATGCCCTCGCGCAGCGCCTCTTTGCGCAGCTCCTTCACGTTGTCGTCTGTAAAGCCAGGCAGCGATTTGCCGTTGTAGAGCTTCATCTTCTGAAGCCGCGTCAGGTTGATCTTCTTCGGCTCTTCGAGCCGAGTCAGCACGCTCCAGGTCGCCGCCATCTCGATCGTGTGCGGGGCTATGTGCTTGCCGCGCACGCGGGTCCGGTTGAAGTCACGCTGGTAGACGCGGATCTCTTCGTCGAGCGTTGTGACGTAGGGGATATCGATCTTCACCGTCCGATCCCGGAGCGCTTCCATGAACTCGTTGCTCTGCAAGCGCCGATACTCCGGCTCGTTGGTGTGCGCTATGATTACCTCGTCGATGTCGGTCTGCGCGAACTTCTTGGGCTTGATCTTGTGCTCCTGCGATGCCCCGAGCAGGTCGTAGAGGAACGCCACGTCGAGCTTCAAGACTTCGATGAACTCGATCAGGCCTCGATTCGCCACGTTGAACTCACCGTCGAAGTTGAACGCCCGCGGGTCCGAGTCCGAGCCGTAGATGGCGATCTTCCGATAGTTGATATCACCGGTCAGCTCGGTGGAGTCCTGGTTCTTCTCGTCCTTCGGCTGGAATGTGCCGATGCCGACTCGATCCTGCTCCGAGAGCAGCAGCCGCCGGACCCGCACATGGTCGATGACCTTCGACCAGTCTCCGTCATAAATGGTCATGTACTGGTTGAACAGGAAGCGACACGCCGGGCATAGGTCGCCTTCGACAGCGATCCTGACATCGTCAGCCACTCTCTTGTTGACGTCGTCGAGGAATATCTGCCGGAAGTTGCTCGGCACCAGGTGGAGCGGCTCCTCGTGCATGGGGCACGGCATCCCTTCCTCCACCACGCGCGCCGCCGCCTGAGCGGACGCCGCGAGCTCGGTGAGCGGCTCGGGCATTGTGGCACCGTCGCCGACCCAGCGGAAGGCATACAGCACTCCCTCGGGCGTGCGGGAGTAGTGCTCGAGACCCTTCTTGATGAGGCGAACGATAGTCGACTTCGCGCTGCCCACCGGCCCATGCAGAAGTAGGACACGCCGCTCCGGCCCGTAACCCATGGCCGCCGCCTTGATGGTCTGGATCAGCTTCATCAGCGCTACATCCAGACCGAAGACCGCATCCTTGCCGCCCTCGAACGGGTCGTCGAAGAACTTGTAGTGAGTGATCTTCTTCTTGTACTCGGTGTACTCCTCGGTTCCGTACGACACGATCATATCGTAGAACCGTTGGAATGAATCGCGCGCGATCAACGGATTCTCGTTTACCATCGCGAGGTAGTCGTGGAACGAGCCTTCCCAATGCAGGTCCTGATAGGCCGTCGAGTCCTGCTTATCGCGGATCAGCCCTATGATGTCGAGTTCCTGCACGATCATCGCACCCCGCTCCTTCTATGTGTGTTGCTGCTCACAACATTCAGGGAATCTTCCAGCGAGACTCCGCTAACTACTACCATCAAGCGCATCTGCGCCTCTATCGTCCGTACCCAACCCCATAAAGCGAGTTCCGGATTCCGGCCGGCTAGCTGAAGAACAGATCGTCGCTCACCTGGCGCAGCAGACGATCGACGGACGATCGTGCAACCGGAAAGAAGAAACGATCCGAGAACCGATTCAACGCGCGCCGCACGATGCCGAACTCATTCGCCACATCGCGATAGATACGATCGAGATCGTAATGACCGGCGATCTCGCACTGGCTGGCCATGCGGAAGCCGGTCGCGCCGAGGTCCTCATAGTAATCGATCCCCGGCGCGCCCTTACGGTGCACGCGCGCAATGACGTAATCCGGGAACAAGCCCGAAATCCACAGCGAGAAATTTCCGAGGTGGGCGCGCAGCAGGAACTGCCGGCTCTCGGAATTCTCCGACTCTATATCGGCGATCAGGTCGACGACATAGCGATAAGTCTTGTCGTCGTAGCGAGCGATACGGTAGGCGCGGCCGCCCTCCATGAACTCCACGAGCAGCGCCGCCAGGTAGTCTGCGATGTGCGGATTGGGGAGACCTAAATCGAGCAGGGTGTGACGCACCATGACGTAGAAGGCGACCCTCGGCGGCACCGCATCGATGCCGCGGCGCTCCAACACTGCAGACAGCGCGTCCGGGTGGTCCAGGAGTACATCGGGACCTTCCTCGAACAGCTGGCCCTCGAGGCTCGCACGGGTGCGACCCGTGCGCTCCGCTAGCGCGCCGAGGAGGAATTCGATGTCTTCCGATCCAAACGAAGCACGTACGTTTGGGAGGATCATCAGGTACCTCCAACGTTTCTGGGTCCTGCCGTGGCGGGGTTGTGAAGCTTACTGCCTACTGCGGCGGCTCCGGGCTGGGCCTGGGTCCATGTGCGCCGGCAGCCTCAAGGTAGGAGAATCGGCTAAACCCTCCGTAAGTCATTGTTCTTACAGGGTGTTGCCCGCCTTGCCGCCCCTCCTCCCAACTCATCCCTACCCTACAAGACTCGCTCTGATCCGATGGGTTCCGATACTTTCTGCGTGAGATCGCTCGGGGGGAGTCACGCCAGTATGTGGTGTTGAACGCGAAGCGTCAAGTTTTTCTTTTCTGCAGTTGCCGGAGCCGGGCCGCGGCACCCTCCAGAGTTCCGATCGTTTTGCAGAAGGCGAACCTCACCAGACGCCGCCCGTGTGTCGGATCGTTGAAGAAACTCGAGCCCGGAACGGTCGCCACGCCAACTTCGCGCGTGAGCCATATCGCGAACTCGTCGTCGGGCAGATCGCTGAGGTCCGAGAAGTCGGCCATGATGTAGTATGCGCCCGCCGGGCTACTACACTCGAAGCCGGCGGCGATCAAACTCTCGAAGAGCACATCGCGCCGCGCGCGATAATCGAGCTTGAGCTGCTCGTAATATCGATCGTCGAGTTGCTCGAGCCCCACCGCACACGCCTCCTGCAGCGGAGCGGGCGAGCCTACCGTGAGAAAGTCGTGGGTCTTGCGGATGGCGTCGGTGAGATCGGCCGGCGCCAATATCGTCCCTACCCGCCAGCCCGTAACGCTGAAGGTCTTCGAGAAACCGCTGATGGTCACCGTCCGCTCGCGCATCCCATCCAGCGTAGCCAGCGGGATGTGCTCGCCCTCGTAGAGGATGTGCTCGTAGATTTCATCGGTGAACGCCAGCGCGTCGTGCTCGCGGCACAGCTCGGCGATGTGCTCTAGCTCGGCCCGGCTGAATACGTGGCCGGTGGGATTGTTGGGTGTGTTGAATATGATGCCGCGGGTCTTCGTGCTGAAGGCGTGGCTCAGCCGCTCGAGATCGAGGCTGCCATCCGCCAGGGTCGAAACGAATTTCGGTTTCGCGCCGCAGAGGATGGCGTCGGGACCGTAGTTCTCGTAGAAGGGCTCGAGGATGATGACCTCGTCATCGGGGTTCACGAGAGCCAGCATCGTCGCCGCCATCGCCTCGGTCGCGCCACAGGTCACCGTCAACTCGCGATCCGCATCCACCTCCATGCCGTAGAAGCGACCGTACTTCTCGACCAGCGCCTTCCTTATCCGGGGCGAGCCCCAGGTGACTGCGTACTGGTTGATGTCGGCGCGCACCGCCTCGCACGCCGCCTCCTTCAATAGATCCGGAGCCGCGAAATCGGGGAACCCCTGAGACAGATTGATGGCGTCGTGCTCGGCAGCGACCCGCGTCATCTCACGGATCACTGACTCCGTGAAGCCGTGGGTGCGGCGTGCGGTCCGCTCGCTCTCTCCTGCCCCCCTCCCCCCCATAGCTCTCCTACTCTCCAGGTCCTGGTGCTGCTCCCGCTTTCTCCGGCGCGACTCCTCCGCGAGCCGCCGCGATACCCGCCCGCTCGTCCACGAACATCAGCACGATGAAGCCGATGACGAAGAAGACAACGACTGAAGCGATCGCGGCTCGGTGGCTCCGCGTGGCCGCCACCACCGCTCCATAAGTGAACGGCCCGGCCACCGAGGCGAGCTTGCCCGAGAAGGCGAAGAAACCGAAGAACTCCCCCAGCTTGTCTTCCGGTATCATCGTTCCGAGCAGGCTGCGGCTCGCCGCCTGGTTCGGACCGACCATCAGCCCGATGAAGACCGCGGCGATCCAGAACCCGGTTCTCGTCTGGGCCGCCGCCCCCAAGATGCCGGCGGCGATCAACACCACCAAGGTGATGGCGATCGTCCACTTGCCGCCGATCCAGTCGTTGACATACCCCAGTCCGAAGGCGCCAGCGGCAGCGGCGATGTTTATGATGATGCCGAGAAAGATTATGTCTTGCGTCGTCATACCGAACACGGCGGCGGCGTATATGGCTGCGAAGGCGAATATCGTCACCAGCCCGTCGTTGTAGATCAGCCGGGCCAACAGCAGCTTCGCGGCCTCGCGATGGTGACGCAGGGTCCGGAAGGTCTCGGCGACCCGCCGGAACCCTTCCCTGATGTAGCTCCCACGGTCCACCGCATGCGGCGTCCCCCGCTCGCGCAGGAACATGAAGATCGGTATCGAGAAGAGCGCCATCCAGACAGCCACGAGGAGGGTGGTGGCGCGGACGTTGAAGAAGTCATCCTCCGGCAGCCAGCCTCTCACCATGCCGAAGGCGATGAAGAGCGCTGCCAGGCCCCCCACGTATCCAAGCGACCAACCGTAGCCCGAGATGCGGCCGATGTTTTTCGAGGTGGAGATTTGTGGGAGGAACGCGTTGTAGAACACCTGGGCGCCCTCGAAACCGACGTTCGCGATCACGAACAGTAACGCCGCCGCCAACACCATCCCGGGCCTCATGAAGAAGAGGAGCGACGTGAAGATGACGGTCTGGAGCGTGGCGATCAGCAGGAAGAGCTTCTTCCGGCACGAGAAGTCCGCGATGGCCCCGAGCACCGGCGTGGACAGGGCAACGATGATCGCCGAGATGTTCACCGCCCGGCTCCAGATCAGCGTGCCCGAGACGTCATCGGCCGCGATCGCCTGCGTGAAGTAAGTGCTGAAGATGAAGGTCACGATCAGCGTGGTGAACGCCGAGTTAGCGAAATCGTAGAGGGACCAGGAAACGATCTCGCTCCGCCGCACACCCGGCCGGCCCGTCACCCCCCCCCCCCCCCCCCCCCCCCCCCCCCCCATACACTCCTCACCCCCCCCCCGTCCCCCCTCCGATCCGCGTTTCCACACCCGGGCTCCGGCCGGGCGCCC
>CANPVX010000072.1 GCA_947581815.1 Candidatus Indicimonas acetifermentans | reverse complement strand
CGAGCGCCCACAGGTCGGTGTAGATCCGATAGCGCCCTTTGAACTCTGGCTGCTGCACGAAGACGGTGGAGCCATCGAGCGACCAGGCGTTTGTGCCCGACCCGTTTCGACGCTTGCGCTGCACCCACGCGCCGTCCTCGACCCGCGCGACGACGGTGGCGGCATCTTCGCGCGGGTCGATCAGCGTGTAAACGACGTGGCGACCGTCGGGAGAGAAGCGCGGCGCTGGGATCCGCCAGGCGAATTCGGAGAGCGGTCGGCCGTTGGTAACGCCCTCGGCCTTCTTAATGGAGTCGGATCGCGACACGACTTCCGCCTTGAAGTCAGCCTCCCAGATATCCCAAAGGTCGGAGAGCTTGTGACCGAAAACGGGGGTCGAGGCCCACTCCACAGTGTACGGGAATCGAGCGGCACCTCGGAGAACGAAGTCGGCGATCGCTGTGTCGCCGTGTTCCTCGGCCAGCGACTTGAAGTAGAGGCCGCCGTAAGCGTAGGGTGGGTTACCCGCCGGCCAGTTGGGAGTGAGCCCGTTGCCGGCGTCGACCGTGCGCAGCCTTCCTTCCTCCGCTGCGCTCGTGAGCAGCATCGGGAAGAAGCTACCATAGGCGCGGCCGGCTCCGGTCAGACGGGATTCGTAATAAGTGGCGAGGCCCTCGATCACCCACCGAGGCTGATAGAAAGCTGGGAACAGGAGCGGCAAGCGGCCGAACACTGCCCGCCCTATCGGCCACAAGCCAGCCGCCCGGTCGAGGTGAAAGATGTGGGTCAGCTCGTGAGCGAGGGTTACATCCAGCCAGTCCGTATAGTAGTTGAGCTGGCGGCTGCCGATGTCGGGCGTCGCAATCAACGTGACTCTGTTTCGCGGTATCGGTGTGGCCGAGGCGTTCGGCGCGTCCGTGTTGTCAGCGATGATGAGGGAGATCCTGCCACCAGGCGGTGAGATGAAGGCCGAGGAAAGTGCCCCGTAGGCCCATTCAGCGCTCGCGGCGGCCTGGCGGGCAAATGGCTCCAGGCTCACAGGGAAGATCACACGGAAATGCTCGGTATCGAACGTCCTGTAGTTTTCGTCGGGTGGGACCTGGGCGATAGTCCGACCGCAATCGAGGAGGGTCAGCGCCGCCACAGACAAGGCGAACGCTAACGAGCGCGTCGCTCTACGCTTCATTCCTCCCTCTCGCGAAGAAAATCACGCAGCCCTTCGAGGATGCCGAGCGCGTAGGATTCTAGGAAGGCGGGATCGCGAAGCCCGGATTCCTGAGCGGGAATCATCATGAAGGCGGCCTCGGTTAGAACCGATGGCATCCATGTCGGGCGAACCAGCGCCAAACTTGCCCGCGCGATTCCCAGATCCGTCAGGCCGAGCGCCTCGAGCAGACGCCGCTGAATAGATCCAGCCAAGTCGATGTACTGAGGATGGAAGTAGAATACGCTCGTTCCGTTGTTCGTGAACGGGTCGACCCCATCGGGCAGAGCGTTGTTGTGAATTGACACAAGCAGCTCGGCTCCCAGAAGCTCGGCGAGCTCGACCCGATCGTACAGCCGCACGGCTCGGCCATCGGTTCTCGTCATGATGACCGTCGCGCCCTCCGCTTCGAGCAGCCGTCTCAGCCGCATCGCCACCGCCAGATTCGCATCCCCCTCGTATAAACGCGTGGGCCCGCGGGCGCCGGCAGGTGGGTGGCCCGGATCGACCGCTATGACTCGCCCAGCAAGCGGGCGCTGCGTGTTGATGATGGGCGGGCGGCGCACATGGAGAACGAGCGCTCCCCCCCCCCTTTGATAGGTCACCCGGTAGCCCCACGGCCGACGCGCCAGATCGAGATGGAACACGTAGCGATCGGAAGTTCGTTGCTCCCAACGAGCGCTGCGCAGGAATTCGTCGGCGGCGCCATAGCGGACGGTGCCGCTAGTCGCGTAGGCTCCATAGAGGGTGAGCGATACGCGCAGGCCATCGATGCTGACGTCGTAGGGCACCTGCAGATCCAGCGGCAGTCGCACCTCGAGCCAGTCGGACAAGGCAGTGATGCGAGGGGCACCCAGCCTCGCGCGAGACATATTAGGAGTAGCGACCGAAAGCCAACGCAGGTCACGAATCGGGACCCACGCCTCCGTATCGGCATCGAGACCCAAGCGGATCGCGTCGTTACGACGACCCGTCACGATGGCTCGCACCCCGTCGGTCCAGCGCCAGGTGACCGTTCCGCCGAGACCCGCCTGCCCTGCGACCAGGCGATCCCGACCCGCAAGCGAGGGCGCCTCGTGCAGCTCGACAACAGGCGGGGGATCCTGCAGGATCCACAGATCAAGGGGAAACGCTACACGCGCGGTGTCGTCAGCGACGATCGCTTCGACACGAGCACAGCTAGGTTCGATATCCGTCTGCAACGGCGTCGTCTCCCCCTCCCCCTCGCCCTCCCCCTCGCCCTCGCCCTCGCCCGCCTCACTTTCCTCCAGGTCCCTGCTTCGAACCGGCGCACAGAATTCCGCGACTGCCTCCGGGTCGGCAGGCACCGGGGGAGGACGCGCGCTGCGGCCTCCACGCCCCAGCGGCGCCCGAGCGATCAAGATGCCCTCGTAGTATGCGGCGCTCGCGGACGCGAGCATCGAGTCAGACTCGGCTCTTTCGAGCGACACCGTCTGGCCGTCAGGGGTGACGAGCCGCACCCGCGCACCGGGCGATGCTCGCGCCCGGACGGTTATGCCCTCCCCTTCTCGTACCCACCACAGGCCCCTCGGTGAGAGGCTGGCGGAATCGATGGCTACACCATGGGGGGGCAGCCGCGCAGGGGGGCGAGGAAGACGCACGACGTGTGTGCGGCGCTCTGTCTCCAAAGCGAGGGAGGCTAGCAGCTCGTAAATCGCTAGCGTGTCGTCCACAGCCGGCGGGACCGGAAGCCAGGCGATGAAAGCACCATTGGGCTCGACTTGAACGGTTTGCCCGTTGATCGTGAGGCTTGCCCGACCATTCGCCACCGTCCCGAAGATGAAGTTGGAGTCGACCGCGCTGATCACACTGCCCTCGGGTGGGTAGACGACATCGATGGTGAGAGCGCCCGTCCGCAGCGGGATCGGGGGAGGTCCCGCGGGCTCAGGGCTTCTTGCGGAGCATGCGACTCCGGCTCCGAGACCCAGGGCCACCGGCAGACCTCGCCGGATCGATTTCGTGCAGATGACGGTCAGCAATGCCTCCGTTCGAAGAGACGACTCGCCGTGCGCCAATCTAGGGAGGCCCCGCAGAACTTCAAAGTAAGACACACCTGCCATCCCACTCGCGGCAAGGGCGATGACGATGACGAGGGGGAGTAGGAGAGAGGGACGGGCAGGGTCACGGCGAAGCGACGTCCTCGATCCGTCGGCCGATGCGCCTCAGCCTGTAGAAGAAGAAGGAAGCCGCTGCCAGCGTGGCGGCCGCCTTGGCCCAGATTCCGAAAACGAGCCAGCCAACACCCAGCATCATCGCGAAGAGAAGCGCGATGCCCCAGAAGCTCGACTGCAGGTCGGCGGCGAGGTCCTGGAGCGGCTCCAGTCCGGTCGCTTCACGCTGCCGGCGCCAGCCGGGACCGCCCGGCCGGGTTCGTCGATAAAATCTCTCTAATGTCTCCGGCTGCTCTGGCTTAGCGAGCAACATGGTGGGGACCCAGATGGCGGCGGAGCCGAAAGCCGTTACGGCGAGTCGGAGGCCGAAGTCCATCCCCGCGAACGCCGGCAGATACGAGAGCACAGCGATGAGCATGCCGGCCAGCATAGCGGCGAGCTCGGCCACTGCGTTCACGCGCCACCAGAACCAACGGAGGATGAGGACCGCGCCAGGCCCGGTGCCGATCGCGATCATGAAACGAAAGACGGTGCCGATGTCTTGGGCGAAGAAGGCGGCGGTCGCTGCGAGAGCTACCATGGCAACGGAGCTGATCCGCCCGACCCATACGAGCTCGTGTTCGCTCGCATCGGGCCTGAGCCAACGGCCATAAAGGTCGTTCACGACATAGCTGGCGCCCCAATTGATCTGAGTGGATACCGTGGACATGAAGGCGGCCAGAAACGACGCCGCTACTAACCCCAGCAGGCCTGCCGGCAGATAGTCGAGCATCAGTCGGATGTAACCGATCTCCGGGTCGGCGAGGCCCGGGTAGAGTATGAGCGCTACCAAAGCGACCACGATCCAGGGCCAGGTCCGGACCAGGTAGTGAAGCACGTTGAACAGCCAGGCCGCTTTCGCAGCATCGTCCTCCGTCTTCGAGGAGATGAACCTCTGGATGAAGATCCCGCCGCCGTCGCTGGCGCGGAACGCCCACCACTGGATACCGAGGTAGGCCAGGAAGGTCGTCATCGACAGCTGGGCGACTTGGGACCAGGGGAAGAAGTCGAGCCGGTCCCCGAGACCTGTCTCAACCAGCGTGAGCTTGATTCCGGCGATGCCGCCGACATCGGGCAAAGCGAAGCCGACAACCAGGAGAGCTCCTAGGAGGGCGAGGATGAACTGAAAGAAGTCGGTCACAACGACGCCCCACAGGCCGGCCAGCCCCGCGTAGATCAGCACCAGTACCGATATGCCCACGACGATCCAGAATCTCGGCTCGCCCGGCAGATCGAGCTGCACTGCGTCCCAGATACCCAGCGCTTCGATCACCTTGCGCATCGCCAACAGCACGTAGCCCATCCCGATCGTATTGATCGGCACAGCGAAGATGAACGCCCGGACGCCACGTAACAGCGCGGCCGATTGGCCGCCATAGCGGAGCTCGGTCAGCTCGATGTCGGTGAGCACGTTGCTGCGGCGCCAGAGGCGCGCGAACAGGTAGATCATTAGAACGTGCGAGATGCCGAACGCCCACCACTCCCAGTTGCCGGCGATACCGCGGCGGGCGACGAGGCCCGTGACGTAGAGCGGGGTGTCGACGCTGAAGGTCGTTGCGGCCATCGACGTCCCCGCAAGCCACCATGGGAGGCTGCGACCGCTGGCGAAGAAGTCGGCGACGCTGCGTCCGGCGCGCTGCGAAAACCAGACGCCCACCGCGAGCGTCCCGGCGAGGTAGGCAACTATGACAACCCAATCGAGAGTGTTCACGATGGCGGGTTAGGCACGAGCTGCTGGGCGACAGCCTCTTGCATTACGGAATCGCCGCACCAGGCGCCAAGGATGTGACGGGCGGCGGGAAGCTCGGACGCGGTACGCGGGTGAGCGAACAGGATGACGGTGGCATCGGGGGCTCGAGCGAGGACAGCATTCACCGCACGCACGGATTCCGGCGCCAGGCCGACTCGACCCTTCCAGGCTCTCACGTCAGAGAAAACGGCGATCAAGTCGCAGGCGTCCTCCTCGAAGGAGAGCGAGTCGAGAAGCGGCGCCCCGTGTTTTCGAAGGCTGTTAGCGAGCACGCTGCGATCGAAGCGGCGCGTGCCTGGTGCAGAACCGGCCGCGGCCTGCGCTGGCGAGTCGTCGTCTATTACATGTAGCCGCACTGACTCGCCTGCCCTGAGGGACGGCCGCATGCCGCGCAGCGGCTCGAGGGATGCAACCGCCAGCCGGAGCGCCTGCCCAGGATGTTGATCCGCCGCTTCGTCGAGCTGAGCCGCCGCATGCGCGACTATTTCGCTGGCCGCGCCCTCGACCCGCTCCACAGCCTGAGCGACACGCCGGTCTTCGAGGTCGCCGGAATCGAGCGCAGCGGCGAGCGCAGCAACGGTATCTTCCACGGAGGTGGGATAGAGAAGCACATCGCAGCCCGCCCGGATGGACTCGACCGCGGCATCGGTTTCGACCCGACCCGAAGCCGCTATGGCGCCCATGATCAGAGCATCGGTAACGAGCAAGCCAGCGAAGCCGAGCTCCTCGCGCAGCAGTCCTATCACCGACGGTGAGAGGCTGGCCGGGCGCCCCCCCCCCTCAGGGTCCAGGGCCGGGTATGCAACATGCGCCAGCATGATGCTGCGCACACCAGCGTCGATCGCGGCGCGAAAAGGCAGAAGATCATCCTCGAGGGTCGCGCGCGAAGCCTCGATCACAGGAAGCGCTGCGTGGGAGTCGGTCGTCGACCGGCCGTGACCCGGAAAGTGCTTGGCGCAGGCGTGGATGCCTTCCGCCTGAGCCGACTCGACCCAGACTCTCACCTGGCGGGCAACGTTATGGGGCTCGGCGCCGAAGCCTCGCGTGCCGACGATCGGGTTCTGCGGCTCGACATCGAGATCGGCGACGGGCGCGAACACCCAGCCGATACCGGCCGCCCCGGCCTCTATGGCGGTGATGCCGGCCGCCTCCGCAATGGCGGCGTCGCCCAGCTCCGCCAAGGCGGCCGGCGGCGGCAACTGCGTCGCTCCGCTGAACTGTTGGCCCGCCCCGCGCTCCAAGTCGGCGGCGAAAAGCAGAGGCCGGCGGGCGTGCTCCTTTGCCCGCCGGGTCAACGCCAGCATATCCGACGTGCTGCCACCGAACGCGACGAAACCGCCGACCCCGCGGTCTAACGCATCTCGAACCTCGGGCCAAACCCCATCGAGGTCTCTATCCTCCCAGCGTAGCGCGGGGAAGACGAGGCGGGCGGGGCGGGCCGGGTTCATGCGGGCGACAGCTTCCCGAGAATTCTGGGTCCCCGGGCGCCCGTGACGGATGGGACGTTGCCTGGCAGGCCCTGTTGAAAGAGGTGAGCCAGAATCGCGAACGCCACCGCCTCCTTCGCATCGGGGTCCCAACCCAACTTCGAGAGGTCAGCCACTGGCATAGGCGAAAGCTGCTCGCTCAACATGCCCATGAGCGTCGGGTTGCGAGCTCCGCCCCCCGAGACGAAACATTCTTGCGGCTCCTGGCCACGCGGCGCGAAGCATCGGTACGCATCAGCGATCGAGTGAGCGGTCAACGCCGTCGCTGTAGCGACGATCACTTCTTCTTCCTCGATGCCGATCTGGCGCGCAACGTCGATCAGGCGCAGCGCGTACTCTCCACCGAAGTATTCCCGCCCCGTGGACTTGGGCGGCGGTTCTCTGAAGTACGCGTCGTCGAGGAGCCTGGCCAGAAGAATTTGATTCGGCTGAGCCGCGGCGGCCCGGCGACCGTCGCGGTCGAAAGACTCGACTCCGGCCGTCAACTCCTGTACCACCCGATCGATCACGGCCACGCCGGGGCCGGTATCGAAGGCTACCATTATTGGAGGGGGATCTGATGGGCTAGCCGATCCCGCGGGCAAGAAGCTGACGTTAGCCATGCCGCCGATGTTTTGCAGAGCACGATGCCGATCGGGACTCGAGAAGAGGACTCGATCCACGAGAGGAACGAGCGGCGCCCCCTGGCCACCGGCCGCCACATCGCGAGCACGGAAGTCCGAGACCACCGGCACGCCGAGTCGCTCCGCGATTACGGCGGCCTCGCCGAGCTGCAGAGTCGACCCGGGGCTCCGCCCCCCCTTCGCCGGCGGCTCGTGCCAGATCGTCTGGCCATGAGAGCCCACCGCCGCGACCGACTCCGACTCCACTCCGGCATCGTTCAGAAGCTCGAGTGCCGCATCGGCGAACCACTCGCCGAGTTTGCGATTGAGGCGCGCGAGCTCGCGGACGGAAGCCGCGGGCTGCGAGCCCCCGGCCAGCGCGGCCTCGATCGAGGCGCGCTGATCTCGGCTAAAAGGGATGGTTCGGAAGGCCTCCAGAGAAGCGTCCATCGAAGGGCTCGACTGGTCGAGCCGCACCAGAGCCGCATCGATGCCGTCGAGTGACGTGCCCGACATGAGCCCCAGGTAAAGAAGTTCCACTAATCCGTCAGAAGTCGGCGTATGGCCCGCACGTGTCGGTCGTCGTGCCAAACGATCTGACCCAACAGCTGATAGACCGACACATCGCCCAGGACCTCGTGCCGCCCGGTTCGAGCGAAGTCCTCAGCGTTGCTGGCCTCGACCCTTGCCGCCAGCTTCGCCCGACCGTCCGCCAGCCTCATGAGCAGTTGCTCGATCGGCGCCTCGATCGCCCCGCTCTCGCTGATCTTGGCGTTCTCCACTTTCTCATCCCAGTTGGGAAACGAGGGGGGGGGATCGTCGGAAGACAGAATCACGCTCAGCCGCCGGTCGGCGACCTGGTCGAAGACGATCAGGTGTTCGATGTGTTCCTTGATGCACCACGTGTCTGGAGACGGACGCGCCTCGAGCCGCTCCTCGCCCACGCCATCGCCCACGAGCATGGATACGGTCTTCGGCATTTGCCGGACAGAGACTAGGGTACGCTGCAGACAGTTCGCGTCGAGGGGCGTCGTTGGGTGCGGTGTCAACGCATCTCCGCGGCTGCTCACAGTCCTCTCTAGGGTCTGCGCCCGCTCCATGGCCTCACGAACTCTCCCCCCCGCCTCGGCCACATAGCACTCCGCGAGGCCGCGGCCCACCCCTGCCGATTGCATCAAGATCGCTACCTTCAACGATCCCTCCGCTTCTTCGATCGCCGCGCTCGCCTCCTCACGCGTGGCTCCCGTGATCGCCATGACGATCCTTCGGCTCCGGTCGACCAGCTTCTCGCTGACCGCTTTCAAGTCAACCATCAAGTTCTCGTACACTTTGCCCAGCAGCACCATCGCTCCGGTCGTGATGGTGTTGAGGACGAGCTTGGTCGCCGTTCCCGCCTTCATTCGGGTCGAGCCGGCGATCACCTCGGGCCCAACGAGCGGAACGATCGAGACGTCGACCAGCTGACGCATCTCGGCGCCGGGCTCGCTGCAGCACAAGAAGCCCGTCTTCGCTCCGCACTCCGCCGCTCGCTCTAGGGCGGCTCGCACGAAAGCGGTCGTGCCGGAAGCCGCGATGCCGAGGACGAAGTCGTTCGGACCGACGCCAGCCTCGTCCATAGCCGCGACGCCGTCGCTGCCGCGGTCCTCGGCTCCCTCCTGACTTCTGACGAGCGCCATATACCCGCCGGCGATGATCCCGCGCACCATATCGGGTTCGACCCCGAAGGTGGGCGGACACTCTGTGGCGTCGAGGACTCCGAGCCTGCCGCTGGTTCCGGCTCCCACGTAGATGAGCCGGCCGCCCGCTCGAAAGCATTCCACGGCCGTCTCGATCGCGCGGGCGATCTCATCGCGCTGCGAATGGACCGCCTGCGGCACGGTTCGATCTTCGGCGTTGATCAAGTCGACGATCTCGGCGGCACCTGCGGAGTCGATATTGATAGTGTTAGGATTCCGGTGCTCGGTAAGCCGCGGATCGAATAAGTCGTCGGCCATAATCTCCCGGCGCATCGTATTTTGAACGGCAGGCGCCGCGTCCCGCCGCTGATCCACCACAGACGCGCACCGTTGCCGTCGGGCGCTCAGAAACCTAACGTCTTTTGCTGGCAAGAGAATAGTAGAAAGGAGTCAGATGGAGCTAATTTCCCGCGCCACGGCGCTGGCGCCCGAGATCAGAGACATTCGTCGCGACATCCACGCACATCCCGAGCTCTCTTTTCAGGAGACCCGCACGGCTGGAGTCGTTGCGGAGCGGCTGCGCAGCCTCGGCTACGACGTCACTACGGCGGTGGGGATCACCGGGTGTGTGGGTGAACTGACCAATGGTTCAGGCCGGATCGTCGCTTTGCGCGCAGACATGGACGCTTTGCCGATCCAAGAAGCGAACGACGCGCCCTACCGTTCTCGGAACGAAGGCGTCATGCACGCCTGCGGCCATGACGCCCACGTGGCGTGTCTGCTGGGAGCCGCGCAGCTTCTCTCCGAGAGCAAACAAGCGGGGACGCTGCCCAAGGGAAAGATTCGCCTGCTCTTTCAGCCCTCGGAGGAGGGCACCGATGAGGAGAATCTTGGGGGTGCTCAGCGGATGATTGCGGACCGGGCTATGGAAGATGTGGCTGCCATCGTCGGACTACACGTCGATTCCACCGCACCGGTCGGGCAGGTGTTGTTCCGTGAGGGCCCGATGATGGCCGGCAACGATACGGTGCGAGGCATTGTTCGAGGTGTCACTTCGCACGCTGCGATCCCGCACGAAGGGCTCGACGCCGTCGTGCTGACCGCCCAAGTGATCAACGCCGTTCAGCAAATAGTTTCGCGGCGTGTGGATCCCCTCGAGCCTGCGGTGATCACCTTCGGGAAAATTCGGGGAGGAACGAAGGAGAACATTCTGAGCGGCGAAGTTCGGCTCGAAGGGACGTTGCGCTATTTCAATCCCGAGGTGCGGGACATACTGCACGAGGAGTTGCGACGCGCCTTCGCGGTCGCGGACGCGCTCGGCGGCGAGGGCCGCATTGAGATCCGGGCCGGCAATCCGCCCGTCAACAACGACGCGCAGCTCACCGAGCTGGTGCGTGAGGCCGCCAACTCTACTGTCGATCCGCAGAGCGTCGGGCGAGCGGCTCAGATCATGGGCGCAGAAGATTTCGCCTATCTCGCCCGCGAGGCGCCCGGCTGCTTCTTCTGGCTGGGGGCGATGATCGAGGACGATCCTCGATTCCATCACCACCCGCGCTTCGACATAGACGAGCGTTGCCTACCGACTGGCGCCGCTGTTCTGGCCGCCGCTGCCCAGAAAGCGCTCTCCGAGTGGTAAGCACGGCGACTCCGACGACGTCGTCGCGGCGACGGGTGCGGGCGCTGAATCGGCGGCTGGAGTCACGGTACGGCGTGGCGCGGAAACCCCGGCTCGACCCGCTGGACGAGCTGATGCTGACCATCCTCAGCCAGAGCACTTCGGACACGAACCGCGACCGGGCCTACGAAGCGCTGCGTGCCCGATTCCCAGATTGGGAGTCGGTGCGAGCCGCTCCTCGGGCGGACGTCGAGGAGACGATACGCTCGGCGGGACTATGGAAACAGAAGGCGCGAGTGCTTCAAGAGACGCTGGACGCGATCCATGCGCGTCAAGGCCAACTCGATCTATCGCACCTCGCCGCTCTGCGTGATGACGAAGTCATCGACTATCTGACCAGCCTCCGCGGCGTCGGCGTCAAGACCGCGGCCTGCGTGCTCTGCTTCTCGCTTGGACGCGCCTACATGCCCGTGGATACGCACGTCCACCGGCTGGCCGGACGGCTGGGGCTGATCGGGCCCAGGGTGACGGCGGACCGAGCGCACGAGTCGCTGAACCGCGACAATGTTGTTCCGGCGGAGCTCCGCTTTGATTTCCATATACAATTGATCCGACATGGTCGCGCGGTATGCCGGGCGAGTCGTCCCGATTGCGACGCGTGCGTGCTGGAGGATCTGTGCCCGAAGATCGGCGTCCCGGGAGCGGTATGATGGAACGCCGGTCATGCCTTTTTACACCGCCAGCAGAAAGAGCTTGAGATGCGCCCTTCGCTGACTTCTACACTCGTCACCCTCTGCATCGTTGCCGCGTGCACGCCGCAGGCGGGTATTGGACCGGCGGGGAGCGCGTCGCGGACCCAAGTCACGCTCCCATTCAATTGGCCATACCGAGGCCGGGAGCCTATAGGCACGGGCCAAAACGGTGTGGTCGTGACTTCGGACTCCCGGGCGACGCGGGTGGGCATAGATGTTCTCGAAGCCGGAGGCAACGCCATCGACGCCGCGGTGGCC
>CANPVX010000071.1 GCA_947581815.1 Candidatus Indicimonas acetifermentans | reverse complement strand
CACCGATCTAAGCGAGGCCTCATCCACGTTCGGCGCGAGCGGACCATGAGGACCCCCGCGATCGAGCCGGCCAAGACAGCGGGTAGCAGATGACCCGGGCTCGTGAGATGGTGGAGCGCACCGCCAGCGATGATCCCGAAGTGGCCCGGGTGAGCCAGCGCCGGATGCGCCAGCGCTAGCGATGCGGCGGAGGCTGCGATGACGCCTGAGAGGATGTGTCGCGGGGAAGTCATGGTCGATCCTTTGTTTGAGTCGTTTGTACCAGCTAGCGTCACACCATCATAGCCTGTCTGTCAACATGCTAGAAAGCCAAGAGCACCTGTTTTCGCTTCCTGCCGACCTCCACTACCTCAACTGCGCGTACATGTCTCCCCTTCCCAAGCCGGTGATGGAAGCGGGAATCGCGGGGCTGCGGCGAAAGTGCGACCCCTCCACGATCGCCCAAGAAGACTTCTTTCTCGACTGCGACGAGATCCGGCGACGATTCGCGCGTCTGGTGAACATCCCCGACCCGCGGACGGTCGCGATCATCCCCTCGGCATCCTATGGATTGGCGATCGTCGCGCGCAATTCGCCTGTTCGGGGCGACCAGAACATCGTGACCGCGGCGGACCAGTTCCCATCGAACGTGTACGCCTGGCGCCGCATCGCCGAGGATACGGGCGCGGAGCTCAGAGTCGTGTCGCCGCCGGAGAGCGATGACCGTTCCGCGGCGTGGAGCGACTCCCTCTTGGAGGCGATCGACCGCTCGACGGCGATCGTGGCCCTCGGGCACATACACTGGACGGATGGAACCCTGATCGACCTGGAGCGGATCGGGGCACACGCGCGGGAAGTCGGGGCAGCCTTCATCGTCGACGGGACGCAGTCCGTCGGCGCGCTACCGTTTGACGTCCAAGAGCTCAAACCCGACGCGCTCGTGTGCCCGGCTTATAAGTGGCTGCTAGGTCCTTACGGGATCGGCGTCGCCTACTACGGCGCGCGGTACGCCGATGGTGTCCCTCTGGAAGAGACGTGGATCGGCCGCACCGGCAGCGAGGACTTTCGGCGCCTCGTTGACTACCAGGACACGTACCGTCCAGGCGCGATCCGTTACGACGCCGGTGAGTCGAGCAATTTCGCCCACGCCCCCATGCTCAAGACGGCGCTGGGTATGATCCTCGAGTGGGGCGTCGAGGAGATACAGCGCTACTGCGGCTCACTCGTTGCGCCGCTCGCACACGCAGTCAGGGGGCGCGGCTGGACCATCGACGAGGAAGCGAATCGAGCCGGACACGTTCTAGGGATCAGGATGCCGCCGACGTTCAACACCTCGCGATTGAAGGAAGCTCTGGACGAGCACAACGTCTCCGTATCTTTGCGCGGCGACTCCATACGCATCTCGCCACACGTTTACAATGACGCCGAAGATATCGACGCCCTTATCGCCGCGCTGGACTCCGCGCTATAGCCCTGTGGGGCAACCCGGACAGGGGCGACATATTATTGGACTAGGGCTGAGCCAGGGCCTGGCTCAGATCGTCGATAATGTCTTTCGCGGCCTCGAGCCCGACCGAGATACGAACCAAGTTGTCGGATATGCCCGCCGCCGCGCGCTGCTCGGCACTCAGTTGAGCGTGGATCATGGAGGCCGCGTGAACTATCAGCGTCTGCGTCCCGCCCAGGCTCACCGCCAACCGCGCGAGCTTTAACCGAGCGGCGAAGTCGCGCGCCGCCTCGAAGCCGCCATCGAGCTCGAAGACGACCATCCCGCCGAATCCGTCCATCTGCCTCCTAGCGAGATCGTGCTGCGGATGCGATGGCAGGCCCGGGTAGTAGACCTTTGGTACGCGTGGATGCGATTCCAAGAACTCGGCTACGGCGGTTGCGTTCGCGTTGTGGCGCGCTATCCGGATGGGCAGAGTCTGGATGCCCCGCGCGAGGAGCCACGCCTCGAACGGATGGAGGATCATCCCGAACACGATGAGGGTTTTCCACAGCCCATCGATCCGCTCGCGGTCCCCGACCACGACCCCAGCGGTGACGTCGCTGTGCCCGGCTAAATACTTCGTGGCGCTATGTAGGACCAAGTCGATACCCTGCTCGATTGGTCGCTGATTGATCGCCGTCGCGAACGTACCATCGATGCACGTCGTGATACCTCGGGCTCGCGCCATCTCGGCCACGCCCCCCAGATCTGTGAGGTCCAGCGTTGGGTTGGTGGGAGATTCCACATATATGAGCCGCGTGTTGGGGCGCAAAGCCTCCCGGAAAGCGTCGAGATCGGTCTGATCGACCAGCGTGACTTCGATCCCGTAACGCGGCAACCAATGCTGCAGCGCCTTCATCGTACCGACATAGTGAGCTTTCTGGGCGACGACGTGATCGCCGCTGCTCAAGCCCGTCATGAACACGAGCATGACGGCTCCCATTCCGGAGCCCGTGACTAATCCCGACTCGGCACCCTCCAGCGCCGCAACGGCCTCAGCCACCGCCGTGAAATTGGGATTCCCGTATCGCGTGTAGAAGCGGTCCGGCCCCTGAGCGACGGCAGCCTCCGCCACCTGCTCCGGCGTTAGGAACCCGAACGTGGCGCTCTGCCAGATGGGCGCCGCCAACGGAGCGCCGCCACTCGGCGCCTCGTCGCCCGAGGCTTCGGCAGCCAGGCGTATGACTCGCGTCTCTAGATCCCATGCGTCGCGCGCGCGCCGCGATCTTTCGGCCATGATTCCTCCATTTCTCCTGTCCTTAGCTCGACTCTGGTAAGTTACCACAGGTCGGTGGAGCGAAACCATGAGCCGCGGAACGACGAGTGGGAGCGCGCGGACTTCAAGGGCGGCTATGGGCGCCGTGCGAGACACCCAGGCGGCGAGATTGTTTAGGGATCGATCGAGTGACGATCGGTGGGCCGGGTCAGTGGTGGCAGGCGTCCAGCGCTGCTTGAGACTGACGAAGAATCTCGCGGGTGGCCACGGTCAGCGCGGCGAGGTTGATATTCTCCGAAATCAATAGCTCTTGCAGCACTTCGCGCATTCCACCTACCCGGGCCGCTTCGCGCCTACGAAACGCCTCGAGTCGCGCGCCCACCGCGTCGTCACGGCCGCCGCTGGCAAGTACCGTTAAACTCAGGTTGCGCCGCGCCTGCCCGAGATCTTGCATCAGCCCTTGAGCGGCGCGCTGCTCCCAAACGTCCTCACCGGGAGCCATCTCGAGCAGGTCGAGCAGCCACGCGAAATCGACTTCGTCCGCCAAGGCGAAATACACGCGTCCCACATCCGCGACCGAGAAACCCACTTCGCTCGAGATCCGGGTGATCTCCATCAGCTCGCCGAGAAATTTCAGCGCGGCGATGCGTTGGGCCACTTCGCCGGCGACGCCGCTGACCTTCAGCTCCTCCAGTGCCTCTTCAAAGATGGCTTTCTGAGAGCCCAGGATGATCGAAGGCAAAATGTCGCAGAGCTCGGCGACGGGTTGCTTGAATTTCTCTATCGCCCCACCGATCTCGCCGTCCTCGGGCAGGTTCTCGACCGCCCAGCGCACGGTCCGATCGAGCACACCCTCCAGCGCCAGCAGCCACTGGTACTCCTGCGATACCGGTAGGCTGGCTTCGCTCTTCTCGATCTCCTCCACGACCTCCTTGGCGCCGGCGATCTCCGCCGCCACGTACCAGCCACGGGCGACCGCCGCGGGCATCGCTCCGGTGTCCCTGACCACCCTCGGAATGAAGCTACTGCCCATCAAGTCCACGATCCTATTGGTCAGGACGGTGGCGATGATCTCACGCTGCAGTCGGTGACCACGCAGATCTTCCTCGCTGACGCGCTCGATCACGGGCGCGGGATAGTAGTCGGTGAGCAGCTGCACCAGCGCGGGGTCATCCGGTATGGTCGAAGACAAGACGTTGCTCTTGAGCAGCATCTTGCTGTACGCCAGGAGCACGGCCAGCTCGGGGCGCGTCAGGGTCTTCCCCGTCTCCTGACGCTCTTGCAGGCGTTCCCAGCTGGGCAGGAACTCCAGCGCCCGGTTGAGGCCAGCGCGACTCTCGAGGAAATACATAGCGTCGCGGAACTCGCTCAGGCGCTCGACCGCACGCGTCTGTTCGAGACTCAGGGCGCGGCTCTGGGCGCGGTTGTTGGCGAGGACGCTCTCGGCCACCTCGTCGGTGACGAGATCCAGCAGCTCGTTCCGCTCGGCGTCGGTCAGATCGCCGCGATCGACAGGCGACCTCAGCAGTATCTTGAGGTTGACTTCGTGATCCGACATGTCGACGCCAGCCGAGTTGTCGACGGCGTCGGTATCGGCCCGGCCGCCCTTTAGCGCGAACTCGATACGGGCGAGCTGCGTCAGGCCGAGATTGCCGCCCTCACCGACGATTTGCGCTTTCAACTCGGAGGCGTCGATGCGAACGGCATCGTTGCTCGAGTCACCGACCTCGGCATGGGTCTCGCCGGTGGCTTTCACGTAAGTACCGATGCCACCGTTCCACAGAAGCTCGGTGGGCGCGCGCAAGATAGCTCTCACGGCCGCCCGGCCGTTGATGACGTCCTCGTGTACACCGAGAAGCCGGCGGGCCTGCTCCGAGAGGCGGATCTCCTTAGCCTCGCGGAGATAGACTCCCCCTCCCTCGCTGATGGCCGCCGCGTCGTAGTCGGCCCAGGTCGATCCCGGAAGTTGAAAGAGGCGCTCGCGTTCTTTGTAGGATCTCTCCGGGTCGGGCTCTGGATCGATGAAGATGTGGCGGTGATCGAACGCGGCCACGAGCCTGATCGTTCGGCTCAATAGCATCCCGTTGCCGAAGACGTCACCGCTCATGTCTCCGATTCCCACGACAGTGATGGGGCCCGTACTTATGTCCTTCTCGAGCTCGCGGAAGTGGCGTTGTACGCACTGCCACGTGCCACGTGCCGTGATCGCTTCCTTCTTGTGGTCGTATCCATGCGATCCGCCCGAAGCGAAAGCGTCGCCAGTCCAGAAATCGTACTCCGCCGCAATCGCGTTCGCTTCATCTGAGAATCGCGCCGTCCCCTTGTCCGCGGCGACAACCAAGTACGGATCTTCGCCATCGTAGACGACGGTGTCGGGTGGGATCCGGACCTTTCCATCGACGATGTTGTCGGTTAGGTCAAGCAGCCCACGTACGAAATCGCGGTACGAATCCAGCACCGCGCCCTTGAGCGCCGCCCTGTCAGCGGGCGGTCTGCGAACCACGAAGGCGCCTTTCGCGCCAACGGGAACGATCACCGCGTTCTTCACCTGCTGCGTCTTCACGAGGCCCAGAACTTCGGTGCGGAAATCGTCGGATCGCTCGCTCCAGCGCAAACCGCCCCTAGCCACCGGCCCGAACCGCAGATGCGCACCTTCCGTGCGTGCTCCGTGCACGAACATCTCGCGCGCCGGCCTCGGGTACGGCATCTGTGCAATCGCGGCGCAATCGAACTTCAGGCTGATGAAGGGAACATCTCTCCCGCGGACTCGCGGTTGGAAGTAGCTCGTACGAACGGTAGCCTCGACCAGATTGAAGAGGCGCCTAAACGTCAGGTCGTGACTGATGCTTTCCACCATACGGAGTGAATCGCGAAACGCGCTCCGCGCTGCCTGAGCAGCCGCCGGTCGGTCGCCTTCGAATTGCGGATCGAATTTCACCCGGAACACTTCGAAGAGCAGGCGCGAAGTCTCCGGGTGTTCCGTCAGCGCATCGAGCACGGCTCGGCGGCTGGAGACCGCACCGATCTGAAAAGCGTAGGCGGAGTACGCTCGCAGGACGGCGATCTCTGGCCAGGCGAGGCTTGCCGGCAGCACAAGCGCGTTGAAACGGTCGTTATCCGCCAGACCCAAGTGTACGGCGAGCAGCGTTTCGCACAGGAGCACGCCGATCCTGGCGTCTTCCAGCGGCCGAGAATCGGGACCCTGGACGACGAAGCTGTGAATCGTGGCCGCGCCGTTCCCGGCTCCTCCCACATCCATCACGTAGGCCTGGATCACCCGGAGGCTGAGGTTCTCGAGGATCGGCATCACGTCCGCGAGTATCATGGTGCCTCGCTTGACGAACAGCCGCAGCTTGCTGGCATCGAGCCCGTTGCCTGCCTGCGGCTCCAGCGCCAACTGCATGTTGCCGGTGGTCTCGAGCCGCTCGAGACGATCGATGTCTTCAACCGCAGTGTCGACATCGATCGTTGCCATGTATTCTGGGGTGAACGCGTCGAGATAAGTCTCCGCAAGCCGATGGGCATCCTCTACGACGTGACGCTCGCCGAGGGCGCCTCGCAAGCGCTGCTTCCACGTTCTGACGATGGAGGCGACCTCGTTCTGCAGCGCCTCGATATCCAGGTCGACCACGCGCTCCGGGGCGGCGGAGATATAAAAGTGCAGGCGCGCGCTGTCTCCCTCGCCGAGCGTCAAGTGGTCGTTGAGGACGCTGCCTCCGAGCTCCCCCGAGAGCACGCTTCTCAAACGGCCCCTCACCTCATCGGTATAGTTCCGCTTGGGCAGCAGAACCATCACGTTGACGCCACGCTCGAGAACGTCGGGGGTGATGACCAAGCGGACGTCACCCGTGTCCTCCGCCGCCATAACGGCGGCGATTTGTTTTCGCAGATCTTCGATGCCGACGAGGAACAGCTCTTCCTTCGGAATACCGTTGAAGAGGGCAACGATCGCCTTGTAATCGTGTGAGCCCTCCGGCACGCTCTCTTCTTCGAGTATTTGGCGCAGCTTCTGGCGCAGGATTGGTATGTCGCCGGCGTTCTCCGAGTACGCCTTCCACGTGAACAGGCCCAGGAAACGGTGCTCCCCCTCGACCTCGCCTCGCTGGTTGAGCTTCTTGATCCCGATGTAGTCCATGCGCGCGCGGCGGTGCACGCGTGACTCGGCATTCGCTTTCGAGACCAAGAGAAGGGGGCCGTGGAGGGCGCGCACCTGGAGGTCGGGGGGCAGATCGGACATCGGCCGGGCCTCGTAGACCGTCGAGGCCGCCTCTTTTCTTAGGATGCCCAAACCCGAACCGCGCTCCACCGCGACCATCTGCACGCCGTCGGTGTCATCCCAGAAGTTGTAAGTCCGATAGCCGAGGAAAATGAAACCGCCGTCTTTCAGCCATTCGAGGAAGGCGACGATCTCTCTGACTTCGGAATTGCGATGCCGGAACTTATCCCCGATCGCCGTCAGCTCTTCCTTGAGCCGATCGACCTGCTCCAGCATAGGTTGGAAGTCGTCCGTAGCGAGACGGACATCTTCCATGCACCGGCGGATCTCCTCCTGGAGAGTATGGGTGATCTTGTCATCGAGATGCCCAATGAACTCGCAGTATGCGACCGCCACGCGGCGACCCAGCGCAGTCCAATCGAGCACCGCGCTGACCTTCCCTTCCCGGTCCCTGTCCACGACGATCACCGGGTGCAGCTCGTGTCGGATCTCGAACCCCTTGGAGGTCAAGTATTGCCGCAGCGTATCGACCACAAAGGGACGGTCGTCGATCATCAGCTCGACCGTCCCCGAATGGCCCGCCCCTGGGAGCATCTTCACCCGCACCGAGATCTCGCCCCAGGGGGTGGAGTCCAGATGCTCGAACACGGTCGAGACCAGCTCGACCAGCTGCTCATCCGTTCTGTCGCGGAAGAAATCGGCCGGCGCGCGACCCAACAGCGCCTGGGCGAAGGATTGCAGGACTTCAACCACCTCCGGAGCCGCCGTCTCCCCGATCAGGCTCCGAACCCGCTCCAGCGGCTCCGTGGACGCCGCTACGTCGGTCTTAGGATTCATCTTTCCCTAACGCACTTGGACTTTCCCCAAACGAGCCCGTCAAGGCTCCCCGGCGTCCTCACCCCTGTCCAGGCCTTCAATCTGGCGGAGCCCTACAAGTCCGCTCAATATAATGAAGTAGGGCGGGATGTCTTGAGGCCGTGGGCCCCACCTCTCCGGGGCCGACTCGGACCCGCAAGACATCGTAGGATAAGACACTCAACGCAGGCATAAGTTCGAGCCGCTTCGATTACGAGTTGGACAAGACGCAGACAACCGTTGGGGAGCACCCCTTCAAGCCCTCCTGGTGGTGCCGGGGAAGGCACGCTCAAACCGTTTGGGCTCGAGTGTTCCGGCGCTCAACTGACGTTCCCTTTTGCCGCGTGCGCTGGACGACGCCCGACGGCGACTTTCTGGACCTCGACTTCGTGGACGGCCCGGTGAACTCGCCCCAGCTGCTCGTGCTCCACGGCCTGGAGGGTTCGTCCAAGCGCAAATATGTGCGCGGCCTGCTCTCTTTAGCGCGCGCTCGCGGTTGGAGGGGAGTCGCGCTCAATTTCCGCTCGTGCAGCGGCACGCCCAACCGGGCGGCGCGTCTCTATCACTCTGGCGAGACCGGCGATCTGGACTGGGTAATTGGCGAGCTGACGAAACGGGAACCCGGCGCGGCGATCCTCCCCGTCGGCGTATCGCTGGGTGGCAACGTCTTGCTGAAGTGGCTCGGTGAGGAGGGGGATCGCGCGCCCGACGAAGTGCGAGCAGCCGTGGCCATCTCTGCTCCGTTTGACTTGGCCGCCTCAGCGGAGAAGATGTCGCGGGGACTGGGCCGGGTCTATTCCAGTTTCTTTCTACGGGCCCTGAAGGCGAAGGCGACGGCGAAGGCTCAGCTTTATCCAGAGCTGCTCGATCGGAAGGCCATCCGGAAGGCCCGCAACTGGCGAGCATACGATGACGCGGTCACGGCTCCGTTGCATGGCTTCGAAGACGCGGAGGATTATTGGGCCCGCTCGAGCTCCATTTCCTACCTGGACCGGATACGACGCCCCGTGCTGCTGATCGGCGCCCGGGACGACCCCTTCGTGCCCGCGACATCGCTTCCCGAAGAGCTGGCTGGCAGGTCAGAGTGGTTGGAGGGGGAGTTCACGCCGCGCGGCGGCCACGTGGGTTTCGTGGCTGGCGCCCTACCGTGGAGAGCCGGGTACTGGGCCGAGCAGCGCGCGGTTGCGTTTCTCGCCGAGTTCGTACCGACCATCCGCCCGATGCAAACTCCGCCCGGCGGGCCGTTCAGCCGTTCCCCGACCGACTAGCAGCTGGCGAGAAACATGACCTACGCGCTGAGCTGGAGCGGCGGCAAGGACTCGACGCTGGCGCTCGACCGCGCCGTGCGGGACGGGCTACGCGTCGGCTACCTGTTCAACATCTTCGACGGCGCCAGCGGCCGGATTCGATTCCACGGCGTGCGCAGCGAGCTCATCGCCGCCCAGGCGGAGGCTCTTGGCCTCGAGCTGATCCAGCGCGCGGCCGGCGAGGACGATTTCGAGGACGTGTTCCTCGCGATCGTCGCCGAGTTGACCGAACTCGGTGTTCGCGGCGCGCTCTTCGGGAACATTCATCTAGCTGACGTCAGGGCCTGGTACGAGGAACGGACGACGGATGTCGGCCTCGAGCATCTCGAACCGCTGTGGGGCGATCCCCCTGAGGAGCTCATCCGGGAGTTCGCGACGCGGGGCTACCGGGGGGTCGTCGTGAGCGTGGATCTCTCACGTAGCGAAGAGGAGTGGCTGGGCCGTGAGATCGACGAGGGGTTCATCTCTGAGGTCGTGGCTGCCCCGGGCGTCGATGCGTGCGGGGAACACGGCGAGTTCCACTCTTTCGTCTACGACGGCCCGCTCTTTCGCCGGGTGCTCCCAGTCCGTCGCGGGGCCCTCTTCGAAGCCGGGTCCCACCGCCTTCTCGACCTTACGCTGGACGGCTGACGCGCGCCCGGTTGAGGCCGGGAGCGCTCCCATCCCCTCATGTCATTTTCGCTCAGGGGCAGTCGCATCGTTGCTCACGGCCCTCTCTTGCCTGATGGCCAGGGTGAGCAGATATAGGAATCCTCCCCAAACGAAGCCGCAGATGATAATCATCGTTACGATCGCAGACGTGTTCATGTTTCTTGATCTCCCAGGTGCATCTAGCTACCGCCGAGGCCGAGCTCGTCCTGTATCTCGCGCATCGCGTCGATCACGAACTGAATATGCTCACCCAGCTCGACGTCTAGCTCGGCCGCGCCCTTGGTGACATCCTCGCGGTTCACCCCGCGAGCGAAAGCGGGATCCTTCAGTTTTTTCTTGACCGACTTGACCTTCATGTCGCTTATGCCGTTGGGTCGTACCAAAGCGCAAGCGGTGATGAAACCGGTCAGCTCGTCGACCGCGTAGAGTGTCTTCGCCAGCAGGGTCTCACGCGGAACGCCCGTATAATAAGCGTGCCCAAGGATCGCCCGGCACACCTCTTCCGGGTACCCTTTCTCCTGCAGGATCGCCACGCCGTTGGCGGGGTGTCCGTCGTCCGCTCGGTGTTCCGTGTTCGGCCAACGCTCATAGTCAAAGTCATGCAATAGGCCGGTGATCGACCAGAGGTTGTCGTCTTCATTGAACTTTCGCGCGTAAGCTCGCATCGCCGCCTCCACGGCGTACATATGGCGGCGCAGGTTGATATGCTCCGTATACTCCTGCATCAGGGCCAGCGCGTCGTCTCGCTTCAACTCCATGGTCCGTTCACTCGCTCAAGAGGGGGAGGGGGGGTACGTCTCTCGTGCTCAATCGAACGTATGCGCACTCGGGCACAGGCTCTCTAGCGGACAGCCATCACATTTCGGCTTCCGCGCGGTACAGGTATAGCGGCCCAGCTGGATCATGCGCAGGCCGAAGGCGTTCCAGTCATCTCTAGGTACTATTTCCATCAGATCGCGTTCGATCTTGACCGGATCGCTCTCCGCGGTGAGACCGAGCCGGCCCGACACTCGCTTCACGTGGGTATCGACGACGACGCCTTCGTTCACGCCGAAGCCGGATCCGAGAATCACGTTGGCCGTCTTGCGCCCGACGCCGGCCAGATTCACCAGGTCGTCCATAGTCTGCGGCAGCTCGCCCCCGTGGTTGTCGACGACCGACCGCGCGAAGGAGATGATCGAGCGCGTCTTGTTGCGGAAGAAACCCGTCGATCGGATCTCTTCTTGCAGCACCTCCGGATCCGCGTCGGCGTATGCTGGCGCGTCGGGATACTTACTGAAAAGGTGCGGGGTCACCTTGTTGACGCGTGCGTCGGTGCACTGAGCCGAAAGGATCGTGGCGACCGCGAGCTCGAGCGGGGAACTGAAATCGAGCTCGATGCGGGCCGGGCAAGTCTCGGCGAGCCGGTCGACTATCGCTCGCGCTCGCCTCTCTAGGACTGTCATCGAACCCATCTTCATAGCTCGCCTGGGTTGCCGGTCGGTTAAAGGGCTGCTGTCAACGTTCTAGCCAGCGGGAGATATCGCTTCTGGTGATCACTCCCGCCAGCCGCCCGTCCACGGTGACGAGGGCCCGACCCACGCCCGTGCGCTCCATCTGGGACAGGCCAGCGGCCAAGGTATCATCGGGCCGTACGACCTCCATTTCGCCGACGCTCGTCATCACATCGCCGACGCGGGTGAGGGGCCACTTGCCACGCTCTACACCCTTCACTTGACTGAGAGTGACCAGCCCGAGCAGCGCGCCACGCTCGTCGGTGACGGGAAAACCGCTGTAACGACGCTTCAAGAAGTAGTCGTCCACGAGATCGCGTAGGTTGAGCTCCGGGTCCACCGTCTCCGCGCCGTGCATCATGGCGTCGCTCACCCTGACTTCTTCGAGCAGGCGGCGCAAGA
>CANPVX010000070.1 GCA_947581815.1 Candidatus Indicimonas acetifermentans | reverse complement strand
CCTTTCCGTGAGCCCTTACTACAACAGGCCGACCCAGGCGGGGCTCATAGCCCACTACAAGGCCATCGCCGCCGCGGTGGAGCTGCCGATCTTCGTCTATAACGTTCCCGGCCGCACCGCATCCAACGTGCGGCCGGAGACGTTGGTGGCCCTGGCTGGAGACGTTGAGAATATCGTTGGGGTCAAAGAGGCCTCCGGGAATCTGGAGCAGGTGATGGAGGTTATATCACGTTGCCCCAACGACTTCATTCTGCTGTCAGGAGATGATGCTTTAACCCTGCCGATCCTCACGCTGGGCGGCGATGGGGTGATCTCGGTCGTCGCGAACGAGGCGCCCCGCCTCATGTCAGACATGGTGCGAGCCGGGCTAGCCGGCGACCTCGAAAGAGCGCGCGAGCTGCACTACCGCCTGCTACCCGTGATGCAGGCCAACTTCATCGAGACGAATCCAATGCCGGCCAAGACGGCGCTTGAGATGATGGGGATCATGCCGGCGCATTTCCGACTGCCGCTCGTTCACATGCGGGAGGACCGCGCCAACGCATTGCGCGCGGCCCTCGAAGCGACCGGGCTGCTGACCCCGCTGATATGAGCCGCGACGACGGACTGCGGCAGCAGATCGAGCGCTGGGCTTCCGAGCCGGAAAGCGCAAAAGGGGGGGGCGGGGGGGGCTCCGACGAAGCGCGCGCCGCGGTGGCTCGGCTGATCGACGCGCTGAACGATGGGTCGTTGCGCGCGGCCGAGTTTGGACCCGACGGCTGGGAAGCGGTGGAGTGGGTGAAGGCGGGGATCCTGCTGGCCTTCAGGCTGGGCCGCACCGTGCGTTTCGAAACTGGCGCTCAGGAATTCTTCGACCGCGACACGTTGCCGCTGCGCCCCACCGACGGGGTGAGTGAGAACGTTCGCATCGTCCCCGGCGGGAGCTCCGTTCGCGGCGGAGTCTACTTGGCTCCCGGTGTGGTGATCATGCCCCCGGCCTACATCAACGTGGGTGCCTATGTGGGCGAAGAGACGATGATCGACTCTCACGCGCTGATCGGATCGTGTGCGCAGATCGGGGCGCGAGTGCACATCAGCGCCGGCGCTCAGATCGGCGGCGTGCTCGAACCCGTCGGGCTGCGCCCCGTGATCATCGAGGACGAAGTCGTGATCGGCGGCAACGCCGGCGTTTTCGAGGGGACGCTCGTCGGCCGCCGCGCCGTGCTCGCACCGGGAGTCAATCTGACGGCCTCGACCCCGGTATTCGATCTGGTGCGGGGTGAGGTCTACCGGGGAGGGGCAGGGGCGAGGGCAGGGGCGGGAGCTGGAGCGGCGGGCCGCCCGCTCAGCATACCGGAAGGGGCGGTGGTCGTACCCGGTTCGCGGCCGGCGGCTGGCGAGTTCGCCGAGGCCCAGCAGCTCCAGCTCTACTCGCCGGTGATCGTGAAGTACCGGGACGAAAAGACCGACGCCGCCACCGCTCTGGAGTCGGCGCTGCGCTGATTTCCTGGCTCGGGCCGAGCCCCCGCCCTTAGTCTGCGCCAGATTCCCAGGGCAGCTGCCGCAACGAAGCGGCTATTCGGTCGAAGTCGAGATCCTCCGCCGCCGAGAGAGCTCGCTTGACTTCCGCTGGCAAGAGGCCCGAGGCCGTAAGATTCCAGCGGCTGATGAACCGCGCCATCGCCAGGAAGTCGACGTCGCAGCGTCCCCTCAGGTGCTGCAGCAAGGCATTTCTGGCCACGCCAGCCCAGGCTGCGACGACCAAGTCTAGCTCGTCGTCGTCAAGCCCTGGCACGTTCTCCGATAGCAGTGTCTTGAACCGAAGCTGCTGCACCGTCTCGATGAAGCTGACGACCGAATCGAAGCGATCGCTGAGAACCAGCTCGGCGAGGTCGGGGTGCTCGTAGGCGGCGATGACGTTGACGTGTTGCAGCACAACCATTCTGCCGGGACCCTCGGACACCGCCGCCATCTCTTCTTCGCCCACTCGCCAGATCAGCCCGAAGATCTCGGCGATGACCGCGAGTAGCAGCGCCTCTTTGTTGCGGAAGTAAAAGTAGAGGTTGCCGACGGAGCTGCCCGCCTCAGCGACGATGTGCTGTATCGTCGTCCCCTCAACGCCCTGGATTCGAATCAGCTTGCGAGCCGCGCTCAGGATCCTTGCCCGGGCGGCTGCGCGCACGCGCTCGGCGCGCTCGGTTCGACGATAGACCATAAGCTTTGGGCCGGGTTTCGAATGTGGTTCTATGCTTGACAGCCAAGCATAGAATGTTATTCTATTCAAGCATAACACTAGAACCGTTCTAGGCTTTGTCAAGGCTTTTCGGCTTCTCTCTGCGCTACAGCCCGCCGGGAGCCCCAGCGAAGGGATTTGGAATAGATGCGATTAGAGAGGCAGTCCATGAATTTCTCGGGCAGAGGGGGGGGGGGACCTTCTGGTTCCACCCGAATTCGCAACCAGGTTCGAAAGATCGGCGTCCGCTCGATCACGCAGAGACGCTTCGCAAATGGGTTCGGATGAGCCAGGAGGCGATCTTCGTCGCCGACATCCGCGGGCGCGTGGTCGACGCTAATCCGGCGTTCTTCACGCTGATCGGACATCCGGAGCCGGAGGAGCTCGAGTCTCTGGAGATCCCGGGTCTGATGGCGGACGAGAGTCAGTGGCACGCGCTGCGCCAGCGGCTCAAGGGCGGCGGGACGGTTCGCGACTACGAGTTCGTCATGCGCTCCGCGAACCAGGAGCGGCGCGTTCGCCTGTGCACCGGACCGTTCATGGCCGGCACAGGCGGCCGCAAGTTGTTCCTCGCCAGTCTGGTCGAGGTTGGCGACGACAGCCTCGCCCAGGAACGCGAGGCGCTGAGAGTGCAGCTCCGCGATGCCCAAAAGATGGCGGCGCTCGGAAGGTTCACGACCGCCGTAGCCAACAACTTCAGCAACAGCGTCGTCGCCATCCTGGGCTTCGCCGAGCTGTTGCGAGAGGAAGTCGCGCGTGCCTCGGTGGCGCGCGCGCACCTGGAGGAGCTTCTCGAAGCCGCTCGCCATGCGAGCCAGCTCGTTCGACGCCTTCTCAAGTTCAGCCGCAAGTCCGAGCCCAGGTTCGAACGGCTGGCGATCCAGACGGCCGTCGCGGACGGAGTGGCTATGCTGCGGGCGATGCTACCGGCCAACGTCCAGCTGCGAGCGCGGGTTTACGGAGCCGACGCGCTGGTTTTGGGGCACTCCGGGCTGATTCAGGAAATCATGCTGAACCTGGGCAGCAACGCCGCTCAGGCGATCGGCGATGAGAGCGGGCAGCTCGAAGTCTCGCTGGCGGCAGTGACCGTCTCCGAGGCGATGCGGGCGCAGGTGGGAGAGCTCGACCGCGGCGAGTATGTCAGGCTTTCGATGCGCGATACGGGGCGCGGAATGGACGAGGCCGCCCTGAGCAGCGCGTTCCATCCGCTCTCCACGACCGCGGGCAATAGCGATGGCACCGGCCTGGGGCTTGTGGCGGTCTCCAGTGCGATGCGCGAGCACGACGGTGCCCTCAGAGTCGAGACTGACCCCGGTGAGGGTACAACGATCGACCTGTACTTCCCGCTGGTGGGCAGGCTGACCGATGTTCGATAGGCCGGTACTCGGTACTCGGTACTCGGTACTCAGTATTCTGGCCTCGGTTATCGGCGTCGGTGGGCGGTTGCCTTAGACCACCCACCGAACACCGAATACCGAATAACGAGTACCGACGACCGACTTGTGCCCGCTGTCCAGCCCTGTACAATTCCTTCTTCCATCGCAGTCCGGCGATAGTCTGGGATTCGTCGTCGAAAACTAGGTCAACGAAAGAGGGCTTATGGGGCGGGCTCCCCAACTGGAGATCCCACCTGGAGCCGAGCCTATCGGCTTCAGCGAGGGTCAGCTGAGCGTACCCAGCCACCCGATCGTCCTGTTCATCGAAGGAGACGGCATCGGCCCCGACATCTGGCGGGCCACGCGAACCGTGATCGACGGAGCCGTCGAAGCAGCCTACGGGGGCGAGCGGCGCGTTGGCTGGGCCGAGATCTTTGCGGGGGAGAAAGCCCACGATCGCTTCGCCAGCTGGCTGCCGGATGCGACCTTGGAAGCGATCCGCACTTACCTTGTCGGGATTAAGGGGCCGCTGACCACGCCCGTTGGCGGCGGCATCCGCTCACTGAACGTCACCCTCAGGCAGGTGCTCGACCTTTACACTTGTATCCGACCCGTGCGCTGGATTCGCGGCGTCCCCTCACCGGTGCACGAACCGCACAAGCTAGATGTGGTCATCTACAGAGAGAACACGGAAGACGTCTATGCGGGCATCGAGTTTGCCGCGGGGAGTCCCGAGGCCGAGAAGCTGAGGTCGTTCCTCAACAACGAGATGGGGACCTCGATCCGCGAGTACAGCGGGATCGGGATTAAACCTCTCAGCGAATTCGCGACCAAGCGACTCGTAGCGAAGGCCATCCAAAGCGCTCTCGACTCAGGACGAGCTTCTGTAACCCTGGTCCACAAGGGGAACATCATGAAGTTCACCGAGGGCGCCTTCCGCGACTGGGGGTACGAGATCGCCCGGGAGCGCTTCTCGGACACGACGATCACGGAAGAGCAACTCTGGAGCGAGTACGGTGGACGCCGGCCCGACGGAGTCGTCGTCATCAAGGACCGGATAGCGGACGCCATGTTTCAGCAGGTGCTGCTGCGGCCTGACGAATACGACATCATCGCGCTGCCCAACCTCAACGGAGACTACCTGTCGGACGCGGCCGCTGCCCAGGTAGGCGGGCTAGGAATGGCGCCCGGTGCGAACGTAGGGGATGAGATCGCGGTTTTCGAGGCGACGCACGGAACCGCCCCGAAATACGCCGGTCAGGACAAGGTGAACCCCGGCAGCCTGATCCTGTCGGGTGTGATGTTGCTAGAGCACCTGGGTTGGGGCGAGGCGGCGACTGTGATAGTTAGGGCTCTTGAACGAACGTTCGATCAGAAGACCTTCACCTACGACCTCGCCCGCCAAATGCACGGCGCCACTACCGTTTCCACTTCCGCCTTCGCCGAGCGCGTCGTCGCCAACCTTTCGGCCTGACGCCGGAGCTGGACGGCTCGACGGGGATCATATCTCAAGAGAGGAGAGGGGCCGAGTCGTGAAGATCACGTCCCGCGTCGGTTCGTTGTCCGAAATCGAAACACCGCTCCTGGTCATCCCCTGGTGCCAGGAATCGGGGGTAGAGGAGGAGGTGGCCGAGCCGCTGCCCGAGAATCTGGGCGATCTGGATGCCGCTCTCGGCGGAACGCTGGGCCGCGCCCTCACCGCAGGTGATTTTCGCGCAAAAAAGCGGCAGTCTCTACTCCTCTACCGCATGGGTACTCAGGGGCCGCAGCGGGTGCTGCTGATCGGCGTCGGGCCTCGAGCTGCTCTGGTGGCCGAGCGTTTGCGCGAGGCGGGGGGCCAGGCCGCCGGGCGGGCGCGAGAGGTGGCGGTGGCGGAGCTGTGCGTGGCGGCTCCCGATGCGGCCGGGGGGGCGAGGGAGGCGAGGGAGGCGGGGGAGGCGGGGGGGGCGGGGGGAGACGGGTCGTTGACGCTCGAAGCTGCGGTTCGAGCGCTGGTGGAGGGCCTCGTTCTGGGCGCCTGGCGCTTCGATGAGTTCCGCAGCAGCCCCGAGTCGCCCGACTCGCCGGCCCTCGAGAAGGTCGAGATATTGATGGCCGATCGAGCGGGGCAGGGTGTTGTGAGCGCGGCGGTCCAAGTCGGCGAAGTGCTCGGCCGCGCTCAAAACTTCGCGCGCGAGCTGGCGGTCCGACCTGGGAACGTGGCGACGCCGGCATACCTGGCGGAGCAGGCGCAAGCCTTGGGTAAAGATCTCGACCTCGAAGTCACGGTTCTGACGCCGCATGCGATGCGCGAGGAGGGGATGGGGGCGCTGCTGGCGGTGGCGGCGGGGAGTGATGAGGAACCGCGCTTCATCGTTATGGAGTACAAGGGAGGCGGGAAGGAAGCGCCTCTGGTCTTAGTTGGGAAGGGCGTAACCTTCGATTCTGGCGGGCTCTCCCTCAAACCGCCGGCCGGAATGGAGTCGATGAAGTACGACATGTCTGGGGCTGCGGCGGTCATCGGCGCGATGAAGGCTATCGCCGAGCTCGGGCCGAAGGTCAACGTCGTCGGTCTTGTCCCAAGCGTGGAGAACTTGCCCTCGGCTCATTCCATGCGGCCCGGCGATATCATCAGGGCGCACTCCGGAACCACTATCGAGGTATTAAACACTGACGCGGAGGGCCGGCTGATCCTGGCAGATGCGCTCAGCTATGCAGCCCGTTACGAGCCGAAGGCGATGGTCGATGCGGCTACGCTGACCGGCGCCGCGGTGATCGCTCTGGGTCACCATGCGATAGTTTTGATGGGCACGGAACCCGACCTGCTGGAGCAGCTCCAGGAAGCCGGGGAGCGCTCTGGCGAGCGCGTGTGGCAACTTCCGCTTTGGGAGGAGTACCGCGAGCAGCTCAAGTCCGATATCGCCGACATCAAGAATACTGGGGGACGCCCGGCGGGGACCATCACAGCCGGGATGTTTCTGCGCGAGTTCGTGGGCTCCATCCCATGGGCGCACCTGGACATCGCCGGCACGGCGTGGGCCAACGAAGCGGGGCCGTACCAGCCGAAGGGGCCGACCGGCGTCGGTGTTCGCCTGTTCACCGAGTGGGTTATCGGCCGGGCGAGCTGAATCGCGCCGGCTCGTGAGAAAGTTCGGCAGGCGATGGCTCGGGGCGAACTTGGCCGCGCTTTCCCTGGCGAGCGCCGGGCCGGTGTCGCTCACGGCTCGGGGGCAGGAGGCTGAGGCAGATAGCGCGGCGGCCCAAGAGCGCGAAACACCGCCCGATTCCGTTTTGGAGGCGCCGGCAGCCGACAGCGTCCAGGTAAGAACGTTCCCGCTCTTTCCACAGCTCAATCTCTCATCGCAGGGGCTCATGAGGCTCTGGGGGCACGAGGCCCTCTTAGCGACCGGGGCTTTCGACCTGGGTGACATCCTTGAGTTCAACCGCTGGATGACACCCGTCCGCGCGGGATTCGTCGAGGGGCCCAAGGTGTTCGATTTCGCCGGCAGCGGCTCGGTCTCGCTTCGCTATACCAACGATGGTTACGACTTCGTTCCGCTGGGCAGCAGCGGCACGCTCGATACGCACCTCATCACGCTGGCGGAGCTCAGCGAGCTGACTCTGAGGCGCGACCCCGGCGGCTTCGAAGTCGTCGGGCAGAACTATCGGCGGACGCGTCCCGAGGCCTACTCGAGGGTCGAGGGCGGCGCGGGCGATCGAGGTACGAACCTGATCCGCGCCGTGTTCGCCGCCGACGTCTTCAGCGCTCCGATGGGGTTCGCGTTCGATCGCCTCGAGAGCCGCGGATCGAACGAGCTGGGTGGGATGATCCGCAACACCATCTGGGCCAACGTGGCAGTGCAGCTACCGGCGGATTCCTGGGGCCAGCTCGAGTACCGCAGGATCTCTCTCGAGCGTGACTCGTTGCTGGCCCCCGATCGCACCGATCTCATCCTGCGGCTGCGCCGACCCTTCTTCGGCGGCTGGACAGGCGACGTCATAGCGGGGAGGGCGGTCGTCACCGAGAAGCCCGGCGGTCTCAGCGAGCTGCTCCCCGACAGCCTCATCGAAGAGAAGAAGTTCAGCGCTAACCAGGTCGCCGTGCGGGCCGCCCGATCGGGCGCGGTGTGGTCGGCGATGGTCTCTCTGCGGGCTTTCGATGGAGACGGTGTTCCCAACCTTCTCAACGAGGCGGCGGTGGATCTGGAGGTCGGACCCGCTTCGCTATTCGCGAAAGGGCGCTGGGAGGACTGGGACGACTTCACCCTCTTTTCGGGCTACGCCGCGTCCCGAATCACGCTCCCCCTGGGCTTTCAGATCCTGGCCGAGGCGGAGGACGGAGGCCGTGGTCTGATCGGGGGAACGCCCGTGCCGCTTGAGTACTTCACGCGGGTCTCCGTGGGAGCGGGGTTCTCTCGCGGCGCCTGGCAGCTGAGGGCCACGGGGGGGCGCTGGCGAGTCCAGCCGTCACCGGGCCTCGGCGCGCCGTTTGACAGCGCGGCCTTCCTGCCCGGGGGGACAGTGACCGTGTACGAAGCGTCCGGCACAGTTCCGCTCTTCAAGCTGTTCAAGGGGCAGATCACCGCCGGCGGATTCTACCAGACGCACGAGGAGGGCCTGTTTCTCTACTGGCCCGACGACCAGTGGTACGTGGAGGGTCGCTACGACAACCCCCTCGTGGGTGGACAGCTGGAGTTCTATCTATCGGCGATCGGCGGATTCCGAAGCGGCATGTTCGTGCCGGACGCCGAGTTGGGCCCGTCTCTGCTGCGCACTTCGAGCATGAACTGGTTCAGGGCCGAGATTGTGATCCGGATCTTGTCCGCCTACATTTTTTACAATTACGAGTCTTTCGACACGCCTGAAGCCGCGCCTTTCGACCTACCGGGGTTTCCTCTTCCTAGGTCGAGAACACATTTCGGACTCAAGTGGGAGTTTTGGAACTGAGATCTGACAACTACCTTTTGGGCAGCTTTTTCATAGGAGCCCCCACGATAATCGGTCGCCGTCGATGATTCGTAGCATGACAGGATTCGGTACGGCAAGGCGTGAGTCTCGCCGGGGACTCCTCGACGTCGAGATCCGCACCGAAAACCATCGACACTTCCACACACACTTTCGTCTGCCGCCGCAGGCCGAACGCCTCGAGCCTGAGTTGACGCGATTGCTGCGCGAGCAGCTATCGCGAGGGCACGTTCGCCTCAGGCTCGACTACGAGGCAGGGCCGGCGGCGGCTCGCGCCCTCGAGGTCGATCACGACCGTATGAGAGCCTATTCTCAGGCCTACGACGAGATCGAGCGGACTTACGTCCTCCCCAGACTCGGGGTCGTTCGCCGGGCGCTCCGACACTTACTCGGCGGCGTAGATAGGCGCGCCTTGCTCGCATTCGGCGATTTCCTCAAGGCGCCTGGCGGGGAAGCCGAGGAGATCGACAGGGAAGATGCCATGGCGGCGACTCGGGAGGCGCTCGCGAAGGTGGCGAGCACGCGCGAGCGGGAGGGCGAAACCCTACAGAGCGATCTCGAGAGCGCGCTCGGCGCCCTCCAGGCCGCGCTAGAGGTGGTGCTGGAGCGGGCTCCGCAACGCCTGGACGAGGAGCGAGAGCGCTTGCGCGCCGCTATCCAAGAGCTCAGCGGCGACGTTACCCTGGACGAAGAGCGCGTGGCCCGCGAGATCGCCTTCCTGGCCGAGCGCTGGGACATCAACGAGGAGATCGTCCGGCTGCGCTCGCACGCATCGGAGTTCCGCGGCCTGCTCGAGGCGGACGGCTCGGAGCCGGCGGGCAAGCGGCTCGGTTTCTGGGTGCAGGAGATGCTCCGCGAGGCCAATACGATCGGATCTAAGGCCAACGACGCTGAGATCGCGCGCCAGGTGATCGAGATGAAGACGGCCATCGAGCAGATCCGAGAGCAGGTCGAGAACGTCGAATGAAGAGCTTCGCGATCGCGCTCTGTGCCCCCTCGGGCACCGGCAAGACAACGGTCGCCAGAGGGCTCGTCGCGAAACGGGACGACCTGGTCTTCTCAGTCTCGGCGACGACTCGCCCGCCCCGCCCCGGAGAGAGGTCCGGCGTCGACTACCATTTCATCAGCCGCGACGAGTTCCAGTCGATGATCGATGACGGCGAGCTGCTGGAGTGGGCGGAAGTTCACGGCGAGCTTTACGGCACTCCGCGGGCGAACCTCGATGCTGCTGAGCAATCGCGCAGGAAGCTGCTGATGGACATCGATGTCCAGGGGGCTCGCCAGGTCGCCCAGGCCCGACCCGACACGGTCACGGTCTTTCTGCTGCCACCCTCCACCGAGGCGTGGCTCGAGCGGCTCCGTGAGCGCGGCAGCGAGAGCGACGAGCAGCTGCAGCGGCGGCTGGAGACGGCCAAGGGAGAGCTGCTGGCGCTGGAGGAGTTCGATTACGCAGTCGTGAACGAGCGGCTTGAGGACGCGATCAGCGCTGTAGAGGCCATCATTGAAGGTAAGCGTCAGCGAAGCAGCCACGCCGAGATGGAGGCTCTGCGGCGTAAGATCCTGGAAGATCTCTCCGCGACTTGGCCGTGAGGCCTTCCTGCGGCGGCCTCTAGCTCTTAATATTGTGTGCTACCGAAGATGAAGCTCTCCGGTGCGGTCTCTGGGATCGCTTAACCCATAGGATGCTACATGACGGTCTACACTCCCGATCAGGTCGCTGAAACGGCGGGGGGCAACAAGTACCTGGGCGTTTTGGTCGCCGCCAAGTATGCGCGCGAGCTCAACGCCCTCTCGCCCGGCAGTTCACCTTACGGCTCTGAAAAGCTCACCACGCAGTCGCTTGAAGCGATCACTTCCGGCCAGATCGAGTTCCGTCTGGTAAAACGGCGTCGCCGGACGTAGTAGGCCATCCCATGCGCCCGTTCGAAGGAAAGCGGGTGCTCCTCGGCGTTTCCGGAGGGATCGCCGCCTACAAATCGGCTGAGTTGGTGCGCCTGTTGGTCAGGGCAGGTGCCGAGGTCGATGTCATCCTCACACGCAGCGGATCACGCTTCGTGGGCCCCACGACGTTCGAGGGGCTCACGGGGAGAGCCGTGCATAGCTCTTTGTGGGACGGGGGAGGGGCGATGGCCCATCTCGAGCTCGGCCAGGCCGCCGGCGCTATAGCCGTTGCGCCGGCCACCGCCGCTCTCTTGGCCAAGCTGGCTGCCGGCATGGCGGGCGATCTCCTCACGGCGACTCTCTTGGCGGCGCCGCGCCGGGCCCTGCTGGCGCCCGCGATGAATCATCGCATGCTCGAGCACCCGGCGACCCAGCGCAATCTTGCGGCGCTGAGGGGAGACGGTCACACGATCATCGGCCCGGCCTACGGCGAGCTAGCCGAGCGAGAGGTCGGTTGGGGTAGAATGGTAGAGCCCGAAGTGATCTTCGAGCATATAGGGCGCGAGCTGGAACCGGAGAGCCGCTGGCGCGGCCGTCGGGTCGTGGTCACGGCGGGTCCGACGCGAGAGCCCATCGATCCGGTGAGATTCCTGGGCAACCGGTCCTCGGGACGGATGGGTTACGCGATAGCGGCCGCTGCCTGGCGCCGGGGTGCCAGCGTAACGCTCATCACCGGGCCGACGGATGTGCCCGTCCCGCCCGGGATCGAGGATGTCAAACCGGTGGAAACGGCACAGGAGATGTGTAGCGCGCTGCACGCCTCGCTCGATGGCGCAGCGGCGCTCTTCATGGTCGCCGCGGTGGCCGATTTTCGCCCCGCCGAGCCCGACTCCCAGAAGATCCGCCGCGGCGACGGCATGAAACAGATCATAGTAGAAGCGGTCCCCGACCTGCTCGCCAGCGTCGCCGGAGCCAGTTGCCTGAAAGTCGCCTTCGCCGTCGAGATGGGAGAGGGTGGTCTGGAATCGGCGAGACGCAAGCTCGAGGAAAAAGGGGCCCAGATGATCGTGCTCAACGATCCCAGTGAGCCCGGGGCGGGATTCGAAGTGGAGACGAACCGCGTCACGATCGTCGACGCATCGGGAGAGGCTGAGCAGTTGCCCCTCGCAACCAAGGGCGAAGTGGCGGACGAGATCTTGAACCGCGCTGAGCGACTGCTGCCAGGTGAGTGAAGGGGAGAACGCTCGCGAATTACTGATCCGCTTTCTCAAACAGAGAGCGGAGCTCGGCGAACGCGATTGGTTCCTGGAGGGATTGACGGCAGAACGTGCCCTCGAGCTTTTGCGGTCGCGCACGCCACGCTTCGCCCCCGCCCCCGCCCCC
>CANPVX010000069.1 GCA_947581815.1 Candidatus Indicimonas acetifermentans | reverse complement strand
CGAAAGGAGCGGCGACCATGAGTGGCCTCCTCAAGACACTAGGCCGGAAATTCGTCAGCGGCTTTCTCCTCTTGCTGCCGTTCCTCCTTGCCTACCTCCTAATCGGTGGGTTCTACGACATCACGGTCTTGCTGACGACACCGCTGCAAGACGTGATTCCACGCTATAGTCTGCTGAGTCCCACGGGACGACAGCTCGCCATCCTCGGCCTTCTCTTCCTGATCTTCGTGCTCGTCGGGATACTCAAGGACACGAAGCCGGTGCAGCGGCTGGGTGGATGGATCGAGCGAGAGTACTTCAATCGGTTCCCGCCGTACCGAGTGGTCCGTAACATCACGCGGCAGCTGGCTGGTGAGGAGTTGAAGAACATGAAGCCGGCGCTGCTCGACTTGGCACCCGGCGTCCAGACCGTTGCGTTCATCGTCGAGGAACTGGAGGGCGATCGCGTGACGGTGTTCCAGCCCCTCACGTCGCTGCCGACGATGGGGACGCTGCAAATCGTTGAGTCCAGCAAAGTGCACCGCCTCGATTCGGCCTTCATGGATGCACTGGGCTGGTACTTCAACTGGGGCGCCGACACGCATGCTGTCCTGGGATCGCGGAAACTAGCGGGCACCCAGGGAGACTGACGCTTGCTGTTGGTGCACAGAAGAAGGAGACGGCGGTGATCGGTGGACGGTAGGCGGTGCACCGCCCACCGAGCAGGCCTTCCGCTAGACCGCAGTCCGAGATATGTTGGGCCCGCCCCTGACATTCCTCAACAGAGCCTATTTGCGTCGAGCCCGCCGCGTGGCTCCGACGCGTTCTGATCTTATGAAGCAAAGAGGAGGACCGATGACAAGGCCTTTGCATAGCCCCACCGTAAGCCGCTAGTGAACAGCCCCGGCAGGGCTCTCTTTCGATGGGACCTGTAGACCAGGAGATTTCGCGAAGCTCGAGCAGGGCGTCGAAGCCGGCGCTGCGCTTGCTGGCCTCCGTCGCCCTCGCGCTGCACCTCGCCGCTCATGCCGGCCGTGGCCAGGAGCTCGAGCCGCGGGCGCTGACCAACGTTCCGGTCGGCACCGACTTCGTGGCACTCGGCTACGGGTACGCCCAGGGGAACATCTTCCTCGATCCGGCGATCCCCGCCGAGGACCTCGACTCCCAGCTCCAGACCTTCGTCGGCGCTCGCGCACGCGCCATCGACTTCTTCGGCCTCTCCAGCAAGCTCGACCTGATGGTCCCCCGCCCCTTCGCCGCCGGCGACTGGGAAGGGGTCCTGGAGGGGGTCGGCGCGCCGGCGCTTGGGCCGGTCGCGACGAAGTCACCCCGAAGCGATCGGTGGTTCTGGACCGGCCACCCGCGCGTTGGGGCCATGTCGCTTTCGCTACAACCGACGGGTTCGCTTGCGCATCGAGACCGAAACTTCGAGAGCTTGGCGCCGCCCGCCGCCTTTTCGACAGGTCACGGTAGCGTGGAGTCGCTCGCGTTCGGCTATACGCTGGAGACGAATGGGATCCTCAGCCCGACCTACCGCAGTCAGTTCTGGAGGGGCTGGGCCTTAATTACGTCTGTGGAGGTTTCGCTGCTCGCCCTGACCCTGATGGCACCCCAGGATTGGACGGGCTGGGAGGACGATTTCATTCGGGATGGCCTCGACAATCTTCGCGAAGCCTGGACCTCGCCCCCACTGATGGACGACGACATTTGGTTTCACAACTACTTGGGCCATCCGTACGGAGGGAACGTCTACTACAACACGGTCCGATCGCAAGGAGCCACCAGCGCGCAGTCGTTCTTCTTCAGCGCGTTCATGTCGGCGCAGTGGGAGTACGTCTTCGAGGCGGTGGCCGAGCGGCCGAGCATTCAGGACCTGATCATCACGCCGGTCGCGGGTTCGATTCTCGGCGAGCTCGTGCACCGCGCGACGCTGGCGATGAAGAAGAACGGTACGAGCCTGCCGGAGAAAGCATTCATCTTGTTATTCAATCCGACGCATGTCGTGATGAAAGGCTTCGACTAGGGGGATTTCCATGGCCATGACACTTGGCCAAAGCGACGTCCTCGACGACACTCCGGCCCACCTTGCGCGACCAGTCCGCACTCGCTCCTATAAAGCGTTCCGGTAGATAGGAGGACGCCCCCATGGACATGGATGGAATCGGCACGATGGCCTTGTTCCTGAGTTCGGGAGTCATCGGTGCAGGCCTGATCTTACTCAGCGCTTATCGGATGACGATCAAGGCAAGCCTCGAGAAGGTGCGAATGCAGGCCATCTCACGCGAGACCGTCGAAGACCTACATCACGAGATGCGTCGCTTGAGCGAGCGCGTCGACTTCGCCGAGCGACTCCTGGAGAGCGGCCGCGTGGCTCAACCCGCCGCCAAACAAAAGCCGAGCGCTACCTAGAACGCACCCGAGCTCTCTGCAGTCTCTCATCCACGGCGCAGAACGGCCGCCTACCGTACGATGAGCTCGAGTTCTGCCAGCACGCCGAAGTGGTCCGACAGCTGCGTCTCAGCCCGGTCGAATAAAGTGCGGGTGGCCCTCACCGCCCACTCGTGCGCCCGCCCCGGTCTCACCATCAGGTAGTCATAGCGCTCGTCGGTCTTCGTTTCCTGATAAGGCAGCGCAGCGAATCTGTTGCGACTGGGTACCCAGGTCACACATCGATCAGCCGGCGTCGGATTCGGTGGCAGCGGATCGACGAACCCCGCGGCCTCGAGCGCCGCGTATTCCGGGGTGAAAGGATTTCTCGGTCCCGGGGGCTCTGGAAACCCGACCGTCGGCGAGGCGTTGATGTCGCCGGCCAGCACAACGGGGTAGCGACTGGCCTCGGCGTCCAGCGTCGCGAGCAGGCTCGCGAGTTGCTTCGAGCGGAAACGAGCGTCCGCCGACCGCGTCCCGGCGTAGAGGTGAACCGCCAGCAGGATCACCGGACCGAGCGGGGTCTCGATTTCAACGATCATCGACCCCTTTCGACCCAGCCGCTCGTCCATTCTGGCGCCCGGCCCGAGCGCGTGCGGTATGAACCGGCTGTTCATAATGGGAAGGCGTGAGAGCACGAGCAGTCCGCCCGTTGCATCTGAGGGCACGAGCCCGAGTATACGTCGGGTGTGCGTCGCATCGCGCGTGGCCGCGTACGGCGGGCACAGCTCGCGCAGCAGGCGCCGCCGGGCCCGGACGTCGAACATTTCTTGAAGAACGATGATATCGGCATCGAGCGCCGCGAGCGCCTCGGGCAGACGCTTCAGGCGACGTCGCTTCTGTTGCGACGGAATCGGGACCGGGAGCGCCCACGCATTGAACGCTGCGGCCCGGAGCGAGAACGTCTCAGGCATACACTCAGCTGCTAACGCTTCTTAGGCTCTGGCTTGAGTTCGTAGTTCAGCTGAATTACGCCGTTCGGAAAGGGCTTCGCCTCGACTAGCCTCAGCGTATCCTGCCGCGAGGCGGCCGCGAACAAGGGAATGCCTTTGCCGAGCACGACGGGAATGATCGCAATCATGTAGTGCGAGATGAGCCCGAGCATTCGAAACGACGCGGCCAGCTCACCGCCACCCATCAGCCACACACGCTTCAACCCACGAGCGCCCAGCGACTCGATGACCTGTGCTGGATCTTCCGAAGTCAGCGTGACGCTTGGGTCCGCAAGGGGAAGGTCGCGGTGCGTGAAGACCCAGCTGGGCTTATCAGAGGCACGCCAATGCCCTTGTTTCAGGGCAACCTCGTAGGTCCGGCTCCCCATCAAAAGTCCATCCATAGAGGAATAGAACTCGACGAAGCCGTAGTCTTCGCCGCTGGCTTGAAAGGGGTTGAGCCAGTCGACACCACCATCAGGGGTGGCGATGTAACCGTCCAGGCTGGATGCCACGTAGTACACAACATCAGTCATGATCCGAAATCAACTCGCAGCTTAGGATTATTTCTTGGCCTGCTCCACCTCGCCCCGGGTCGTCGGCACCCAGATCACAAGGAGAGGACCCTTACAACGTGCTGCTGAGGATGATGGGGCCGGTGGGAGCAGGCCCGCCAGGCGCCGGCTCGATCGTCACGGCGAGGGCGTCGGCGCCCAACACAATCCCGGCGTCGGTGATGGGCAGGCGAGCCCTGCGGTCGGCTCCCACAGAAAAGGTGCCCGCGTCCACCGGCGACTGGCCGCGGATCGCCCACAGCTGGTAGACCGAATCCGGCGGCAGGATCGGCAGTTCGTAAACGAAGATCAGAGCGCGCCCGGTGAGGGGATCGATGAAGGCGCGGGCGCGAGCCTCAGGCCGCTCAGCGGTCCCTGTGAGGGTGATCGCCGATGCTTCGGGCGATGTGATGGTCATAATGTCGTCTCTGAGCGAGTTGAGCTCGCCGCGGAGCGAGTCCGCCGCAGCGAGCCCTTCCCGGGCGGCGGAGAGATCGGTCGAGAGCCCGTCGAGATCGCGGCGCAGCTGCACGTTCCAGAACCCCAGAATCAACGCAACGGATGCGGCGAGCGCCGCCGTCCCAATCCACCATCTCGCTCGGGGCTCACGGCGCAGTCCGATGACCTCGGCGCCCTCGCCTTCGGTTACGATTCGCGACAACAACCGCGCCTTCAGCGCAGGAGGTGGCTCGATCGGGGGCGCGCCCAGCGCGACGGCCGCGACCGTCTCGCGCAGCCTTGCCAGCTCAAGCTCGCCGGCCTCACCCCGGCGGCGTAGCTCGGCCTCGAACTCCTCGAGTTCGGTACCCTCGAGCCCGTGGAGGAGATGCTCGAGAGCCTGCTCTCGGAAGCGCTCGCTATCCATTTTCTCCTGCTCGCACCACGGGACCCAACATCTCTTCTAACTTCTTCACGGCCGCACGGATCCTACTTTTTATGGTACCGAGCGGCGTTTCAGTCAGCCGCGCGATCTCGGAGTGACTCAGTCCCTTGAAGAAGGCTAGCTCGAGGGCCAGACGCTGTTCATCACTCAATCCGGCCAGCGCTCGCTTGACCAGTGCGTGACGCTCCCTCAGGCTTGCGGTCTCCTCGGGATCTGCAGCGGAATCGCCGACCGGCTGCTTGGACCCTTCTTCGCCGAGTCCCGCGATAGCTCCGCGATACGAAGCGTCGGAGCGGATGCGGTCGATCGCTCGACTGCGCGCCGTCATCGTGATCCAGGCGAGGGGCGAGCCGCGAGCGGGATCGAATGAAGCGGCACGTCGCCACAGCTGTAGAAAACTTTCCTGCACCACTTCCTCCGCCTCGGCACGATCACCGACGATCCGTAGCACCAGGCCGAAAACGATGGCACTGGTCTGATCGTAGAGCGTCGCGAACGCCCCGGCGTCACCCGAGCCGGTGCGGGAGATAAGCGCTTCGAGCTCCCTCGTGGAAGCTGGCGGTATCGCTTTCATGCCTGTCAGTGGAAGTACGTATCGCGAGCCGTCTTTGGATCGACCAGAACGGAAACAGCCGAGCAGCGGCTAGCCAGTTCGATCGGGCCTGTGCTCGGTACCCCGAAATGCGATCGGGGAGAGGAAGCTACTACGCCCGCGGCTACGCCGATACCCAGCCAATCCAATTCGAGTCGGGGTGCGTACCCACTAATGACCGCTCCGTGAATGCTGCGGGTGCCCACTCTCTTCCAGTGCTAGGAGGTATGACCATGAAACGTATGAATGCAGCCGAGCGCCGCCGCCTTGCGTTGTTGGGGCTGCTGGCTGGATCGGCGACAGCGATCGCCTCTTTTGGCTGGCTGACCGCCGCCGACCATATCGACAGCCCGCTCATCGCTGCGGATCAGTCTGCCGATCTCGCGGACGTCTACTCGTTCAGGAGCCCGACGAATCCAGACCACATCGTCCTGGCGATGACGATCAGCAACATCCAGGCGGCGCCCGAGATCGGGTTCGGACGCTCGATCTTCGACCCTCAAGTGCTCTACCAGTTCAAGATCGACAACGACGGCGACGCGGTCGAAGACTTCGTGATTCAGGCGTTCGTGACGGGGAAGGATGCGTCGAAGCAGAAGATGAACTTTCTTGGACCCGCTGCACCTGAGGTGACGGGCACCGACGCGCGTATACTGAGCCGTTCCGGGAAAAACAAGGCCAGGAAGGGGAAAGTCCGGGTAAGCACGGGCACCGTTCCGATCATCAAGTCAAAGCGCGGGATGACCGTGTTCGCCGGAGTGCGAGACGATCCCTTCTTCTTCGACTTTGGCCAGTTCGTGGCAGTCCTGGGCGGCGCTTCGAGCTTCAACGATCCGGGTACCGACGCGTTCGCGGGTCTCAACGTATACGCGATCGTGGTCGAGTTCCCCATCGCGTGGCTGGGCGGTGACAGCAACGATCTCAAGGTGTGGGCAACTACTAGTCGGCCATAGTGAGACGCGGACCGCTTTTTCAGAGTTTTCCTGAATTAGGGAGAGACCAACCCATGCGTACTCTGCACTTCTACTTGTGGACTGTGACGCTGCTGGTTACAGCGGCGCTCACGGTCGCTGCTTGTGACGAAGATCGAAGCGAACTGTTGGAGCCCGACGGCGCTCAAGTCCAGCTGTCGAAAACTCCGCTCGAGAGCATGACGTTGACCCAGCAGGACCGTTTCGGAATTCCGGCCATCAACACGCTCTTCGTCTCCGCGGCGAGCGATAAGAACGCATTCAACAGGGCGGCGCCCGAAAACGACGCGAGCGACTTTACCGCGATCGCCGTGGCGACGATCATGGGACGTTTCGCAGTCAGCGAGGCCAACGCGACGGCTCTCGCCGGTCTCGTGCTTCCGGACGTCCAACCGCTGGGCGACCTGAGCGGAGCCCTCTTCGCCGGGCGCCGTCTCAGCGACGACGTTGTCGACCTCGTGCTGGGCGTTCTCTTCGGCCCCACCGGGCTCTCGGACGCGGCTCCGGCTCCCGGCCTCGCCAGCGACTTCGTAGACGGGAATGACAAGCCGTTCCTGGCCGAATTTCCGTATCTCGCAACACCACACACTCCGTGATCATGAACGCGAGACGGGCAAAGTGGGGGATGGCAGCGGTTCTCGGCGCCGCTGCCATCTCGGGCGTCTGGGCCTTCAGAACCAGCGAGACGCGCGACGCGACCGTCGGCGCCGCGGCTGAGGCAGAGGTCCTTTCGCAAACGATCGCGTTTTTCGAGAGAAAATACGCAGCTGATCCTTACAACTATCTGATCGGCAACCGCCTGGTCGACGGCTATATGGTCCGTTTTCAGCTGGAGGCTGATCTTTTGGATGTCGAGCGTGCCGAGGTGATCGCTCGAAAGATGATCCCGATCGTACCGGACAGCGCGAACGCGTTCGCGCGGCTTTCCTTAGTTCTGTTGGCGAAGCATGGATTCGCGGACGCGTTTTCCGCGGCGCGGACCGCCGTCGCCGCCGACACTTCGAACGCGGCCGCGCAGGCCGTCCTGTTCGACGCCGCGTTGACGATCGGGAACTACGACACCGCCGAGTCCGCGCTGGCGCGACTCCCGCGCCGCACGACCACACGGCGGCTCCGACAAGCGCGCTGGCTCGCAGCGCATGGCCGTCTGACCCAAGCTCGCGAGCTCATGCTTCGAGTCTGCAGGCGCTTCCATAGGACCGCAGCCAGACGACAATTAGTCGCTTGGTGCGTTACCCAACTCGCTGATATCGAGCATCAGCGCCTGGGTTCGGAGGTAGCCAGCATCTGGCTCGAGCTCGCGCTTACTGTCGAGCCCGGTTACCGCGGCGCGATCGAAGGCCTTGCGGATCTCGCTTACGCGCGTGGCGAGTGGGAAGAAGCCGAGAGTCTGTACGGCGAGATCCTGGCCGACGCCCATCCAGACCTATATCTGCGGCTCGCCGAAGTCCAGCGCTTTCGCGGCAGAGCGAATGAGGCGACGCGGTACGAGCAGCGATTCCTGGAGATTGCGGCCGATCCGGATTCTGAAGCGCTTTATGCGCGCCCGCTCGCGTTCTTTTACGCGGATCGATCCGGCTCTCTGGATCTGGCTGTCGAGATCATGCTTCGGGAGCTTGATCGAAGGCCGTCCGTCGAAACCTACGACGCGTTGAGCTGGATCTACCTGAAGCGAGGCGAGCTCACGCTGGCGCTCGAAGCCTCAGACCGGGTCCGGAGCTGGGCTCAGCCGAGCCCCACGGCGGACTATCATCGCGCCCGCACCCTTGAAGCGCTTGGCCGCGCGGACGAGGCGCGGAAGCTCTACGGGCAAGCTCTCGCCGATCCGACGCTCCTTGAACCGCACGCGCGGCAGGACTTGCGCACTAGGGCGTGCCCTCCCCAGTGCTTGGCTATTCTGCCCTCATCGTCACCGTCGGATTGACCCGAGTGCTCCGCAGCGAGGGGATGAAGCTCGCAAGCCAGGCCGCGGTCCCAACCGAGACGAGGACAGCTACGAAGGTCAGGGGGTCGGCAGGGCTGATCTCGTAGAGCAAGCTCCGCATGACGCGGGTGAGGCCCATGGCGAGGCCAATGCCTACGACCGCCCCGACGGCCACCGGCACGAGAGAACCCCGCTGAATCAGCCGCCGCACCGAGGCGGGATCGGCGCCGAGAGCGATTCGGATGCCGATCTCACGCGAACGGCGGGCGACCGTGTAGGCGACGACGCCGTAGATCCCGACACACGCCAGAATGAGCGCCACCGCGGCGAAGAAGACGAGCACCATCATCGTGAAACGCCGGTCGGCGACGGCGCGCGAGACGCGGCTCTCGATGGTGGCAAAGGTGACGGGCACGTCGGTGTCGAGGCGACGAACGGCTTTCCGCACGGGCGCGGCGAGAGCGCCAGCGTTCCCGGCCTTCGGGCGCAGAATCGCCGTCATGCTCCAGGCGCGGAACGGACGCTGGCGGTAGAAGAAGTAGTAGGTGGGCGCTGGCGCCCGCGTCAGGTTGCGCTGCCGGACGTCCGACACGACGCCGATCACCGTGGCCCACTTCTCCTGATCCCAGAAATTGTCCATCCCGCCGCCGGTCATCTGTTTTCCGATGGGATCATCGCCCGGCCACGCCTGCTTGGCGAACGCCTGGTTCACCATCACGACATGCTCGGCATTCTCGTGATCCAAGACGGGATCGAAGGGCCGGCCGCGGAGCAGCGTCATGCCCATCGCCCGGAAGTAGTCGCCGCCGACGAGCTGGTAGTAGCCCGTGACTCCCGCGCGAGGGCCGCCGCGCACATCGACGAGGCCATTGGATACCGAGGTGAGAGGAGGACGGGTGACCAGTCCACCCTGCGCGATGCCAGGGACGGTCTCAAGTTCAGTCAGTAGGCCATCGTAGTACCTGCGCTTGGCATCGTCGTCACCGTACTTCGAGGCCGGCGGGTTCACGGTGGCTGTTAGGATTCCCTCGGTTCGGAAACCGGGCTCCACGCTGAGCACGGTCCAGAAGCTCCGAATGAGAAGACCGGACCCGATGAGCAGCACGAGAGCCAGGGCGACCTCGCTGGCGACGAGCCAGCTCCAGATACGCTTTTGCGACTGAGAGACTCCGGCGCGAGTCCCGCTTCGCAGCACGGCCCCGAAGGAATCACGCGAGGCGCGGAAGGCAGGGAACAGGCCGAAGAGCAGAGCAGCTAGAATCGAAATGAGCAACGTGAATCCGAGAACGGCGGTGTCGAGAGTGACTTCATCGATACGCGGAATACCGGCCGGCGCCAAAGCCGGTAGCGCGCGAATCGTGAGGGCGGCGAGCCCCACCCCCAGGACGGCACCTCCGAGGGCCAGGGTCAGGCTCTCCGTGAAGAGCTGCCGAGCGATTCGTCCGCGACCCGCACCCATCGACTGCCGTACCGCCAGCTCCCGGTCGCGATTGATACCCCGAGCCAGCGAAGTGCTGGCCAGGTTGGTGCAAGCGACCATCAGCAATAGAACGGAGGCGCCGAGCAGAATCGCTAGCGGGCGTCGCGTGTCGCCGATAAGCGCGTCACGCAGAAAGGCCAACCGAACCTCCAGCGGGAAGTAATCCTCGAACCAAGTTTCGTTGACGACGCCCGGATCGTCTTCCAGAAAACTGGCCGTGATCGCGTCCAGCTCCGCGTCCGCCTGCTCGACGCTGACACCGTCCTTGAGTCGGCCCACGACAACATAGTTATGCGCGCTGCGCGACTCGCTCTGATCGTCCAACTCGATGGGATACCAGATGTCGATGGACCCCGGATACTCGAAACCACGCGGCATGACACCAACCACCCGGACATCGAAGCCCGAAACAACGAGGCGCTTCGAAGCAATATCCGGGTCCGCGCCCAGGTACGTTCGCCAGAACGCATCGCTGATGACCGCCGCCGGGTCGGCGCCGAACCGGTGCTCCTCCGCCAGGAAGGCCCGGCCGTGGACCGGCTGCACGCCGAGCGTGGCGAAGAAGCCCTCGCTCACGCTGGCGACGCCGACCCGCAAGGGTCTCCCGGTGCCCAATACCGTCGCTGGACCGCCGCTGGTGTGCGCCATCAGGTCGTCGAAGCGCTCGGTACGCTCCCGCCAGTCGACGAAGTTGCGCCACGCGCTCTGCATGACGAAGCCGCTCTTGCTGACCTCCCAGACGCGTACGAGCTCGTCCGAGTCCTTGAAGGGCAACGGGTTGAGTACCACGCCCTTCACAACGCTGAAGATCGCCGAATTGGCGCCGATACCGAGGGCGAGGGTGGCTAGGGCAACGGCCGTGTAGGCCGGGCTTTTCCTGAGAGTCCGGAACGCGAAGTGTAGGTCCCGCCAGAGCGAATCCAATGCACACCTCTTTTTGGGAGTAAAACTACATTGCTTTGGACAGCGATGGGGGTATTAAGGTTGCAAACACAGCAAACCGCCACCACACCCTGTTACCAGTCCTCGGTCCCCGGCTCACCCTTGAAGGGGCCGACCAGCTCGCCCGTCACCCAGCCTCCGTAGAAACCGCTGGCCTGCGGGCGGACGCGCTCGCCATCGACGGTGCAATCAAGGCGAGCCGGATAGAACGAGAAGTAGTCGGCCAGCGATTCGTAGCCGTCGAACGGCTCGGGGTAAGACCAGGCCACATCTTCTAGAAACGTCTCACCCAGGCGGAGCGACCAATAGACTGCGTGGCCTTTCCACTCGCATATAGTGCGGCGCTCGGAGCGCTCCAGACATTCGACGCGTACATCTTCGCGCGGCACATAGAATGTCGGAGGACTGGCCGTTTCCAGAACACGTGTGGCGCGGCGCGTTTCGGCGATGGAAATATCGGCGTGACGGACCGCAACCAACCGCGAATCTCTTTCCATTCGAGGCGGTCGTGGATAATCCCACACCGACTCCTCGTCGGGCCCGGGTGCAGTGGCGAAGTCCGGCCGTTTCGCACCGGTATACTTCCATCGTTCGCGTGCACGCAGAAGTGCTTTCGGAATCTGAGTCATCGTTTCGCTCCTGCGTCTGCTTTCGGCCAGAAGCAGTCATTCACTGGGAGCTTCCTGGGCAAAACTGTCTAAGAGTTCGAGGAAGTCGGCGGAATGTCCCTTTGCGCCAGGCGAGTTCCTCCAGACCCTGTATATCGGCAGATTCGCGAGCGGCCGCAAAGTCGAAAGTCGGCCCTCCCATGACTCGGCACTGAGATATCCGGAGTTGAATTGATGGTATCGATTCTCACTCTCGATCATCAGCATGTTGAACAGAATGATGCCCTTTCGCCTCTCCGCTCCTCTGGTGAGGGGCTCACCGTTCAGCAACTTGTCCCACGTAGCTGCATGATTCGCGACTTCGGCAGCCATATATAGTTCCGTATCCGCGGCTGACCGCAAAGTTGCTGCCCGGGTCTCTCGATTAGCATCTCTTATCTGCAGTCCAACGAAAATCAGTGACAAAACGACACCGATCGACGCGATTATCTCAGCGGCGGATGCTAGCTCTGACAACTTTGCTTTCATGGCGCCCTCATCTATGCTTGATTGTGCGCTTTGCGCGCAGGCCAGTGTAATCGATCGACTACAGAAGGTCCGCTTTAGGTCGGCAGTGGACATTCAGATGCAGAAACTAACCCCGGCAGCAGATGTTCCCAAAGGTACTATATATGGGGCGCACGAACCAGAAAAGGTAACGCTATCAACCTGCGTGG
>CANPVX010000068.1 GCA_947581815.1 Candidatus Indicimonas acetifermentans | reverse complement strand
TCGCGAGGCGCGCGCCCGTCGCTGCGCTGCAGATGCCAGCGCTGTGGAATCGATCGAGCGCCGACCTTTCGATCTCGAGTTCCTCTTCTACGCGCTCCTGCAACAAAAAAACAGACACCGCGCGCCATGACTCTCGATGCGATCAGGCTGATACCCGCCGCCTTTCGGTACACCGCCGCCGATGTCATCCGGTTCAGGCGCCGCTTCGCCTCGGCGGTGCTGATCACCGTTGCCGTCGCCCAGGCGGCAGCCGTCCCGCGCTTTCAAGACGGTGCCGAAGAGTTTTCCGCTTTCGGGCCGCTGTTCTTGCTTGCCCTCTGGTTCATTTCGGCCCCGCTGTGTAGGTCGTGGGTAGATGAAGACGTCCGATTCGGCTACGGAGCCCTCTGGCTGCAGAAACCTCTGCGACCCGCGGACCTGTATCTGTCCAGGCTCGTCGCTCTGGTCGCGTGGGCGTCGATCGCGACTCTGTCCGTAGCCGTCACGTCCCTTCCCGCCGTCGTGATAGGCTCGGTCCCGCTGTCTGAGTTCGGCGCCACCATCGTCTCATTTGGTTGGATTCCGATCCTCTTGGTCATTCTTAGCTTCACCGGTTCCGCGGCCGGAGCCCGGAGCGGCGGCCTCTTCGCCTACGCGATGCTGTTCGGCGGCTTCGCGTTCGATGGCTTCCGCAGCGCTCTGCCGCTCGGCGCGCTCGAAGGTGCCTTGAGGCGCCTATTTCCGCCGGGACAGCTTTCCGTCGATATCGGACGGTCTCTACAAGACGGCCGGGTCGGCGACGCTCTCACCCAGATGGCTCCGCTGGCGGCCTATGCGACGATTTGCGCTGCGGTCGGGCTCGTACTGGCGCAGCGCATCCCAGCCCGGCTCGGCGGCGGTAGGTGAGCGACCGGGCGTTGCACGAAGGCAGGATATCTTCTATTTTCAGCGTTGAAAATCAACGTCGATATCAAGGCAAGCCCTTGAGCCGGCCCCGTTCCGGCCCCCGGGCGCCCCTCAGCGACGCGCTGTCAGAAACGTAACCTGTACCGCATTTTTAGCATGAGCCACAGCCCGATCCCCCGAATCACGACCAAGCCGCCGCTCGGCTGCGCCATGCTGATGATGGACCTGTTCCGGATGTACCTTCACCAGCACCGACTGCCGGTGACGCACCAACGCGAGGCCATCGCCATGTCGCTCTTCGAGAGCGACCAGCAGCCGTCCGTCGACGACCTAGCGGACGCCCTGAGGGTGCGCGGCGAGCATCTCGGCAAGGCGACGATATACAGGACCCTCGCGCTGATGGTCGAGGCCGGACTGGCCCGCGAGCTCGATTTCGGCGAAGGCTTCAAGCGATACGAGCATCAGGCCGGCGAGGCCCGCCACGATCACCTGGTGTGTAGCGAGTGCGGTAAGGTCGTGAGGTTCAGCCGGCCTGCGATAGAGTCACTTCAGGCGGAGATCGCGAAGGAGGCGGGCTTCAAGATCCAGACACGGCGGTTCGAGATCTACGGTCAGTGCCCGGAGTGCCAGATTGCGATATCTGGTTCGGGTCACGCAGACGCGTCGGCGGAGGAGATCCCTGCTCCGGCAGCTGCAGGGGAACGTTAGGCGATCTTCGATACGTATGGGGTGATTGGCCGCCATCGTTGATGGGCGCCGCTTTCCGTTCTTGACGAGGGCGGCGTTCTTACGAAAGGACATCGTGTGAGACAGCGGCTGCTTGACTTGCTCGCGGAGCGGTCGTTCCGGGTGGGCGAATTCACACTTGCCAGCGGCGCGAAGAGCCGCTACTACGTCGATGCTCGCACCACGACGCTATCGGCCGACGGCCAGTCGTTGATCGGAACGCTGGGGCTGGCCGCGCTCGACGATGCCGGCGTCAGACCGGACGCGGTAGGTGGCCTGACCATGGGTGCCGATCCCATCGCGTGTGCCATAGCCCACCGCAGCGCTCTGGACGGCCGGCCGATAGATGCGTTCGTCGTGCGGAAAGAGCCCAAAGGGCACGGCCGGAGAAGTCAGATCGAAGGTCGCCTCGAGGCGGGACAAGCCGTGGTCGTGGTGGAGGATGTGATCACGACGGGCGGGTCGGCGCTCAAAGCTTGCAGCGCGGTGAAGGCAGCGGGGGCCCAAGTTCTAGCGATCCTGGCCCTGGTGGATCGGGAGGAAGGCGGGCGCGAGGCGCTCGAGGCGGAGGGTTACCGCGTCATCAGCCTTGTGCCTTTATCGGAGCTAAGGGCAAAGATCGGCGATATCACCTGATTGGAGCCTTTTCGCCTTAAAAAGAGGAGCTCATGCTTCGCAGCACGCTTCTTTGGCTGAGCGAGCGGAAAGGGTTGCAAGGCTTCATCCTGCGCAGCCGGATAGCGCGCCGCGTCGCCCGCCGCTTCGTCGCCGGGGAGACCCTGGCTGAGGCGATGGAGGTTACGCGCCGGCTCAACGGGCGCGGCATGAAGGTGACGCTCGACCATTTGGGCGAGGCTGTAGCCGATCGGGGCGGCGCGGCGCAGGCGACGAGCGACTATGTTCGGATTCTAGAGCGCATCGAGCGCGAGAAGGTCGATGCTGGCATCTCGATCAAGCTGACACAGATCGGGCTTGCCATCGATGAAGATCTCTGTCGCGCGAATCTTCGGCGCGTCGCAGAAGCCGCTCGCGACTGTGGCAATTTCGTCCGCATCGATATGGAGTCTTCCGAGTACACGCAGAGCACTCTGCGGCTCTTCTACGATCTCTTCGACACGTTCAACAACGTTGGAGTTGTGGTTCAGTCTTACATGCGGCGAAGTGAAGATGATATCAGGAAGCTGTGCAGCATCGGTGCGGCGGTGCGACTGTGCAAGGGCGCGTACAGCGAGCCGGAGTCGATCGCGTTCCAAAAGAAAGGCGGTGTCGATGACAACTACTTGAAACTTCTATCCATCCTCGGCGATTGCGACTCCCCGCTCGCCGTCGCCACCCACGACGACCGGATGATCGAGGCGGGCCGGCGCGTCGCGCGTAACGGAAACCGAGACCGGGCCTTCGAGTTCCAGATGCTCTACGGCATACGCCGCGACCTGCAGGCGCGTCTCGTGGAGCAGGGCTACCGGATGCGTGTCTATGTGCCGTACGGCACCGAGTGGTACCCGTACTTCATGAGGAGGATGGCCGAGCGCCCGGCCAATATGTTCTTCGTTTTACGGGCTATGGCCGGTAAGTGACAACGCGAGCAACGACTCGACACCCTCCCACTCCATCTCCAACCCGAATGCTTCGCCGAAGCTAGCGCTGACCTGCTCCAATACTTGATCGAAATCGGGATCACTCGAAGTCTCATCCTTGATCGACGTCATCTTCACAGCGTCGATGCCGCAGGGGATGATCAACTCGAAGTAGGACAGGTCGGTGCTCACGTTGAGAGCGAACCCGTGGAAAGTGACCCAGCGCGTCACGTGGACGCCGATGGATGCGATCTTCCTGTCCTGGATCCAGACGCCGGTCAGTTCGGGTATTCTGGTTCCTTCGACGCCAAACGCCGCGAGAGCGTCGATCAGCACTTGTTCCAGGCGGCGCAGATACCAGTGCAGGTCCTTCTTGTGGCGGTTCAGATCGAGGATTGGGTAGCCGACCAGCTGGCCGGGGCCATGATACGTGACGTCGCCGCCGCGTTCGATCTCGTGCACGGCGACGTCGCGTCGCTGCAGAATCTCCGGCGACGCGGTCAGGTTCGACTCGTGTGCGCCGCGCCCGAGCGTAATGACGTGTGGGTGTTGAAGGAGGATCAGTAAGTCGTGGGCGAGGTCGCCGCTTGCGCGTGCCTTTGCGAGCGTGCGCTGCCAGGCCAGCGCCTCCGCATAATCGGTGAGGCCTGGAGGTCGAACGACTTTGCAGATTCCGCGCGCTTCCACTGGGGCAGTCCGCCGAGCTGCGGCTTCTAGCTAGATGTGGATAGGCCGGCCCATCGCGGCGAAGGCAGCCTCCATGATGGTCTCCGACAGCGTCGGGTGGGCGTGGATCGTATAGGCGATTTCCTCCACCGTGGTCTCGAGAGCGCGACCGAGGCCGCCCTCCGCTACGAGTTCGGTGACGTTGTGGCCGACCATATGTAGTCCCAGCACCTCGCCGTACTTCGCATCCGCGACCAGCTTCACCATGCCGTCTGGCGCGCCGGCGGTCAGCGCGCGACCGTTCGCGCTGAGCGGGAACTTTCCGACTTTCACGTCGAAGCCGTCCTCTTTGGCCTGCTTTTCGGTACGACCGACGCTGGCCACTTCCGGATGGCAGTAAGTGCACGACGGCACATTGCTGTAGTCGATCGGGTGCGTCGGGACGCCGGCTATGTGCTCGGCAACGATGATGCCTTCATGCGAGCCTTTGTGGGCTAACATGGGCGGGCCGGCGACGTCGCCAATGACATAGACTCCATCCGCGCTCGTGCGACAGTACTCGTCGGCCTGAATCCAGCCCGCGTCATCTAGTTTGACGCCGGCCGCGTCGAGCCCGACGTCCTCCGTGTTGGGTGCCCGGCCAACCGCCATCAGTAGAATTCCGGTCTCCAATACGTCCTCGCCCTTTGGGCCTTCGACCGTCACCTTCAACTTAGTCTTGAGCTTCTCCAGAGACTTGATCCTCGTGTCCTTCTTCACTTTGATTCCGCGTTTCTTGAAGGATCGCTCCACAACGCCCGCGATCTCCCGATCCTCGAGCGGCAGTAGTTGAGGTAGGGCCTCCACTATCGTGACTTCGACGCCGAAGGCGTTGAAGACGTCGGCGAACTCCATACCGGTGGCGCCCGCGCCTACTATCATCATGTTCGATTCGAGCTTCGTCAGCTCGAGGGCGTTGCGGCTGGAGATCACCCTTTCCCCGTCGAACTCGAAACCTGGGAAAGTCTTGGGTCGAGAGCCGGTGGCGATGATGATGTTCTTGCACGAGAGAGTCGTCTTCCCGCCCTCGTTCAGCTCCACTTCGACCTGCTTGGGGCTCAGCAGCCGGCCGTGGCCGTAGATCGGTGTGATCTCGTTCTTGTCGAACAGGAACTTCACTCCCTTGACCAGGCGCTCGCTGATCTGCCTGCTTCTCGCCACCGCCGCGCCGATGTCGAGTTCGAAGCTCTTGACCCTGATTCCGAACTCCGCAGCGTCGTGGCTGATGCGGTTCGCGAGCGCGGCGCTCTCGAGCATCGCTTTCGCGGGCTGGCAGCCCCAGTTCAGGCAAACACCTCCGATCCCGCCCTCGCGGGACATGGATTCGACGCAGGCGACTTGCAGGCCGAGCTGCGCCGCGCGGATCGCGGCTACGTAACCTCCCGGACCGGCTCCAATGATGACGAGGTCGTAGGAGTCTTTTAAGCCACCCTGTTTCTTAGCCAAGCGTCCCCCGTGGTCTAGTATGAAGAACGGATGAGCTTATAGGACCAGCCGCAACGGGTTTTCTAGCATGTCTTTGAACGTCGCCACGAACTCGGCGCCCGTCGCCCCGTCTACGGCCCGATGATCGCAACCCAACGTCACCCGCATGCGTGGACGGATCTCGACTGAGCCACCGAGGGCGACTGGCTTTTCGCGCGTCGCACCCACCGCGAGTATCGTCGCGGCGGGCGGGTTGATGACGGCGGTGAACTCGTCTATACCGTAGGGCCCCAGATTCGTTATCGTGAATGTCGCGCCGTAATATTCGTCGGGAAGCAGTTTCTTTTCGCGCGCCCGTGCGATCAAGTCTCGAGTATCCTCAGCGATCCGCTGTAAACCCTTCGAGTCGGCGGCGCGCAGCACCGGCGTTATGAGGCCATCCGGGATGGCCACGGCGATGCCTACATCCACCCGCTTGTACATACGAATGTGATCGCCCGCGAAGGACACGTTGACGTGGGGGTGCGCGAGCAGAGCCTGAGCCGCCACCTTGATCAGAATGTCGTTGACTCCGATCTTGATGCCCGAACCCTTCAGCGACTCGTTGAGCTCCTTTCGCAGCTCCAGCACCCGCGCCATATCGATTTCGCTCGTCAGGAAGAAGTGGGGAATCGGCCCCAAGCTCTTGACGAGGTTGCGAGCGATCGCCTTGCGGACTTGGGACAGCTCCACCCGCTCGTAAGGTACTTCCGGACCCACCTCGAGCACCGTCGCGGCCGCCGCGCCACCGCCACGCAGCGCGGCCTCGATGTCTCGCTTGACGATTCGTCCGCCCGGCCCCGATCCGCTCACCCTGGCCAGCTCGATGCCCTCCTCGCTCGCCATGCGGCGCGCGAGCGGGGATGCCTTGACGCGGTCCCCATCGCCGTCGCCATCTCCCGTAGGTGGCGCGGACGACAGGGGTGCCGGGGACCCACTAGCGGCATCCGCGACGGTAGCGGTAGGAGGTGCAGGGGGTGACTCGGCCGCAGGCGCGGCCGGCGCTGCTGCCTCCGCTGAGGCGGAGGACCCATTGTCCGAAGCCGTTGCCTCCGTCTCGGCTTCGGCTAGCACAGCGGCGATGTCTTCGTCTGCCTCTCCCACTACTCCGAGCATCGTCCCCGTGGGGACCGTGTCTCCCTCGGGCACCAGGATCACGCGGAGCACGCCCGAGCCCATGGCCTCGACTTCCATGTTGGCCTTGTCGGTCTCGATCTCAACCACTGCGTCGCCCATCTCCACGGCGTCGCCTTCTTGCTTCAGCCACTGGAGGACGCGGCCTTCCTCCATGGTCGGAGACAGCTTAGACATCAGAATTCGGCTGGCCATAGATCTCCTGAGCGGGGCTCTCTAGCGCGTGGACTATTCCAGGTAGCTCACGTGTTGTACTGCTTGAACGATGAACTCGGCCTGGGGGAGCGATAGCTGCTCGAGGTTGCGAGCGTAGGGCGTCGGCGCATCTGGACCGGTGACCCGAATCACGGGGGCGTCGAGGTAGTCGAAGGCTTCGCGCTGAATGTCATCTACCACCTGGGCCCCGATACCACAGAACGGATGCCCTTCCTCGACGATCACGCATCTGTTCGTCTTTCTCACGGAGTCTAGGATCGTGTCGATATCCAGCGGGCGTATGGTGCGGGGATCGACGACCTCCACAGAGATGTCATGCTTCTCGGCGAGTATCTCCGCGGCTTCCATCGCCCAGTGAACCGACCTGGCGTGCGCGACAACAGTAACATCGTCCCCGGACCTCTTGACTTCCGACTGGCCCAACGGGATCGTGAAGTCCTCATCGTCAGGTACTTCGCCTTTGAGTCCGTAGATGACCTCGTTCTCGAGGAAGACGACGGGGTTGTCGTCGCGGATCGCGCTCTTCAACAGACCTTTGGCATCGCGTGGCGTGGACGGTGCCACGACTTTCAGCCCTGGTACGTAAGCGTACCATGACTCGAACGACTGCGAGTGTGATGCGGCCAGCTGAATAGCCCCGGCGTTCGGTCCACGGAAAGTGATCGGCAGCTTGAGCTGGCCACCCGACATGTAGCGCAGCTTGGCCGCTGTGTTGACGATCTCGTCGATAGCGAGCAGGGCGAAGTTCCAGGTCATGAACTCGATGACGGGTCGCAGCCCGGCCATCGCGGCACCAACACCCAACCCCGCGAAGCCCATCTCGGCGATAGGCGCATCGCGCACGCGCATCTCGCCGAACTCTTCCAGCAAGCCTTTGGTCACCTTATATGCACCGTCGTACTCCGCGATTTCTTCACCCATTAGGAAGATGTCGGGGTCGCGACGCATCTCCTCGCGTAACGCCTGGTTGAGGGCTTCGCGGTAAGCGATCACCGCCATGGGTCCCTCCGCTTCGGGTCCGGGTAATCGCCGTAGTAGATGTCGGTGTACAGGGCCTCTGGGTCGGGCTCGGGGCTGTTCTTGGCGAACTCGACCGATTCGGCGACGATCGCCATCACGGATTCTTCAATTTGCGTTACGTCGCTCCCGTCGATGACGGCGTGCTTCTTAAGGGTATCTACGAAGTGGTCGATGGGGTCGACCTTCTTCCGGTGCTCCAACACATCCTCCTTGGTCCTGTAAACCCCATGGCTGGGATCGGACATGGAGTGGCCCATGTAGCGGTAGGTGACGGCCTCGATCAACGTCGGCTTCCTCTCCAGGCGGGCCCGTTCGATGGCGCGCTCCACCGACTTGCGGACGGCGAGTACGTCCATCCCGTCGACGGTCCACCCCTCCATCCCGGCGTAGGCGCAGGCACGGTCGGCGAGCTTCTCGACGGCGGCGGCCCGGTGAACTGCGGTTCCCATCCCGAAGAGATTGTTCTCGATGAGGAAGATGACTGGAAGATCCCAAAGCGCCGCCATGTTTAGCGATTCGTTGAACGCTCCGATGTTGACCACCGAGTCACCCATGAAGCAAACGCAGACGGCGTCGCTATCGCGATAGCGTATCGCGTAGCCGAGACCGATCGCGATCGGGAGGTGGCTGCCGACGATCGCGTGCCCACCCATGAAGTGGCGCGCGGCATTGAAGATGTGCATCGAGCCGCCTTTGCCCCCCGAGCTACCGCCGACACGACCGAAGAGCTCGGCCATTAAGGCATTGGCGTCGAGGCCGCGAATCAGTGCTTGGGCGTGGTCGCGGTAGGCGGTGATCACGTAGTCGTCGTCGCCCAAAGGCGTGATCGCTCCAGCCGCAACGGCCTCTTGCCCTATGTAAAGATGGCAAAAGCCGCCGATCTCTCCCATCTGGTACATCTCCGCCGCCTTCTCCTCGAAGCGCCGCGCGAGAATCATCCAGCGGAGCATCTCGACCAGACGGTCGCGATCCAGCCCCAACAGTTCGTCAGATTCGGTTGCCTTGGTTGCCACCAGTACTCGCTTTCCGCGCTCGTTACGTCTGGACACCGGGCTGCTCCCTCTCGGAGAAGGAGCCGCCGGCGATCGCTTCGAGCTGCTCGCGCGCATGATAGGAGCTGCGGACTAGAGGGCCCGCTTCAACGTGAGCGAAGCCGAGCTCCTCGCCGATCTCCTTCAATTCCGCGAATTCGTCAGGCGCGTAGTAGCGGTCGATAGGTAGATGGTGCATCGACGGTCGTAGGTACTGACCGAGTGTGAGGATAGAGACACCTGCTCCCACCAGATCCGCCATCGCCACGTGCAATTCATCGCGAGTCTCACCCATCCCGCAGATGATGCCCGATTTGGTCAGCACATGAGGGTCGAGAGACCGTGCATAGCGCAAGACCTCGAGCGCCCGATCGTACCTGCCGCCCGGGCGAACGAATCGATAGAGCCGACGAACGGTCTCCAGGTTGTGGTTGAAGATCTCGGGCCGCGCTTCCATCACCGTAGCTACGGCATCGAGATCTCCCTTGAAGTCGGGCGTCAGAACCTCCAGCGAACAGTCCGGCGCACGCTCCCGAGCCAGCCGGATCGTCTGGGCGAAGATGTGGGCGCCGCCATCGGGTAGGTCATCCCGGTTCACGGAGGTGATCACCGCGTGCTTGAGTCCCATTGCCTCTATAGCCTCGGCCACCCGCTCCGGCTCGTCCACATCCAGCCCGGTCGGTGCCCCGGTCGTTACGGCGCAGTAACTGCACGAGCGAGTGCAGATGTCCCCGAGGACCATGAAGGTGGCCGTGCCGGTGGCCCAGCACTCGCCGATGTTCGGGCAGTGAGCCTCTTCGCACACCGTGTGCAGACTCTTCGCCCTCATCAAGCGCTTCAATTCCGCGTACTGGCCGGCGCCGGGAGCCCGCACCTTGAGCCAGCTCGGCTTGCGCCCGTTCTCCCCGCTGCCCTCAGGGATGCGCTCCTCGAGCAACGGCTGGAAAGCCTCCCGTTGCAGCCGCAGGGCGGCGTACTCTGGCGGCAAGAGATCTTCGGCCTGTAAGACCTTTAATTCGCGCATGGGCTTGTATGTAGGCCCGCCTTGGGGGCGGATGGTATGTCAATTGGCTTCTCAGCCGGAAGTCACCAAACCCCGGCGGACTCGAAAGTTAGATAATCCGCCCATCAGCGTCCACCGGCGGCTGGCGGGGGCCAGATTGCTACTATTGCGCTACCCGCGCGCCGGGACGATGTTGCACGCCACTCCGTTTCACTATCGGAGACCTTATCCGTATTTGTATCCGTTATCCGTCAGCATGCCTGGAGGTTCAACATGTCGGTCCAGGTTGGCCAGCAGGCGCCCGATCTGAAGCTCGGCGCTACAACTGGAGGCGAGATATCGCTCGCGCAGTATGAGGGAGATCGAACGGTCGTACTACTCTTCTTCCCGCTCGCCTTTACCTCGGTGTGCACGAACGAGCTGAGCATCATGCGGGACGAGTATGAGGCCTACACATCGAAGGGGGCGCAAGTCCTGGCCGCCAGCGTGGACAGCCCGTTCACGCTGAAAGAGTGGGCCGATCGACTGGAGTTGCCCTTCCCGCTCCTCAGCGATTTCAACAAGGAGGCCGCGAGGGCCTTTGGGGCGCTGCACGAAGACCTGATGGGCCTGAAGGGAGTGGCGAAGCGCTCGGCATTCGTCATAGACAAGGATGGCGTCGTTCGTTACAGCTGGATATCCGACGATCCGGGCCAGCTGCCGAACTTCGAGGAGCTAAAGGCGGCGGTCGAGAAGGCTGCTAGTTGATTCCGTACACCGAATCCACCTGAGCTTGGAGCGCCTCGAGCGCTGCCACCGCATCGCCAGACACGAAGTCGATCCGCAGGTCGATCAGCCGATTTCGGGTGGCGAATCGTGCCCTGGGACTCACGACAAGGAGGGCCGCGGAATGCACGTCGCCCTCCCCGCCCTCCCCGCCCTCCTCGCCCGAAGCGTTCCGTCCCGCCCGCAAGGCGCCGAGCAGGCGGCTGCCGAGCGGCCCGTCCGAGGTCTGGAAGTGCGCGGCCATGGCATTGATGATGTCGGGGTTAGGGATACGCTGGCCAGCGGCAACGTAGACGTCTCCGACTTCATCCGCCGCGTGCTTCTCCAACTTCTTGCCTGTGAAGGCGGCGGCCCCGTGCTGCGAGATGGCCAGAATCTGCAGGTTTTCCTTGTCCGTATCGATGAAGAGACCGACCTGGATGGCGCGATCCGGCGGCAGCTCTTCCTCGAGCGCGGCCATCACTCGCTCGCTAATTTCCAGGTGAGGACCCCCGTGAACCAACACGCCGCCTGCCTCGAGGTCGAGGAACTCCAGGTTCATCCCGATCAGCGGCGCCTCGCTGGCCGACGCGACGCCGAACTCCCCGGTGATGGGGTCGTAGCCGAGGATGGAGTAGGACGAAGTCGCCGTTTGGACCGTCGCCGGCCGAAGCTCGTGTGCCGGAGACGACGTGATTAAAGCGATCGAGGGGGCGGTCAGCAGCAAAACGGCTACAAGACGTGTGATAATCAAAGCGTGGCTCCCCTGGGGCGTGCTACGCGCGGAATCGTCGACTCACTGATGTTGCCCTACTCTAAGAGCATCTGTATTTTTCGGGCAAGTGCTCCGAGTAAATTGGAACCGACGAGCCGAGCTTTCGAGAAGCCATGACCTATATCATCGTCCAGCCTTGTATCGACCTCAAAGACGCCTCGTGCGTCGATGTGTGCCCGGTAGATTGCATCTACGAGGGGGAGGATCAGTACTACATACACCCCGAAGAATGCATAGACTGCGGGGCCTGCGTGCCCGAATGCCCCGTCGATGCGATCTTTCCGGACGACGAGGTCCCGTCTGAGTGGGACGAATACATCGCCAAGAATTACACCTACTTCAAAGTGGAGGTGCCGGCCTAGGATACGCCTGGCGCGTTGCCGAGTCAGCGCCCGCGCCCGGCCTTCGGCCGGGCGTTTCGCTTCTCATAAGCCCCTGGCTAGAGCGCGTCGCGGGCACCTAGCGATCGATCATGACGGATCGCGAACGCAAACTCCGAGACCGGCTCGTTAAGGATCCCTCTGACACCGGCGCGCTGCGCGAACTCGCCCAGCTGGTGGGTGCCGCCCGGGATCGCAAACGCGAAGCGGTCGAGCTCTGGACGCGCTACGTAGATGCCCTCGACCCCGCCGAGCGGGGGGATGCTCTGCTGGAGCTGGGCCGTGCTCAGATCGAGGCCCGCGACGAGGCGGGAGCCATCGAAACGCTGGCCCGCTGCGGAGCCGTGCGACCGCAGCTCGCCGAAGTCTTCGACCTGCGGGGCGAGCTATTGCGCAGGGCCGGCCGCCTGGACGAGGCGGTGGAGGCGCTGGCGCGGGCGGCCGAGCTCGATCCAAGAGCGGTCCGCCCCCGGATAGCGCTCGCGACCTGTTACGATGTGTTGGGCAAGAGAGATGAAGCCCGGGCGGTGCTCGATTCGCTAATGAAGCTGGCCGCCGGCGACGCTGCCCTGATAGGCCTCATTCAGGAGCTGATGCACCGCCGCTCCTGAGCGGGTGGCGGGCGCCGATCGACTCGCGGGCGAG
>CANPVX010000067.1 GCA_947581815.1 Candidatus Indicimonas acetifermentans | reverse complement strand
GGCAAGGGGATGCCGGGGCTCGGAGCCGATCTGACGGATGGGGAGTGGGTCCATATCGACGGCTCGTATGAATCGATGGTGACTCTCATCACCGATGGGGTTTCCGCCGAGGCGTCGACCACCGGCACACCCATGTCGCCCCGGGGTGGGAGCAGCATCACCGACGACCAGGTGCGTGCGGTGGGCGCGTACGTATACACACTTGGCCACAGCGAGTAGCATCTAGCTCGCCCGAGGCTACGGACCCACCCGGCCCCACCCGGCCCCGCCGGCGCTGGTCTCGGTTCAGGGCTTCCTCGACCCGAATCGGTTCCGCCTGCCGGGGCATGATTATCTCCGCCATAACAGAACGCAGCTCCCAGGCCCTTGCGGCGAGCCTCTCCGCTTAGCAGTCGCGGTAGGACCCTTCTGCGGATAATTTGAGAGGTTTCGGGTTTACCAAGAGCGCGATCGGGGCCTGGGATCGCTCGCGGGAGCCGGCCGCGTCGGGCCCGGCGGCCACGCTTCCAGCGCGGCCCCGCTCGCTCGCCATATAAGTCCGGGGGGTGTCTTCATGGGGATATTCAACTCCGATCGTGACGTCGTCTTTCTGGCCGCGAGGCGTACGCCCTTCGGCACATTCGGCGGGTCGCTGAAAGACCACAGCGCCATCGATCTGGGCGTGCTAGCCGCTCGGGCAGCGCTCGAGGATGTGGACCTGGAGCCGAGCGAGATCGACCACGCAGTATTCGGCAATGCTCTTCAGACGTCTCCGGACGCCATATATCTCGCCCGGCACATAGCGCTCAAGGCGGGCCTTCCCGTCGAGACTCCAGCGCTGACGCTCAATCGGCTCTGCGGGTCCGGATTCGAGGCGATCGTGGAGGGCGCGCGGCAGATACTGCTCGCCGAATCGGAGGCCTGCCTCGTGGGCGGCACCGAATCGATGAGCCAGGCGCCACACGTCGTCTGGGGGGCGCGCTGGGGCCTGCGTCTCGGACCGGGGCCCGAGCTTCAGGATCTTCTCTGGGCCGCCCTGACCGATACGTATTGCGGTTTCAAGATGGCGGAGACCGCCGAGAACCTCGCCGAGGTGCACGACATCAGTCGGGAAGATGCGGACGTGTACGCCGAGCGCAGCCAGCGCACCGCCAAAGAAGCATGGGATAGCGGCGTATTCGAAGCGGAGTCCGTGCCGATCACGATACGAGCGCGCAAGGGTGAGAAGACCTTCGACCGCGATGAGCATATGCGGCCCGAGACAACGCTCGAGGGCTTGTCCAAGCTTCCGGCGTATTTCAAGAAGGATGGAACGGTGACCGCCGGGAACGCGAGCGGGATAGGCGACGGGGCTGCCGCCCTCGTGATCGCATCGGCCGAGTTCGCCGAGCGGAAGAACATCAAGCCGCTGGCACGCCTCGTTTCATGGGGGGTCGCCGGCGTGCCGCCGGAGATCATGGGGATTGGGCCCGTGCCCGCCAGCCGCCTGGCGCTGGAACGTGCCGGGCTCGGTCTGGAGGACATGGACCTGATCGAGGTGAACGAGGCCTTCGCGCCCCAGTACCTCGCGGTCGAGAAGGAGCTAGGCCTGGATCGGGACAGAGTGAACGTCCACGGTGGTGCCATAGCCATCACCCACCCATTGGCGGCTACGGGTGCGCGGATCACCGGGCACTTGATCCATGCCTTGCGTATGCGCGGATTGAAGCTGGGGCTGGGAAGCGCCTGCATCGGCGGAGGCCAGGGGATGGCGGTGGTCATCGAGGCGCTCGAGTGATGACACTTAAGGAGGGGGAACTCTCCCTGAAATGCAGCGGGCGATGAACGAAACACCGGCCGGACGCCAGCTCAGCCGCCACGACATGGAGGTGGTCATTCGCCGTGCCGCCGAGCTGGAAGCACAAGGCGGGAGCGATGTGCCCGAGATCAGCGAAGAGGATGTGTTGCGGATCGCAGGTGAGGTCGGACTCTCGGAGGAGAACGTGCGCCGCGCTTTGGCTGAGCACTACGCTGATGCTGCGGGGGGCGCTTTTCTCGCCGAGCGAGGCTGGGCTTCGCGGCTGTGCGGCCAGGGACTTGTGAAGGCAGGGCGCCGGGTTCCGGGGTCGACGGAGTCGGTGCTCGAGAGACTGGAATCTCATTTCAAGGAGCATGAGAGCCTCAAGCTTGTCAGGCGCACGAATTGGGGCTCGCTGTGGGAGCCGGAAGCAGGCGTGGTGGCATCGCTGGCGCGCTCGCTTGATCTATCCGGCCGCGGCTACGAGCTCGCCAGGCGAGGGCGGGCCGTCGAGGTTCAGGTGTTGCCCGTGGGTGAGGATGAGAGCTACGTGACGTTGACTGCGGATCTTCACGGAGAGCGGGCTGGGTGGTTCTGGGGAGGGATCGGGTTCGGCGCCTTGTTGGCTGCTGCTGCAGCGGGCGCGGCGTTCGTAGCGGACGTTGCTTTGGCCGGACTTGGAGGCTTGGCATTACTCGGTGGTTCCGTCTCGGTGGCGCGGCTAGGTTATAGAAGCGCTGTCGACAAGATGCGCCTTGTCATGGACGGGACTCTCGATCGTCTCGAGCACAGCGAGCCTCTGGAACCGCCGCGGCCGTCGTGGAGGAATATTCTCAAGTGAGGGAGCCCTCTTAGCGGTGTTCCCAAATCATATCGACGAACAGACAACGGCATCGCGAGAAGCACAGAGTAGGGAGGGGTGATGACACAAATCCAGAGGGTTGGGGTCTTGGGCTGCGGTCTGATGGGCAGCGGGATCGCGGAAGTCTGCGCTAAGGCCGGGTACACGACCATCGTCCGAGAGGTGTCGGACGAACTGGTCGAGCGGGGGCGAGCAGCGATCGAGAAGAGCCTGGGGCGGGCGGTAGAGAAAGGGAAGCTCAGCACCGGGGATCGGGATGCGATTCTGGGACGGATAACGCTCACGACTAAGCTGGCGGACATGAAGGATGTCGACATCGTCATCGAAGCGGTCGTTGAGGATCTAGCAGTCAAGCGGGAAATGTTGAGCGAGCTCGATGAGATCTGCCCGGAGCGGACCATCTTCGCGTCTAACACCTCCAGCCTCACGATCATCGACATGGCCACTGCGACCTCGCGACCGGATCGCGTGGTGGGCATTCACTTCTTCAACCCCGTACCGGTGATGACTCTGGTGGAGGTCGTGCGTACTATCGTGACTTCGGATGCCACCTTCGAGAGCGCGGTGGGGTTCGCGCGGTCGGTCGGAAAGGAGCCCGTCGCCTGCAAGGACAACTCTGGCTTCATAGTCAACCGCCTCTTGGTTCCTTACATGCTCGACGCGATCCGAGCGCTCGCGTCGGGCGTCGGCAGCATGACGGACATCGACAAGGCGATGCAGCTGGGCTGTGGGCACCCCATGGGCCCATTCATCCTCGGAGACTTCGTCGGCCTAGATACACTGCTCAAGGTTGCCGAAATCATGTTCGACGAGTACCGCGAATCCCGTTACGCGCCGCCCCCTCTGCTGAGGCGAATGACCAGCGCGGGGTACCACGGGAGGAAGTCGGGACGCGGTTTCTACGATTACTCGGAGGGAAAGCCAGTACCGGTGGATCTGGGTCTCTAGAAGTGCCGATGGAGGCCAAAACCCGCGAAATTGACGACTCGCGCCACCCCTGCTAGATTTGAGAAAAGGCGCGTAACTACTGCGAATTGCCCGGTGTTTCTTGCTCGGATTAGTCTCCGGAATTTCCGGAATTTCGAGAACGAAGTCATAGAGTTGCCGCAGGAAGGAGCGGCCCTGATCGGAGCCAACGGTCAGGGAAAAACCAACCTTCTCGAGGCCATCTATTATCTCGAGATTTTCCGCTCGTTCCGGGGCGCGCGCGACGATCAGCTGGTCAATTTCGGAGCCGAATATTTCCGCGTCGAGGCGCACGTCGCCTGCGTCGATGATGGCGAGGGCGGTGAAGCGGTGGAGGTTGCGGCGGGTTATGTCCGCGACGGTCGTCGAAAGAAAGTCACGATCAACGGCGGTGAGGCCGCCCGCATGGCCGAAGGCATCGGCCGCATCGGAGCGATCATATTCACAGCGAGCGATGTGGAGATGGTCGCGGGCGGCCCGGGTGCAAGGCGACGCTTCCTTGACATCGCCCTCTCTCTCGTCGAGCCAAGTTACCTCGCCGATCTGCAGCGCTACCGCCAGATCCTCACCCAGCGCAACGAGCTCTTACGGGAGCGCGGAGACGCTTCGAGCCTCGCCGCTTGGAACGATGGGCTCGTCGCCGTCGGCAGCCGGATCATGCAGGCGCGGGCTCGATGGATCAGCGACGCGCGACCGCGCTTCAGCAGACACTGCGAGGCTATCTCGGGCGGCGAGGAAGCGGCGATGGAGTACGCACCTTCGGTTTCGATGATAAACGGTGAACAGGCTGACGGCTCGAAGCTTACGCGAGAGGAGTGGGAAAGCGCTTTTCGCGAGCAGCTGGACCGCCTCCGCGAACGAGAGCGTCGGCGGGGGGTGACGGTCGTCGGGCCGCATAGGGACGATTTACGCCTCGGGCTGCTGGGCCGCCGTGATCAGCTCAGTCTGCGGGCATTCGGCTCGGCGGGCCAGCAACGCACCGCGGCCATCGCGTTGCGGATGGTCGAAGCGGAAACGTGGAGAGAGTCGCGGGGGCGACGACCCATAGTGATGCTGGATGATGTCTTCGCCGAACTCGATCCCCAACGGGCGACCCGGATGTTCGAGATGCTATCTTCGCAGGAATGGGGGCAGGTCATCGTTACATCCCCTAAACCCGATGACTACGCGCTGATGGGCGGCCGGCTATCGGAGTATCGGATCGAACGCGGGAGGGTCAACCGGATATGAGCGGACGGGGAAGCGCAGGACCTGAGCGCATCGGAGGTCTGGTGAAGGAGATGTTGCGCTCGAGGGGCTTGCTCGAAGGCGTGGAGCGGGCTGCTGTGTTCCCCGACTGGGCAGAGTTGGTCGGTGCCGAGATCGCGCGCGTTTCCGAGCCCGTCGGATTCGACCGGGAGGCGCTTTTCGTCGAAGTGCGATCATCGGCCTGGCTGATGGAGCTACGGATGTTGGAGCGGCGGATTCTGGCGAACCTTAACGCGAGGCGCAGCTGCGGAAAGTTCCAAAGAATTGTTTTTCGATTGGCTGAGCACGGTCCGAAACGGGGCGTCGGCAGCTGAGGCCGCCAGTGCTTAATCTTGAAGAGGAATAGCGATGCCAAAGCGATCTGGTTCTGGTAAGAAGAAGAGAGCTTCGACCAAGGCCCCAACGCGGAAGGCGACCAAGAAGAAGTCGCCGAGCGCGCGAGCGGGAGCGAAGACGAAGGCTAAGCGCGCAAAGTCGAGCGACGGCTACACTGCCAAGAAGATTCAGGTCCTCAAGGGGCTAGAAGCCGTACGGAAGCGGCCGGGAATGTATATCGGGTCGACCTCCGCTCGAGGCCTTCATCACCTGGTGTACGAGGTCGTGGACAACGCCATCGATGAGGCGATGTCGGGGTACTGCGATCAGATCGACGTGGTCGTTCACGCGGACAATTCCGTGACGGTAACCGACAACGGCCGCGGTATTCCCGTCGATATCCATCCTACGGAGAAAGTACCGGGCGTCGAGGTGGCTATGCTCACCCTGCACGCTGGTGGAAAGTTCGACAAGGAATCGTACAAGGTCTCCGGCGGGCTCCACGGGGTTGGCGTTTCGGTCGTCAACGCGCTTTCCGAGCGGCTCGACGTCGAGATCCATAGAGATGGAAAGATCTGGCGGCAGAGATTCAGCCGCGGGCTAAAGGTAAGCGAGCTGAAGACAGTTGGCCGAACGAAGAAGAGGGGGACGACGGTCTCATTCAGCCCCGACCCCGAGATTTTCACCGAGCTCGAGTTGAACGTCGATACCGTGACGACGCGCCTCAGGGAGCTAGCATTTCTGAATCGCGGCGTGACGATAACGCTGTCGGATGAGCGCGAGGGCGGGGAGACGATAAAGTTCAACTACGAGGGTGGCATCAAGGAGTTCGTTACGTATGTCCGTGGGAAACGCAAAGCGCTTCACAGCGAGGTCATCTACGTAGAGGCTAAGCGGCCCGAGTGCGAGATAGAGTTGGCGATTCAATACGATGAGGGGTATAGCGAGAACACATTCACGTTCGTCAACAACATCAACACTCATGAAGGCGGCACGCACCTCACAGGGTTCAAGTCGGCACTGACGCGAACGCTGAACGATTACGCCCGGCGGAGCGCCGGCTCCAAGAAAACGAACATCGCACTGACCGGTGAAGATGTTAGAGAGGGTCTCGTGGCGGTTCTCTCGGTTCGCGTCATGGAACCGCAGTTCGAAGGGCAAACAAAGACCAAGCTCGGAAACAGCGAGGTGCGTGGCGCTGTCGAGTCGGTGGTGAACGAAGGCCTATCCAACTTCCTCGCTGAAAATCCAGCGGCGGCACGCCAGATCGTCGAGAAAATACTCCAGGCGTCGCGCGCTCGCGAAGCGGCGCGCCAAGCGCGCGACCTGACCCGCCGCAAGTCAGCTCTGGAAGGGTCGATCCTGCCGGGTAAGCTCGCGGACTGTTCTATTCGGGATCCCAGCAGGTGCGAGCTCTACCTCGTAGAGGGTGACTCGGCGGGGGGTTCTGCAAAACAAGGGCGCGACAGGAGCTTCCAGGCGGTGCTTCCCCTGCGCGGCAAGATCTTGAACGTGGAGAAGGCGCGCCTCGAGAAGGTTCTCTCGAACGAAGAGATCAGGACGATCATAACGGCGGTTGGGACGGGGATCGGCGAGGATGAGTTCAAGGTCGATAACGCCCGGTATCATCGGATCATCATTATGACCGATGCGGATGTCGACGGTGCGCACATTCGAACGCTGCTCCTCACCTTCTTCTTCAGGCATATGCGCGAACTGATCGAAGTAGGGTACATCTATATAGCTCAGCCACCGCTCTACCGCGTCCGCAGGGGCAAAGAGGAGTTCTACGCCTACAACGACGAAGAGCGCGATTCGATCTTGAAGCGCCTCGATGGCAAGAGTGGCAAACCCGACCTGCAGCGATACAAGGGCTTGGGGGAGATGAACCCGGATCAGCTTTGGAAGACGACCATGGATCCGGAGCGTCGAACCATCCTCCGTGTCACGATGGATGATGACTTCGAGGCCGATCGCTTGTTCAACATCTTGATGGGCGACGAGGTCGAGCCGCGCCGCATCTTTATCGAGCAGAACGCGCGCTACGTCAAGAATCTGGACGTGTGACCGTGCACGCCCCGGGATAGCCAAGCGCGCTCTTGAGAAGAGGCCGGCTTCGAACTCTCGCCCGTGCTAGCCTGGCGTTGGGCGTACTCTATCTCGCCGCCGGCTACGTTTCCGCTCGCCTGGACTGGGTCCCATCACAACCTACTGTGATCGCTGTGGAGTTGGAGTCGCTCCCGATCTCGCCCTACCAGGTGGCGGTTGCGGTCGCCGTCCACACAGAGCGCTCGCATGACGCACTCGGTGACGCAAGCGAAGTCGTGAGCGCGGCCCGCGCCGCTCAGCTAGATGCTGTGCTAACCACCGATCACCGCTCCTCCGATGCGCCCTCCGATCTCTGGAGCGAGCAAGCGGTCTTCAAGGAGGCGGTGTTGCTGGTACCAGGTCAGGAAGTGTCCCTTGGTTCGGACGTTGGGCGAGTCCTCGTGTTCGGTTTGGATACGGCCATCGTCGCTTGGGATGGCGGCCTCGAGAGCTTCGCCCTGAAGCTTCAGCGCGATCGGGCGACGGCCATCGTCGCCCACTCGCGGAGTCCGAGAAAGCGCGACAGTTGGCGTCCAACCGACACGCAGGGGATCGTCGGCTGGGAGGTCTTCGACTTCGCAGACATCGCCAGAGCTCGTCTGTCCGACCCATGGCTCGTCTATCACCTCCTGGCGCTCGCCAGCAGCGCCCCGCTGGGCCGCGCCCACCATAGCCTGGCTCGCTTGCACCGGGCCGGATTCGATCAGCCGGCGGTGGCCGCCTTCGATTCTGTCTATTCTCGAGGGCGAATCACCGCGGTGGGGGGGCTCGACGTTCATCCCAAGTGGCGCATCGGTGGCGGGCTCGTCCCCGGCTACACGCCCTTCTTCCGAGCGATGGCCAATCACTTCATCCTCTCCGCGCCGCTGCCGAGCGATGCCGAGTCCGCCCGCGAGGCGGTCGTAGAAACCCTGGCGGCGGGGCGGGTCTACATCTCGTTCTTCGGGCCGGAGGGCGCACGGGGTTTCACCTTCGCCGCCGCGAGCGCCGACGCCGCGGCGAGGGCGGCGAGGGCGGCGGGGGTGGCGGGAGCGTTTGTGTCGATCGGGGGTGAAGTAGCATTCAGCCCAGGTTTGGTGCTCGTAGCCGGGTTCGCGGAGCGGGAGCCCGGCCGCCTCCTCTACAGAATCGTCCGTGACGGCGCCACTCTCCAGTGGGTCAGGGGCGATCGGCTGAGCGTTCCGCTGTTGGGGCCCGGCGTTTATCGGCTCGAGGTCTATCGATACTCGCTTAGAGTCGGCCCGCTGTTGTGGAACAGACGCCCATGGATCTTCACCAACCCGATCCGCGTGACGGCGGAGATCCCCTGAGAACTGGGTCCCGAGGCTGTGCTCTGAGCTGCTGCAGGGCAACGCTCGCTTGACGTAGCGGAGGCTTCGTCGTCAGCGGCGAGCTCGGGCGAGCGACCGTCTACTTTGCATCTCCACCGCGAGCATACTCCCGCAGCTGCTGAACCTGTTCTTCGTGTCCGAGCACGATCATCACGTCGCCGGCCGAGAGGCGCGTGTCAGGACCGGGGTTGAAAACCTGCCGCCCCGCATGCCTCTTGCTTTTCAAGGCGAGAACGATCAGGCCCGTTCGCTGGGAAATCCTGGCATCGGCTAACGAGCGGCCAGAGAGATGAGAGCCCTCGGGGATCTGGGCCTCCTCGAGCCTGAGGTCGATATCGGCTCCCAGCGTGGCTGAGTCCAAGAAGCTGACCACGTTAGGCCGAATGAGGCTGGACGCCATTCGGATCCCGCCGGTGATCGTTGGCGAGATGACGTGGTTCGCGCCGGCACGCCTCAGCTTATCCATCGACTCCTCGTTGTAGGCACGGGCCACTGTGGCGAGGCTCGGATTCAAGTCGCGCGCTGTCAAACACACGAGCAGGTTTTCCCCATCGTCGGCGAGACAAGCCGCAAGTCCCCGGGCGACGGCGACGCCGGCCTGCTTCAACACCTGCTCTCGTGTGGCGTCGCCTTCCAGGACCAGCAGGTCGGGGAACTGCTGTACGAGCTGTACCACGTGCTCTGAATCGCGCTCGATGACGATGACCTGCACGCCGGCTTTGATCATCTCGTCAACGACGACCAGCCCCACCCGACCCGCGCCACAGACTACGAAATGATCCGCCAAACTGGCCAACTGTTTCATCTTACGACGCCTCCGCATCACACCGCCGAGATCGAGCTCCACGATCAAGGCCGTGGTTAGAGCCCACCATATTCCGAGGCCGGTCACTCCGAGCGTTACGAGGACTATGGTAAAGTATCGCCCCGCGACCGAGAGCGGATGCACCTCCATGAAACCTACGGACGTCACTGTCGTCACCGACATGTAGAGCGCCTCGAACCAGCCCCAGCCCTCGATCGCCACATAGCCGGCGGTCCCGATCAAGAAAACGGCGATGAAGTAGCCTGCGGCCCAGGCGAAGCGGAGAATGAAGGGTTTGAGTGTGAGTGCCTGAGCGAGGCTGAGGCTCGAGTCGGCCAGTTGCGGGTACGCGGTCTGATGGCGGGATCGGCGGTGACGAAAGAGCTTCTGGCTCATGGAAAGGGGTAGGATGTCGGTTTTGGCGGCTGCGACCGTCTGCTGTGCGGCGGGGCGAGCCGCGGGTCTGCCACGTCGCGCATCATCGGCTGAACGGTCCTGTGCGGTGGAACATAGGCATAGGCTTGGGCGTTTCAAGATGCAGTCAGCACTCGCGGACGGGCAGGGTCTTCGAGGCCTCCGAGCATCTCGATTCTCGGGCCGCGGTCGTCGCTTCCGTAGGCCGCCGAGGGAGACTATCTTACGGAACGCACGTCTTAACAGCGCCGTTGCCAGGGCCGCCCCCGCCTTCATTCGGGGGCTGTTGCTTCGTGTCGGGCGGCGGACGGGCTGTTCCGACTGGGGGGAACGCGGCCCAGGCGCGAGCGGCTGCTGAGGTCGCGAGAGAGGGCGCCGGGCTCAACCCGCGTCGCCCTTTGGGCCACCTCACAGGAGACACGGACCGCGCAGTGTGCGTCGTTGAGGAGGAACACATGGGGTTAATTCGTTACCGATCCTACACAATAGCTCTACTCGCTACGCTCGTCGTCGCCCTCGGACCGTTTGCGGCAACCGCAGACGCGCAGTATTTCGGCCGCAACCAGGTCCAATACAACTCCTTCAAGTTCAAGGTTCTGAAGACCGAGCACTTCGACATCTACTACTATCCCGCCGAGGAAGAGGCGATAAAGATCGCGGCCAGAATGGCAGAGCGCTGGTACGAGCGTCTCTCTCGGCTGCTCGACCATGAGTTCGATGAGCCGCAGCCGCTGATCATGTACGCGAGTCACCCCGATTTTGAGCAGACGACGGCGGTGGGAGGTCAGTTCGACGAGTCCACAGGCGGCGTGACCGAGGCGTTGAAGCGGAGGATCGTGCTACCCTTCGCCGGGCCGCTGGAGGACACCGACCATGTCATCGGGCACGAATTGGTTCACGCCTTCCAGTTCGACATTACGACCCATTCGTCGTCCGCCATTGGAGGGTCATTCCCGACGGCGCTGGCGCTTCCGCTATGGTTCGTCGAGGGGATGGCGGAGTATCTGTCGCTCGGCCCCGTGGACCCGCACACGGTCATGTGGATGCGCGACGCGGCGCAGCGCGAGCAGTTTCCCAACCTCGTTCAGCTGAACGACCCCAGGAAGTACTTCCCGTATCGTTACGGCCAGGCGTTCTGGGCGTACGTCGCCGGCCGCTGGGGCGACCAGGCCATCGGCGAGATCCTGAAGCAGGCAGGCCGAGTGGTCGATCCGTACTATGCGCTCGAGCAGGTTCTCGCCATACCGGTCGACTCGCTCGCCATTCAGTGGCGTCGTGCGAACGAAGCGGCGTATCTCGAGATCGCTGAGACCACTAAGAAGCCGGAAGATTACGGTCCGGCGCTCGTGACTTGCTGCAAAGGGAGTGGCGGCCGGCTGAACATAGCGCCCGTTCTCAGTCCAGACGGCAAGCAAGTCGCGTTCCTGTCTGAGAAGGATCTGTTCGCTATCGAGCTATTCCTGGCGGACGCTGAGACTGGCGAGATAACCCGGAAGATACTGAAGACAGCGGTCGATCCTCACTTCGAGAGTCTGCAGTACATCAAATCTTCGGGTACCTGGCATCCCGATGGTCGCGAGTTCGCTTTCGGAGCGGTCACCAAAGGGACTGCCATCATAACGATCATCGACGTGGAGAGAGGAAAACGGGACCGCGACTACAAAGTCCGCGAGGTGGGCGAGATATTCAATCCGTCTTGGTCGCCAGATGGACGGAGGATCGTCTTCTCGGCGATCCGCGGCGGGCTATCTGATCTGTTCATGCTCGATGTCGAGACCGGAATTGTAGAGCAGATGACGAATGACGCCTACGCTGCCCTACAGCCTGCTTGGTCGCCGGACGGCAAGAAGATCGCCTTTGTAACGGATCGTTTCTCGACCGATCTATCGGATCTGGCGATCGGAAACATGCGGCTGGCCTTAATCGATCCCGAGACCAGCCAGATAGAGCCGATACGGGGGTTCTCCGAGGGCAAGCACATCAATCCGCAATGGTCCCACGACGGGTCGAGCCTGTACTTCCTCTCTGACGCCAACGGCATCTCGAACGTCTATCGCGTCGAGGTCGAGTCGGGCCGGATGTTCCAGGTGACGAATCTGCTCGTGGGTGTGTCCGGCATCACTTACCTGAGCCCGGCACTGACGGTCGCTGGGCCGGACGACCGTATGGTCTACAGCGCCTACCATGCCGACACTTACACTCTGTGGAAGATCGAAGATCCGGAGTTCAAGAGAGGCGAGCCGCTGGACGCGGCTTTGGCCCGGGTCTCGTCGGGCGTGCTGCCCCCCGCAGATCGACCGGTCGGTGACGTCATGGCGTTGCTCGACAATCCGACGCTGGGACTGCCGCCATCCAGCGATGATTTCGAAGAGGCAAGCTACAAGGCCGGACTCTCACTCGACTACATCGCTCCGCCTCAGCTCGCTGTGGGAAGCGACCGCTTTGGCACCTTCGTGGGCGGCGGCACCGCTCTCTTCTGGAGCGATATTCTCGGTCGACGAAATCTGACGACGATCCTCCAGGTCAACGGCGGCATCCAGGACATCGCCGCCATCGTGGGGTACACGAAC
>CANPVX010000066.1 GCA_947581815.1 Candidatus Indicimonas acetifermentans | reverse complement strand
TCAGAACATAAAGGACTGATGTGTCATACGAGAGTCTAAGACAGGACCTGAACGGCCGAACAACCTAGCTCCGAAAGCGCACAACGGCTATCCCCGGGTTTCGGTATTCGGTATTCGGTATTCGGTGGGGTCCGTTAACGCCCAAGGCTAGGTTATCATTCCGGTCGCCGGGCTTTCCTCCCTCCTTGCAAGCGGTAGACGGCGGCCACATCCGACGACCGGGACCCGACGACCGGGCGCGGTTACGCCGGCCGCTCCCAGCATGGGAGTGGTGGCTACCCGCCCCCGCCCCCGAACGCCTCCTCCAGATTCCCCACGTTCGCCCGCATCACCCCCAGAAAATCCCCCCCCTCTCCCCCCTCTCCCCCCTTTGCCGGCACGTTGCCCGCAGGGTCGAAGACCACGCTCATCACACCGAGCTCGCCGAGCCGCGCCCTGGTCCGCTCCATAGGCTCAGCCTCCCAGATCATCCACCTCGCCCGGTGCTCCTCCAGGATCCGCTCCAGCCGCTCCCAGGCCCCCTCGTCCGGGTACTCGTCGGGCTCGAAGTGAACGCTCACGAGATCGAGCTCGTAGCGCCGGGCCAAGTACTGGTAGACCGGGTGCGAGGCGACGAGCGGCGGCTCGGATCGCGCGGTAAGGTGGACGAGCGCCTGGTCGAGGTCGCTCAGGTCGCGCTCCAGAGATTCGAAGCCCGCGCTGAACATCGACGCGCCCTGGGGCCGCGCGGCGGCGAACGCATCCTTTACCGCCCGGGCCTGCTCCAGGGCCAGCGTCGGGTCGAGCCACGTCGTGAACGCGAGCTCGCCGTGGCTGTGCTCGCCCGCCGGGCCGTGCGTATGGCTCACGGCGCTCTCTACGTAGATGTAGTCGCCGGAGAAACCGTCGGAGGTGTTCACCAGCTTCGACGTCGGCAACGTCACCCGATCGACCCAACGGGCGTAACCCGCGCCATTCAATAGGATCAGGTCGGCGCTCTGGAAGGCGGATATCGCTTCCGCAGTGGGCGCCCAGAAGGCGGGGTCGATATCGGCAGGCGCGGGGAACTCGACCTCTACGAGATCGCCTCCGATGCGCTGGGCAAAGTACTGAAGCGGATAGTTGACGACGTACACGCGTAGCTTCGAGTCGCCACTCGAGGCGGCGCCCGCCTCGCCGGCCTCATCCGCCCGTCCAGCGGCGTCGCATCCGGCGCTCAGCAGCACGACCGCGAGCGCTACCAGATCGCTCGCTAGGAGGCGCGCTCTCACTACTCGTCTCCCGGCAGGCCAACCGACTTCTTGTCGAGCAACGATCGCGTCATGACCCCTCCTCCCCCCTCACATCCTGACCAGGGCGCGGATCGCGGCGGAGCCGAACTGGCTGGTCAAGGCGGTCAGCACTCCGGCCAGTATGACCCCCGTGAACAACACCACGACGATCTCGGAGGCCATGACCGATCCCACGCTCAGGCGCGAGCCGCCGATCTTGAACAGCGTCTCGCGTTCACGGCGTCTCAGCCGCAAGGAGAGCATGAAGACCAGCGCCATCGTCGCCAGCGTCGCCAGCCCCACGATGACCGCCCCGGCGGTGATGAAGCTTTGCACCGTCAGGATCGTGCCGAGCAACTCATCCATCACGGTCACCGGCCTGACGATCTGGGCGAGATCGTCGCTCGCCTGGTAGCGTCCCTGGAGCAGCGCAGAGGACTTCTGATCCAGCGGCACGGCAACGACCGCTGTGATGGGATAGTCCGATACGTCGCCATGGAAGTGGAAGCTCTCGATGTTCTCCTCGCTGATCTCGTTGTACTGAACGACCGAAGCGTTCGCAACCACGCGATTCTCTTCACGCGACAGCACCGCGCTCGCCGCCTCGGGCCGTGTCAGGTCCTGATGCCCGTGCCCGAGTCCCTCGATGATCCAAGCCGTCTTGATATCGACGAAGATCGCGTCATCGTCGGGGCTGTCCGAGAATTCGAGGACGCCGGCGACGCGCATCCTGAGCGGATAGACGCCGGCCAGATCGAAGACGCTCTCGGGCGAAGAGATGACATAGTCTCCCGGTTCCGCTCCGATGGCCGCGGCCACGCGCGAGCCCAGCACGCACTCCCCCAGCATGGCCAGCTGTCTCCCCGACTCCACTCGCAGGCCGCGGTACTCGAAGTAGTCGAAGCTGGTGCCGACGATCGGGTACCCTTGAGAGTGGAAGCGCACGTACATCGGGATGGCCAGTGCGAGTCCCGTGCGATCCACGCGCGTCGCCTGCACGTAGCGCAGCGGCTCAGGGTAATCGGCCGCGAAGTAGAGCGTGTTGAGCGTGAGCTCCAGGGGGCTCCCCTTGGCTCCCACGATCAGCGGCGTGGCCTGGGCCCGCGCGGTGAGCTGGCGCGAGCTCTGGTCCACCAGGACTTTGAGCCCAACGGGCAAATAGACGATCAGAGTTATCGAGGTCACGAGGATCGCGGTCTTCAGGCGATGGAAGGCGAGGTAGTGCCAGGCCAGGTAGAGGGTGCGTTTCATCGCTCTCCACCGCCTCCTGCTGCCTTCGTTCGCTTCTCCCCGCCGCGCTCGCCCGCCACGACGCCGAACTGCTTGAAGTCGATGACGCGCTGGAAGCGCGGGAGGAGATCGTGATCGTGCGTGACGGTGAGCAGCGTCGCGCCGTTCTCCGCCACGTAATCGAACAGGATGTCGAGCACGCGTCCCTTGTTGGCGGGATCGAGGTTGCCTGTCGGCTCGTCCGCGAGGAGCAGCGTCGGCTCCGGTAGAACCGCGCGGCAGACGGCGGCCCGCTGTCGCTCGCCCTGCGAGAGCTTGCTGGGGTAGCGCCTCAGCTGGTCGGCGATCCCCATCTGCTCGGCGAGCCCCTCGGCGCGCTCGCGCACCGACTTCTCCAGTTGCAGCGACGGGTTGATGCGGTAGGGCAGCAGGATGTTGTCGAGCACGCTCAGGTACTCGAGCAGCTCGAACTCCTGAAAGACGAGGCCGATCTTGGTGATGCGAAAGCTGCGGCGCTCGGCGTCGGAGAGCCGGGTGACGTCCACATCGTTGGTGACGATTCGACCCACGCGCGGAACGATGATCCCGGCGATGAGGTTGAGCAGGGTCGTCTTGCCGGAGCCGCTGGGGCCGATGAAGGCGGCCGTCATGCCGCGTTCAACCGCCAGATCCGAGATGCGGAGCCGGAACTCGCCCTCGCCATAGCGGAACTCGAGATCGCTGACCTGGATCATTCAGTATTCGGTTTTCGGTTTTCAGTTTTCGGTTTTCGGTAGGTGGGGGTAAGCTAGCCGCCCACCGAGTACCGAGTACCGAGTACGGAATACCGAATTAGAGGCGCTGCTCCTGGAGCAGCTCCAGCCCCGTGATCTTCCAGACGCCGTCTATCGCTTGCACGGTGAAGCGCGCCTCGTACTGATTGGTGCGCTGGTGGATATGGCCCCAGTGCCCCACGGACCCGGATACGTTCCAGGTCGCGAGCGTGACGAACCCGAGCTCGCCGTCGAGCGGCGAGTGCACCGCGCTCAGGACCTCGACCTCCTTGACCTTCGCCCGCGCGCCGCCCTGGTTCTCGATCTCGAGGCTGCGACGCGTCTCGAGATAGATGTCGGTGAGCAGCTCGCCGGCGGCGCTCTTCTCCAACGCATCGTAGATGCGATTCTCGTCCCGGTAATCGAAGGCCCGGTAGGTATTCTTCAGCAGGGCGGCGACGATCGCCTCGGCATCGCGATCCGAGACGCGGGACGATTTGACGCCGGCGGGCACGGCGACAGCCAGAACGACCGCCAGGGCGGATGCGACGAGCGTGACTTTTCTCGATGGCAGCTCACCGCGAATCGCCGCCTTGCCATGTCGCAAAGCCAACCAGAGTAGCCCGGCGCCGGCGATCAGAGCGGAAAGCGTGAAGAGGATGCCGCTGCCGCGGGGCGGCGTCTGAACCTCCACAAGCCCAGGCAGCGTGGGGTTCTTGAGAAAGTTTTGCCATCTGACGACCGGGTCATCGGGGGTCACGAAGAAGGGCAGCGGGCCGGCCTCGTCGGTGGCCGAGGTGGGGACGCGCTGGATGCGGGGACCGAACAGTTCCCACTTCATGGTCGCCTCCTGCGGCAACCCATCGACGGGGTAGACGAAGATAACGCCTAGAGTCGCCGATACGAGGTCGAGCTCGCGTGGCGGGTCGATGACGCCGCTGGTCCTCAGAGTCCTATATATGAAATGCGCTCTATCCAGCGTCCCCTCGACCGGCTGGCCATCGATGGTCACGGGGTTCCGCTGCGCCAGGAACTCTACGACCTTCCGCTTGACTTCTTCCTGCTCCTCGACGGTGATGGACTCTTTCCCTTCAAGCCCGAGATCCACCCACTGTTGCAGATCTTTCGGCCTCAGCACGATCTCTTTCCGCACCTCGTACGGTTCTATGTACAGGTAGGCCGAGATCGGCGAGTTGTACTGGCGCCGCAGATTGCGGTTGTCGAAGACGGAGTACCAGGGATCGTCCCAATCGAGCCTAAGAGTCTCGTCCACACCCAAATAACGGAAATCGTTCACGGGTAGGTCTCGATGATAGACGACGAACCCGATGTTCGCGGCCGCGCCGCCCACCTTCGTGCGCGGCGGAGCGATGTTGAGGACAGCCGGTCGGCGGTCGAGCGGATAGACGAGCCGAGCGTAGATGACGGTCTCACCCTCGCCATCGACGAGCGGCAGCGGCTCGCCGGTGATCTCGTCGCGTCGCACGCGCGGTCGCGCGGCCATATCCACGACTCGGCCCGGTACAGGAAGGCCGCCGTCCGGGCGTATCGTCAGGTCCTCGCGGAAGAAGCGCGGCAGCCGGCGAGCGATCGGCTCGGGCTCGTAGCCAAGCCGCTCGTAGATGGCGTCCGGGAGCAGATTGCGGAAGCCGCGTAGATCGGAGACTCCGATCTCCAGCTCGATAGCGACGGCGTCCTCCTCTATGTATATCTGCGCGATTGTCGAAGCGGTCATGGCCCGCGTGATCATCAACGGGTCCGCCTGCATCAAGTCGGCAGGGAGGGACACCAACAAGGAGAGAGAAACGGAAACGACGAAGAACGTCTTCATAGCCGTCATATTGGCGAAAGCGCCCGACCAGGAGACTCGCTGGTCGGGCTCTACATTCGCTAGGCTGCCGGGTAGTAGCGGGTCGAGTGAGTACGCCTCCGCCCGTTACTCGACCGCGATCTCGCCCAGGCGACGTACGCTCGTCACCTCGGCGACGGGGACGACGAGGCGCTTGTGCTTCGTCCAGACGCCCACCCGGGCTGCTTTCTGGATGAACTCATCTTTGGAGCGCCCATCCGGCCCGTCCTCGTGCACATCGACATCGATCAGCACGACGTTCTCGTCATCGATCTCGTGGCACCGGCCGATATAGGTCAGCGGGCCGACGGTCTCCACCACGACGGTGATCCCGTGCAGCTCGTGCCGGTCCTCATGAAAGATCGTCATCGCATCAGATCGCGGGCGCGCAGTGAGCCTCCAGGGCAGCCGCCAGATCCTCGGCCACCATCTCGGCCGCCCGACCCTCTATCTGGTGTCGCGGTACGAAGTGCACCAGCTCGCCATCCTTGAACAACGCCATCGATGGGCTGCTGGGTGGATAGTCGGCGAAGTAGCTCCGCGCCCGCTCAGTGGCCTCCAGATCCTGCCCGGCGAATACCGTGCCGAGCCGATCGGGCTTACCCAGCCGCTGCAGGGCCAGTCGCACACCGGGCCGGGCCATGCCGGCAGCACAACCGCAAACCGAGTTCACAACGAGCAGCTTGGTGCCCGCGCTTTCCGCCATGAACTCGTCCACTTCCGCGCCCGTAGTCAGCTCGTCGAAGCCCATGGAGGTCATCTCCTCGCGCATGGGCTGGACCAACATCGGATCGTAGGGCATCCCATTCTCCTCAATCGTTTCCGAGCGCTCGAAAGACCCGGGCAGCCCCGCCCAAGCGTGGTCGAGCGCGTATGTTCAGCGACGGTGATTCGGTCCGCCGCAGGCCACCAATATACCCGACGGCCGAGCGGATGCTACCGGGGGCCGGCGCCGATCTCGTTCACCTTGGCCGCCACGATGAAATCGTTCTCGTGCAGGTCATCCAGCACGTGGGTGTAGAGCACCACCGTCACATCGCGGCCGGTTATCTCGAAATCAGGGTGGTGCCCCTCTTCTTCGGCCAGTTGGGCGATGCGGCCTACGAACTCGATCGCCGCTGGGAAGCCGGCGAAGGAATAGGTGCGCCGGATCCGCTTACCGCCATGGAACATCTCCCAACCCGGCGTCGCGGCCAGCAGCTGCCGGGCCTCCTCCGGATCGAGAGGCGGGATCCCGCCCCGGCAAGGGACGCATTTCTTCTTGGTGAGATCGACCGCGCTCATCGCTCGCCCTCGGCAGGCTCGCCGCCATCCGAGCTGTGCGCGGCGAACCGCTCCGCCCTCAGCTGCTCCAGGCGCCGCCGGGCGTATTCCGCGTAGTCGGATTCCGGGTGCTGGTTTATCAGGCGCCTCAACTCGACGATGGCGCGACCCCCCTCACCCACAGTTTCGTAGAGCTCGACCAACCGCGTCAACACGTAGGCGTCGGTCTGCGCGTCGATCCGCTTGGCGCCCCTGGCGCGCCTGTACCACTCGATTGCCGCCTCCAGGTCGTCGAGCTCACCGGCGCAAAGAGCCGCGGCGCGAAGACAGGGTCCCGGGTCGCCTGGGTCATCGAGGGCTTCCAGCTCGAGCGAATCCAACGCCCGCGCGTGCGCACCGCGTACCGCTAGCGCCTGCGCACGCCAGTACGTCTTCGGGCGCGGCGTGCCGGTACTGCCGACACCGTACAGCCGGCCGAATAGCGCGGCCGTACCGCCGATGGCACCTCTGTATACGACCACGTAAGAGAAGGCCGCGCCGCCGAGACCGGTCGCGATCCCGAAGAACAGGCTCGCGAGCAACGAGAACCCCTTGGCAAGACTGCCGAAGACGACGAGAACCGAGAAAACGAGGAGAGGGGCAACGAGCCAGGTTGCCGCCTTGAGGAAATACGCTCGTTCGACGGCGTCCAAATCCTTGAGGGGCTTCCTTCTATCCTCGATCGGCCCCTCAATGGGCGGATACTCTTCAGTCATGGCTGGACTACTCGAATGCGACGAGTCGTGATCGACGGTCTATATATAGATATAGTGCCTAATAGTACTCCCTATACAATATAGACCCGCTCGACCGCTCACACGCCCCCGCCCAGGCGGACCACTATCGTACGATCGAGTCGTTCTACACTCGCCCCCTGGAACTCCGCCTGAAAGCCATCAAGATCGACGATGACCGTCCCGTCCGCCTCTTCGATCGCCGGCTCGCCGGCTATCCCGCCCACAGCAATCTCGCGTACGCCGTTGAACAGCGGGTGATCGCCCGCCGCTTCGGTCAGCGCTGTGCGATCCAGAACCTCCAACGCGCCCAGCGAGTTTCCCAACTTCAGCCAGCGCGTGTGCAGCACCTCTCCCTCACCGACTCGCTGGACGTTTAGAGGGTCGAAGGCTTGCGGCCATAGCGGCTCGTCTCCAGCGACGACCACGATCTTCCAGCCTGGCTGCGAAAGGAATCGACTCCTGCTCTCCCGCCGCGCCCGCTCGAGCAGCGCCACGTCGGCCGCGGCGCGTTCCGCCGCCTCGCGGCGCTCCGCCCCGCTGAACTCACAGCTGGCGGGCGAGCGTTCGTTCACCGCTTGCCGGAGCAGCTCATCCAGCGGTCGCGTCTCATCCTCCAGACTCAACCTCCAGCCCGAGTACAGGCGGTCGAGGTTCAGCGCGAAGCTGGTGCCGGAGGTATAGGCCCGATCACGAATCTCATCGGCCGCGAACCCGCCCGCTGGAAAAAGCGAGCTCCACGACTGCCCTGCCGCGACCAGCTCGACATAGTTGGCCAGACCCTCGTTGAGCTCGGTGCCGCGCTCATAGCTCGCGGCGCCCTCCGGGATCAATCCGAAGCGCTCGACCCTGAGCTCGATCGCGAGAGCCGCCCAGCATAGCTGCTCATCGCTAGCCGCCGCGGCGAGGGAGCGTCTCAACGCCTCGGTCTCGAGCCGCCTGAGTGCCAGTGGATCCGCGGCCTCGAACGGGTACAGAAAAAGCTCCACCTCGTTGCCGTGCCAATCAGGATGATGATCGGCCTGGTAGACGTGGAAGCTCTCGTGGATGAGCACCGCGCCGAGCGCGGCGGGGCTATGCCCATCAGAGGGGTCGGCGAGCAGGGCGGCCGTCTCGACGCGGCCGATCTCGGTGTGACTGTTCGCGCGCACGGCTTCGTGCTGACCTTCCATGACCCACACATCCTCTTCTGCAGCTTCGTAGCTGCGGAAGGGCTCGGGTGGGCTCGGGTGCCTGAACAGCCACGTGAGCTCGCCGTCGTAGATGGCCAGCGGTACGGCGCCTGGCTGGAAGCCAGGCCAGAGCGAGTCCGACGCGATGCGGTCGAACTCCGCTACGATCTCGAACGCGATCGACGCGTCTTGCGGGCCGAGCGCGGCTGCGCTGAGGCCCAAGGCGACCGAGGCGCACAGTGCCGCTGACCTCTGCATGGAGCCCTCCGGAGATGGGGACGAGGAGGATGGGTGTCTGGCTATGTGCTAGAAAACTAGCACGCCGGCGGCGGGCCCGTCAAGGCTTCAGAAATCGAGCCGAACGCCGAAGCTCGGAAGGAATGGCAGCAGCTCGTTACCGACCGCCGAACACCACGTACCGAACACCGACTACCGAACTAGTGCCAGGTCGCTCCCAGCGTGAAGAGGAGCGAGCTCGGCGTGGAGTTCTCCAGGAACTGCACGAGGAAGTCGAGGTTGGGTGTGATGTAGAAGTTGTTGCCGAGGCGGAAATCGTAGCCGATGCCGAGGGTGGTGCCTACGCCTGTGCTGCTCGCACCCGGTAACTGCTCCACCGAACCGACGCCGAATCCGCCCTTGAAGAAGAGCCCTCGGGTCACGCTAGGATAGACGAGCGCGGTCGCGGTAACGTTCACGCGCTCGAGGTCGCTTCCGGGCGACGTCTCGCGCCACCACACCTGCGCCTCACCCCCGAACAGAACGTGCTGGTTCACGGTGCCACCCAAGCGGAAGTAGGCGGCGCCTCCGCGCTGGCCGTCGGAGAGGACGGAGCCCTGCGAGCTCAAGCCGCCTCCGAAGCCGAAGCCGATCCAGAATCCATTACGTAACTTCCGGGCGCCCTCTTGAGGCGCCTCGCTCCGACCCTCGGCGTGGGCATGGGCCTGCGCGCTGGCTGGAGATGCGCCGCCGAGGCTGAAGAGCGCGACGCTGGCGGCGAACGCCGCTGCATATGCGAAACCGGTCTTGACTACCATTATCCTATCCCTCGATCTAGAGGCGCGTAGAGCCACGCCTCGCTCGTCATTATTAGAGAGCATGTCATTCTCTAAACGACTGACGCTTTGCAATGCTGACATCCGCCTCGGGTGAGGCGAACAAGGCCCGCGTAGTGCGACATGGCTGGCCTCGAATACCGGGTACCGAATACCGAGTACCGAATACCGAGTACCGAAACGAGGGAGCTAGCGACGCGCTCGCCAGCCCTCGCGGAACGAGGTCCAGAGGATCTTCGACCCCGCCTGCAGCGTTCCGCTTAGCGACCCGGAGATCTTGGAGCGGCCGGCGGAGCGCTTGCGATGCGAGACCGGGACCTGCACGATGCGTAGCCCTTCGGCCACAGCGCGCGCCTGCATCTCGACGTTCCAGCCGTAGTCGAGATCGTTGAGGGCGAGCCGCTGGATGGCATCGAAACGGATGGCCCGGAAGGGACCCAGATCGCGGAAGGAGTGACCGGTCAGCGACGTGAGGATGGCGCAGGCGACTCGATTCCCCAGGGACACGTGAGGCGGCGCATCTTCGAACCGGCGATATCCAATCACGAGGTCGGCGCGCCCGTCGACTATCGGTCCGAGGATGGCATGCAGCTCATCGACGGGCTGCGAGCCGTCGGCATCGATGAACACGACGACGTCTGGAGCTCCCGCCCGCCGCATCTCGCGCAGCACCGCCTGGCACGCGGCGCCGTACCCACGACGCGGCTCCCGCACCACGCGGGCGCCGTGCCTCCTGGCCTCGGCGGCAGTATCGTCGACCGATCCGTTGTCGCCGACCCAGACCGTATCGATGATGTCCGCAGGGATAGTAGCGAGGGTCGGGCCGATCACATCCGACTCGTTGAGCGCCGGCATGATGGCGCCGACCGAAAGTCCTTCGATCACACGTGAGCTCCGCGGGTTCGATTCAGATCGCCCAGCCCGGGGTCGCCTCAAGGCGCATCTTCGCCCTCGCCGCGCTGGGGCTGGGCCAGGCCGGCATCTATTTCACGCTAGCGCTTTGGGATGGGTACCACCAGCAGCCATTCCCCGCCATCCTTCTGATCCTCATCGCGTTCACTCTCTATCTGGCCAGCATCGGCGTAGCGCAAGGCCTCTCCGGCCGGACGGCGCTCGCCATCGCCCTCGGTCTCGCCTTCTTGTTCAGGGCCTCGTTGGTCCTCGAGCCGCCGTTCCTCACCGACGATTATTATCGCTACCTCTGGGATGGGCTGGTGCAAACGAGACGGGGGGCAGGGGGGGAGCTCAATCCTTTCCGCTACGCGCCCGCCGACACCGCGCTGGCCGGCATCGACGACGCGCTTCGAGCGCGGGTCAACAACCCGACCGTTCCCACGATCTATCCGCCACTCGCACAGCTCGTCTTTCTCGCCGTCGCGGCGCTACATGCGGGGTGGATCGGACTCAAGCTGGTGTGGCTTGCCTGCGATGCGGCGATCGCGGTGCTGATCTACAAGTTGACGCCGGCGCAGCGGCGGCTCCAGTCGTGGCTGATCTACGCCTGGTCGCCGCTGGTCGTGATCGAAGTGGCCTGGAACGCGCACCTCGATCTGCTGGGGGTGCTGCCGCTGGTGGCGGCGATCGGATTCGCCGCCCGGAAACCCGACCGGCCTCTCGCAACCGGCCTGGCGCTGGCCTTGTCGACCGACGTCAAGTACTTCGCAGCCGCGCTGGTACCGGGGGCCGCCCGGGTCTCGAAGCGGCCACTGAGCGTGCTCATCGCGTTCACGCTGGCGGCGCTAGCCCTGTACATCCCCTATGTGAGCGTGGGCTCAGGCCTGTTCACCGGGCTCGGCATCTTCGTCGATCGTTGGATCTTCAACGCCGGCGTATTCCAGCTACTGCTATGGGCGCTGCGTTCGCTCACCGCCGCCAAGGCCGTCGCGGCCGCGATCGTTTTATTCATCGTCGCGGCCTCGGTGCGAAACGATTGGCCGCTCGAGCGCACCGCGTTCTGGGTGACGGGCGCCATCCTGATGCTTTCACCCACGGTCCATCCCTGGTACGTGCTCTGGATGGTGCCATTGATCGCGCTGCGACCCAACCGGGCCTGGCTCTACCTGAGCGGATCGGTCTTCCTGGCGTACTATGGGCTGGGGACCTACCGCACCCAGGGTGTCTGGCCCGAGCCGCTGTGGCTGAGGGCCATCATCTGGGGTCCATTCCTCGTCACCCTCGCCATCGACTCCTGGCGCGACTCCTGGCTGCAGACGGCCGTCGGAGTGTTACGGAGATCGCCCTGAGACGAGCTGGCCAGTCAGGCGGAGCGTTCGCGAATCGATCCGGCAGCGACTGAGATGAAACCCCAGAGGAACAGCGCCAGGAAAGGCACCGAAGGATAGAGGCCGTTCGCCAGCGAGTAGACGATGGCGAAGACCAGGTAACCCGCCAGCGCGGCTTCCACCAAGACGCCCCACTGGTTGAAGCGAGCCCGATAACCTCGACGGGCGACGCCGAGCTTGGGCGTGCGTACGAACTCCGAGCGGCGGCGGGGGGAGCGGGGGCGGGTGAGGACGCCGGCGATCAGCGCACGGGTGTTGTTCACGGAAAGACCTACGCCGAGGGCGAGGACGAGGGGTACGTAGAGAAGGACGGCGGGCCACGGTTTGCGTCCGTTCGCCCGGAACGTCTCCGCATAGTAGCAGCTGAGGGGGCCGATGGCGGCGACCAGACAAGCCAGATCGGCGAACAAGAGCCCCGACCAACCGTGCTTGAAGCGGATGACCACCGCCGGGAACACCAGGAGCGTGAGGGCGAGGGTCAGCGGCTCGGGGGCGTAGCTGGTCAGGTGAGCCGTGGCCTCGAGCTTCTGGCGCCATGACCAGGGACCACGCAGCAGCTCCGGGAGCAGCTTCCGGGCGGTCTCGATCGCGCCCTGGGCCCAGCGGGCCTGCTGGCTCTTGAAGGCGCGTATCCCCCGCGGGAGCTCGGCGGGCACCACGACGTCGGGTAGATAGGCGAAGCGCCAGCCGCGCATCTGGGCCCGGTAGCTAATATCCAGATCCTCGGTCAGGGTGTCCGCCTGCCAGCCGCCGGCGTCGCGCAGGCAACTCGCTCTCCACATCCCTGCCGTGCCGTTGAAGTTGAAGAAGAGGCCCGCGGCCGCCCGGGCGCCGTGCTCGATGTGGAAGTGGG
>CANPVX010000065.1 GCA_947581815.1 Candidatus Indicimonas acetifermentans | reverse complement strand
AGGCCGGGAGCCTATAGGCACGGGCCAAAACGGTGTGGTCGTGACTTCGGACTCCCGGGCGACGCGGGTGGGCATAGATGTTCTCGAAGCCGGAGGCAACGCCATCGACGCCGCGGTGGCCGTGGGCTTCGCGCTGGCGGTGGTGCTTCCTGAAGCGGGGAACATCGGCGGAGGCGGCTTCATGGTGATCCGCAAGGCCGACGGTGAGATCGCTTCGCTGGATTTTCGCGAGATGGCCCCGCAGAGCCTTACTCCCGACGTTTATCTCGGCATGGACGGGTTACCCACGGATGACTCGCGCGAGGGCATCTTGTCGGTGGGTGTGCCGGGTACCGTGGCGGGTCTCGCGGAGGCGCATCGCGTATACGGCTCTCAGCCGTGGAAGGACCTAGTCGAACCAGCGGTTGATCTCGCGCAGAACGGGTTCACCGTTTCGGCCCGGCTGCACGATGGGTTGACGCAGCGCGCCGCTAGACTGCAGCAGTATGAGACCACGGCCCAGATCTTTTATCCGGGCGGCAACCCGCCGCGCTTTGGATCGACCTTCAGTCAACCGTTGCTCGCCCAGTCGCTCCGCATCATCGGGTTCGAGGGAAAGGACGCGTTCTACGCCGGGCGTATCGCCGAACAGATCGTGCAGGAGATGCAACGCGCCGGCGGGTTGATTACGTATCAGGATCTGATCAGCTATACGGCGAAATGGCGCGATCCCATTGTCTTCACGTACCGCAGTCGCCAGGTGATATCGATGGCTCCGCCATCTTCCGGTGGTGTGGCACTGGCGGAGATTCTTAAGATCCTCGAAGGATACGACGTGGAGTCGTACGGCTTCAACTCACCCGAGTCGATTCACCTCTTCGTGGAGGCGGCACGTCGAGCATTTGCTGACCGCAATTACTACTTGGGGGATCCGGACTTCGTGGAGATACCGGTCGATGAGCTGATCAGCGACGCGCACGCCGTTGAACTACGCTCGAGCATCTCGCTCAGCCGCGCCTCAGCCTCGGAGCTCTACAATCGCGTCCCGTTGCTGGACGAGGGCAGCAATACGACACATTACTCGATCGTGGACTCGGAGGGGACAGCGGTCGCCGTTTCGTATACGATTAACTCTTCGTACGGATCGGGGATCACCGTGAGGGGTGCAGGGTTCCTGCTGAACAATGAGATGGACAACTTCACCGTACGGGAAGGAGTCGCCAATCAATACGAGCTGGTACAGAGCGACAAGAATCTGGTAGGCCCAGGTCGGCGGCCTCTGTCGTCTATGTCGCCGACGATCGTAGTGGACTCAGCGGGAGCCCTCCTTATGGTGTTGGGTTCGCCCGGCGGCGCTAAGATCATCACGGCCGTCAGCCAGGTCATCGTAGATGTAATCGATCACGGGATGGACGTACGGACCGCGGTGGACGCCCCGCGGGTACATCACCAATTATTGCCGGACGAGATCTTGTTCGAGACCTACGGGTTCGATGGTTTGGTAGTGGGTCAGTTGGCCGATATGGGCCACGAGATCTCACCCAACGCTGGCTATTTCGGCTCCGTCCAGCTGATCATCCGCTGGCCCGACGGAACCCTGCGAGGTGCGCACGATCCCCGCCGCGAGGGTGGGCGCGCGTTAGGGTACTGAGATGTTGAAAGACCTGAAGCCATTATGGCCTTACGCCCGACGCTACCGGGCCAAGATCGCGAAGGGACTCACCCTGGTAGTGGTGGCCAACCTGTTCGGGTTATCGTGGCCATACCTGCTGAAGCTGGCCATCGACTCCTTCGACGCGGGCATCGGAGCGCTGGGGCTGTTCTCGTTCGCAGTCGGGATCGTCGCGCTCGCGCTGATCGCGGGCACGTGTCGCTTCGGCATGCGGTTGTACCTCAACAGCGTCAGCCGACGCGTCGAAGCCGATCTGCGCGACGACTTCTACGCGCACCTCTCAAGGCTGGCGCCTGAATTCTACAATCGCGTCCCCACTGGTGAGATCATGAGCCGGGCCACTAACGACATCCTAGCGGTCCGCATGGTGGCCGGGCCCGCGATCATGTACTTGCTCAACACGGCTGTCGTGGCCGTCATCGCGCTGTCGATGATGGCTTGGATCGATTTCAGGCTGATGCTGTGGGCGATGTTGCCGATGCTCATCGTGCCGCCGACGGTGCTCTACTTCGGCCGTGAGATCCATCGACGCTTCGAGGAAATCCAAGCGCAGTTTGGTCGCCTGTCCACCATGGCCCAACAGAACCTGTCGGGTGCCCGGATCGTGCGCGCGTACGTGCGAGAGGATACTCAGTCGAGTGAGTTCGCCGAACTGAACAAGGGGTATCTGAGCCGCAATATGCGGCTGGCGAAGGTATGGGGCCTCTTCCACCCCGCCCTCATGTTCCTCACCGGGCTCGCCGCCGTGATCGTGCTAGGTGTGGGCGGCCGCGATGTCGTGACAGGTCACATCACGCTGGGAGATTTCGTCGCCTTCAGCTTCTACCTCCTACTCCTGATGTGGCCCATGATCGCGCTCGGTTGGGTCGTGAACCTGTTCGAACGCGGCGCTGCTTCTATGAGCCGTATCCAGGAGATCATGGACCAGAAGCCATCGATCCTGGATTCCGAGCAGCCGCTGGAGATCGCACAGCCCAAGGGCGCCGTCGAGTTCGTGAATGTGGGATTCCGTTACCCAGGGACCGAGCGCTGGGTGCTGCGCGACATCACCTTCAAGATCGAGCCAGGGCAGACCGTGGCCATCGTCGGCCCCACCGGCGCGGGCAAGAGCTCTATCGTACGCTTGATCCCGCGGCTGTACGACCCGCAGGAGGGCGAGGTACTCCTCGATGGCATGCCCATCTCGCAGCTGCGGCTCGAACAACTCCGCAAGCTGATCGCCGTGGTACCGCAGGAGCCTTTCCTTTTCTCGGAGACGCTCGGCGACAACGTGGCTTTCGGCCTGAGTGGAGAATACGACGAGCAGAGTATCGTGGACGCATCGCAGATCGCCCAGTTGGCCGATACGATCCTCGACTTCCCCGATGGCTACAAAACGCAATTGGGCGAGCGCGGAATAAATTTGTCGGGGGGCCAGAAGCAGCGAGCAACGCTTGCGCGGGCGCTGACTCGCGATGCTCTAGTTCTTATCCTTGACGATGCCTTGTCGGCGGTGGACACCCACACCGAAGCGCGCATCCTCGACGGCTTGCACGACGTGCTCACGCAGCGTACGAGCATCATCGTCTCGCACCGCGTGACGGCCGTCAAAGATGCCGACATGATCCTTGTCGTGGAGGACGGAGAGATCGTGGAGCGAGGCGTCCACGAGGATCTCATCGCCGGCCGGGGTACCTACGCGCGGCTGTTGCGCCGGCAGATGCTCGAGGAGAGCCTAGCAGCAGCAGAGCCTGAGAGCTTCCCCACTCCCGCCTGAGCGGGCTCTTAGATCCGCTCCAGCAAGAAGTCCGGCGTGAACTGCACCAGCCAACCCGCCAGCAGTGTGAACTTGCCGGTCACCAGTAGTAGGCCGACCAAGATCAACAGCACCCCCGATACCCACTCGACATAGCGAAGATACTTGCGGAATTTCTGAAACCAGCCCATGAACGCCGTCAACGCTAGGGAGCTGGCGACGAAAGGTACCGCCAACCCGGCGGAGTAGACCGCGAGTAGCCCCACTCCCTCCGCGAGATTGGCTCGCGTCGCGGCCAGCGTCAGGATGGAGCCTAGGATCGGGCCAATGCAGGGTACCCAGCCCGCGCCGAAGGCGGCGCCGACCGCCATGGTGCCCGCGTAGCCTACGGGCTTGCGCTGAAAGTGAACGCGCTTCTCGCGGTTGAGCGCCGCGATAGGGATCACGCCAAGCAGGTAGACGCCGAAAAAGATGATGACCACGCCACCGACGCGAGCTATGACATCCTGGTAGCTACGAAGTAGCTGTCCCATATAGGTGGCCGAGGCGCCCATGATGATGAAAATGATCGAGAAGCCGGCCACAAAGAGCAACGAATGAACGAGCGTGATGCGCTTGACGTCGTCGCCGCCCGACTCTAGCTCTTCTATCCCCAGCCCCGTAACGAACGATACATAAGATGGCACCAGGGGAAGAACGCACGGGCTCAAGAAAGAGAGGATCCCGGCGAAAAAGGCTACTAAGATTCCTATCGAAGCACCGTTTTCCATCAAACAGATCCGTACTGCCAGTAACCGATCATCTTATAAACCAGCTTAGCGACCAGAAAATCCGGCGCTACCATTCCGGGTATTGGCGCCAGCTCCACGACGTCGGCCGCTAACACCGTCTTCGTTTCGAACACCCGTCGGAGCAACGCCATCGCGTGCTGCCAAGTTCCGCCTCCCGGCTCCGGTGTACCCGTCGACGGAACATAGGCGGGATCGAAGAAGTCCACGTCGAAGCTGACATAAACATTATCCGACAGGGCATCCAGCACCCGCTCGATCCAACGTTCCTCGCCGAGCTCTTCTCCATACACCACGGTCAGGCCGAGATCATCGATGACCCCACGCTCCTCGGCATCGATGGCCCGAACGCCCACCGCCACCGGCCGTACCCGATCTACCACCCGCCGCATGACACAGGCATGGCTCCAACGCGTTCCGTGGAAGCTGTCGCGCAGATCAGCGTGGGCGTCGAACTGAAGGATCGAAAGGTCGCCGTCGAGCTCCTGCGCCCAGTGAAGAGCAGGTACCTGAGTGATGCTGTGCTCTCCGCCCAGAACGACTACGAAGTGATCGAGCTGGCACACTTCCGCATAAGCCTTACGCAGTTCGGCCAGTGCCTCCTCAGGGCCGCCCGCTGTCAGTTCGAGGGCGGGATACGTATGGATGCCAACGCGGTAGGGTTCGATGCTCAGCTCGTGATCGTAGAGCTCGATGTGGCGGGACGCCCGCAAGATCGCTTCGGGACCGTGACGGGTTCCGCCCATGTAGCTCGTCGTTGCCTCGTAGGGAACCGGTAGGATCGCGACCCGCGCCTGCTCCGGCGTGGTCAACTGTTCCTCGAGCCCCAGAAATTTGGGCGGCAGCTTCCAGGGTAGCCGAGCCAATCGGAGACCTAGGGTAGGAGAATTGCGGCAGCGAGCACCGTCAGCCAGCTCCCGTCTGCGGGCGCCTCGCCAGCGGCAGTGATGTTCATAGTGCGGACGATCTGTCCCGAAAGGTTCCACTCTTCGCGTCGCTCGTTCCAAGCCTTGTCCGGGTCGAAGGGCAAGCCGAGGATGGTGGCGAGCATGCTGGCCGCCAGATCCTCGGCGTAGTCGCCTGCGACCTTCTCGCTCTGGCCGTGGGCATGGTGTTCCGACAAGTAACCAAAGCGATCGGGATCCTTTGGAAGGGCGACGCCCAGGCTCGCGGCGGCCAGGCGGCTGGGCTCGTTGGTATCCTCACGCGACATGACGGCGAATGTGATCTGTCCCGGCATGAGGATCTCGAGACCTGAATCGCGATCGACAAGCTCGCAACGAGGCGGAACGATCGAGCTGACGTTCACCACGTTGTATCGAGCGATGCGAGCGTCGCGCAGCGCCATCTCGAAAGAGGTCAGGCGCTCCTTATGAACGCCCAGGCCCCTCGTCAAAAAGATCTTCGTCGGGAGAAACGGATTAGGTCCCGACATTCATCGGTCTCCGCTGTTTGAATTCTTTTGAGTGAAGAGGCTCTTGCGATGTCTGGAATCTGGGCGCTAGTTCCGACAGGCCGGGCAATAGCCGAGCAACTCGAGTCGATAGCTGACGACGCGGAACCCATCCTGCGTAATGGGTTCCGGACTGAACTCGGAATCGCGGTCGCCCACCGCATCGCGCACAATTCCGCACTTTAGGCAGCGCGTATGATCGTGGTCGTCCGTTCGGCCATCGTATCGCGCGGGCCCGCTACCGAACTCGAGCTTATGAGCGGCGCCTGCAGAGACGAACGCCTCGAGTGCCTTGTACACAGTGGCCAGGCTGATATCAGGGATAGCTTCGCGTACGTGTCTGAAGATCTCGTCGGCGGTAGGATGGGTGGTCACTCCCCGCAGATAGCTGTAAACCGCCGCTCGCTGGGCTGTGAAGCGGTGCCCTCTGGCTTCGAGCGCGGCTCTGAGCTCTTCCTCGATGCCAGCTTTCGCTGCTGGTTTCATGCGCTTCGCTACCGAACTCGTATCGTTGCGTCAACCAAGAGCCGTGACGCTAGCTGAATGATTGGGTTTGGCTAATCTTACTCAAGACTTCGCGGGACTGTCAACGTGACCGGTGCCGTTCGTCAGGTGCGGGCGTATGCCGGCGCCGTTCCCATCCTCAACCCCGTTCGCATAGTGATCCAAGGCCTCCGCCCAGACCTCCAATCGTCCGCCAACCTCCACCACGTGCGGGACGCCAGCCTCGGCTAGCCGCCTGAGCAGGCCGTCGGGCAGACTCTCGAGCCAGTCCTGCGGCACCACCCCCAGCTCGTGAACCCGCTGAACCCAAACGAATTCCGTACCGTCTTCGTCCTCGAACGCGGCTTCCATGTGGGCCGTGATCACGCGCCGGCGCGTCGGGCCATCGAAGCTGGTGAGCAAGATGAACTCGCTACCAGTGTCGCGGCTTGGGAGCGGCGGAAAGACCCACAGCTCGTCGATACTCGTGGGGGGCAGCTCTTCGGCGATCGCCCTCAGCCGATCCACGAGCGGGAGATCCCGCCCTGCCGGCCTTCGCGATTCCACTCCCTGCAGTAGCTTGCGGCGTGTGTTCTCGTTCAGGCGTCCGTTGGTTTCGTGTATGCTCACTTGATCCCCTCCCCTCCCATCATCCACCCATGCCCCGGCCACCGTGCCCGGGCACCATAATCTAGACTCCCGGCGCCCAGCTCTCAAGTATCAGGCGATAGCGATACCGCGACCCGACTGGCGGCGAGGACCTGCTCGACGACTTCAGCGAGCGGCCCCTCGACCGTGGCGCCAGCCGCCTTGCGGTGGCCGCCCCCGCCGAACGAGCGCGCCAATTCGGCCACATCGGCGGCCCCGTTCGACCGGAACGAGATCTTCACCGACCCTCCGATATCACGGAAGAGGATGGCGACATGGGTCCCTTGCGTGTTGCGAAGATGATCGATGACCAGATCGTACTCCTCCAATGCCTCGACGTCGGCGTCGAGGGCGCTCCACGTGATCCCGAGTTCGGTATCTCGTCCTAGGCGAGCCAGGGCGGCTTCCAGCACCCCGAGCTCGCGGGCGGTCAGAGTGCCGAACAGGTGGGGATAGATCGCCTGTGGGTCGACGCCGGCTTCGATGAGTTGGGCCGCAAGGCGGTGCGCGTGGGGCGTGGCGTTGGAGTAGCGAAAGGAGCCCGTGTCGGTCACGAGCCCGACGTAAAGGGCCCGTGCGGTCTCCACGCTGATCGGCGCAGCCGTCTGGTGCAAGACATCGTAGACCAGCTCGGCGCTAGCGGCCGCACCGGGATCGATCAGCACATCGGCAGCCTCGAGCTGGCTCGAGGCGACGGCGTGATGGTCTATGATCACGGTGCGATCCGGCGCGAACGCGTGGGCGAATTCCCCCAGCCGGCCGGGCTCCGAGGCATCCACAACGACCTGCACATCAGCAGATCGCAACGCCTGCAAGCCTTTTGCGTCCGGCGCCAGCGTTTCTATTCCCTGGCGAAGGACGAATCGCAAGCGGTCGGGATACGGAGTGGCGGCGAGCAGCCGAACATCTGCGCCCAAGGGCTGGAAATGGTAGAACAGTGCACAAGCGGATCCCCAACCGTCCCCGTCCCCATTGACGTGGGTCGCGACCGCGATGGACTTCGCCGCCTGGAGTCTGGCTGCGATGCGGCGTGCGGCCTCGAGGCGATGGGACGGTGGTTCGATCAAGTGCTCTCGGCTTGCCCCTCGATCACTTTCTCGGCTTCAGCGCCGAAGTCGTGATCGGAGGTGAGTATGCGGTAAAAACACCAGCTGACGAGCACGGTGATCGAGATCATGCTGGTGAGCATGAAGATCCAAGCGAACGCGGTGAGTCCGTTGCTGGCCATATCGTTAGCCTCCCCTTTGCAGATTCGCCGCGTCGCGCCGGTCCCAGGCTAGCTTGATCAACCAGAGACCCACCGCCAGCATCGCCACGATCATCAACCGGGCGCCCCAACGCCACATGACCTGGCTCTGGTCGGTCAGGTTCGTCATGAGCAGCTGTGGCACGGCTGCCGTGACGGTCCACCAACCCAGTAGGATCAGGAGGAACGCGGGCGTGATCCACTTGATGACCACCCTGTAGACCGTTGGGATCCGAATATCCGCGCCGTTGTGGAGCTCCTTCCACCCGCGGTCGACTCCGAATATGAACGAAAATATGATGATCTCGATGGTGGCGAAGATCACCAACCCGAAGGTGCCGGCCCAGTAGTCCCACTCGGCATACCAGCCCTTGGTATAGAGCAGAACGTGCAGCATGCCGATCATCAAGGCGACAAGACCTACACCGACAGCGACGGAGCGGCGCTTGAAGCCGAAGCCCTCCTGCATGAACGCCATCGCCGGCGATGCCAGCGCGACGGAGCTGGTGATCCCTGCGATGAAGAGCAGCGCGAACCAGAAGAAGCCGGTGAGCTGCCCCCAGAACGCCGGTCCGGGAAGCTCCTGGAAAACGACCGACATCGCGACGATGCCCAGGTCGTACGTCCCGCCGTTGGCAATGGCGGTGGCGCCCTCGACCCCGAAGAAGACGACGGCCGCTGGGATAGCGACGGTGCCGCCGAGGACGATCTCCGCAAACTCGTTGGTGGCCCCGGTGGCCAGGCCCGTGAGCGCCACGTCGTCCTTCTCGGTGAGGAAAGAGGCGTAGCAGTGGATCGTGCCCATCCCCAGCGACAACGTGAAGAACATCTGACCCGCTGCGGCTAGCCAGACCTTCGCGTCGAGGACCTTACCCCACTCGGGATTCCAGATGAAGTTGAGTCCCTCAGACACAGAACCTAGCGGCGTGGGCGGGAGCGTGAGGACTCTGATCATCAGGATGAAAGCGAAGACGAAGAGCACGGGCAGGCCAATGAGGGCCAGCTTCTCGATGCCGCCGGATAACCCCCGAGATAGGATCCAGGTAACGAAGCCGAGCGTGGCGATGAAGAACAACAGCGTCACCCACCCCGGGTGGATTGCAGAGTCGAAGATGTTCTGGTAGTCGACGAGGTAGCCGCGCATCTGGTCTACCGTGGTCTGACCGAAGTAATCCCCGACAACGCTGAAGAACGAGAACGCCGCCATCCAGGAGACCGCGTAGGTGTAGTAAATGAAGACGACCAGGGGCATGACGATGCCAATCACGCCGATGTACTTGGCTATCTTGTTCTTCCACATCGAATCGAACATGCCGGGCACCGTGCCGTACCCGTAGCGCCCACCGTAACGCCCGATCCCCCACTCGACCCACATCAGCGGTATACCCAACAGGAGGAAGCTGATGAAGTAGGGGATCATGAAGGTGCCACCACCGTTCTGGGCAGCCTGCACCGGAAAACGGAGGAAGTTACCCAGCCCAACGGCGTTTCCGGCCATCGCCAAGATGAGGCCGAGGCGCGTGCCCCAGCGCTCCCCCGAATGAGCTTCGATGGTCAAGGCATCCTCCCTCGGGCTAGTGAACCGGCAGTGATTGTCGTAGCAGATTAAGCGGCGGAGTCGCGCCTACTGTATGGGCAGCCCGTGAAGGTGTCAAGCGAGGTGGCTCGCGCACGTGGTCGCACCGGTGACTCAGCCGTTACGCCGTTGAGGGGCGATCTTGGCCCAAGTGGACGCCAGATGGACCCAGCGGCTGGAGGTACGCCCCACCACCTGACCCTGGCGCAATGCCGTTAGGAAGCCGGCAGAATCGGAATCGGCGAAGGCAGGGACCTCGATCACTCCACGCCCGATCTCGCGCAACGTGTGGGCATCTGAGCCAGCCCCGCCGGGAATGTCGCGCTCGGCGGCCCAACGGCGGGCTAGCTCGTTCAGCTCGGGTCGGTGGATGCGGGCGTTGAATATCTCGACCGCATCGACCGCGTGCCCTATCACCTCCAGGATCTTCCCGCCCCCGCCTTTGCCCGCGGCGAAGGGGTGGGGCATGTAGACGAGCCCGCCTTGCTCGTGGATGGCCTGGACGGTCTCGCCGGCAGGCGTGCCTTCGGGGATCTTCTCGCTCAGGAAAAGCCCGGTAACGTCGACGCCCTCGGCGGTCTTCACCTCCTCGCCCACGATGACCAGCTCGGGAGCGAGGTCCCGCGTGCGAAACGCGCCCTCGATCTCGTTGTGGTCGGTCACGGCGATGCGGTGCAGTCCGCGCTCACGCGCCGTCGCCACTACATCTGCGTAATCGCTGAGGCAATCGAACGAGGCACGGGTGTGGATGTGGAGGTCGAGCCGGAGCGGGCCCCGCGACGAGACCCCTCTCTTCGCGATCTCCTCCCAAGCCTCGTGGGCCCGGCCCGCGAGCGTCGCCAAGTCCCCATCGTTCTCGATAACGACGTCGGCTCGGCCGCGTTTCTTCTCCGCCGGCATCTGAGCGGCGGCGATTCTGCGGGCTTCCTCCTCATCGACGTCGCGGGACGCAACGATGCGGGTGATACGCTGCTCTAGCGGCGCGTCGATGAGGATCGCCACATCGAACTCCGTATCGAACCCGCCCTCGTATAGTAGCGGGACCACGACAACGAAGATCTCCACACCCGCCGCCTCCGCCTCATCCATCAGGCTGCGGGCGCGGTCGAAGATGGCCGGGTGGAGGATCAGCTCCAGGTCGCGGCGGGCGCCGGGATCGGTGAAGGCGAGGCGGCGCATCGCGGCCCTATCCAGGCCGCCATCCGCGCCGATCACTTGTTCGCCCCAGATCTCCCGTATCCGAGCCAGGGCCGGGCTCCCCGGTCGCACGACCTCTCTCGCCACGTCATCGGTGTCGAGCACGGTCGCGCCCCATTCCTCAAACAGCTCGCTGACGGCTGATTTTCCGGAGCCTAAGTTCCCCGTCAGCGCTACGCGCAGCATCGTCGCTCGTCCTTGCGCGTGTCTAGCGCTGATGATCCCCCAGGAGACCGCTCCCCGCTTCGTTCTCCATGCCCAATTCCTTGACGAAGCGGTTCACGACCTCCTCGCCCTTCAAGCGCGCGTCCTCTTCGGAGAGTCCGCCGAGGGGGATCCTGGCGCCGGCGATCATACCGTGGCCACCGGCGTCCCCGTCAGCGCCGACAACGCGCCGCAGAAGCTCGCCTGCCGCGGCATCCTGCAGCGTCGTCCGGATCGAGATCAACATATCGTCGCCGAAGCGGCCCACGCAGATCGACCAGGTCGCACCCTCGCGTCGCAGATAGAAGTCCGCCAGCTCGGCAACGAGATCGGGGTAGTCCAGGTTACCGAGGTGGGATATCACGACGGCGCCTCGCGTACGTGCGCGCTCCAAGGAGCGATGAAGCGAGGTGAAATAGGCCGGCGACAATTTCGGATAACGTATCCTCGAGATCATCCTCCGATCGGCGGCGCTCGAAAGGATGTGGATTGCATCGAGATCCTGGTGCGTGGATTCGCGCCCGAGATCCTGCGTCTCCGACTGTATGCCGTAGAACAGAGCCGTGGCTAGCGCCCCTTCCAACGGAATTCCGGCGGCCTGCAAGTATTCGGTCATGATGGTACACGTGGCTCCAAGACCGGGGCGCACATCGAAAAACTTCGCCTGGTTCGTCTCGGGACGTAGCGCATGATGATCGATCACGATCGTTGGGGCGCGTCCAGCCGGGAGCGAGTTGTTCCCGGTTCCCGGCTGGCTGTCTACAACAGCAACCAAGTCGGAATCGTCGAACACCAGGTCCCGCGCCGGGGTGAGCGGCAGCTCGAGCTCGCGGACCATCGTCCGGTTTTCCGCGCGCCCGACTATGCCGCCAAAGGCCATGCGAGCCGGGAGTCCATTGAAGGACTCGACCAGCTTGAGGAGTGCGTACGCGCTGGCAAGCGCATCGGGGTCCGGGTTGTCGTGTGTGAGGATGATGAGCCGCTTTCCATCTTCCAGAACCGCCTCGAGCTCATCGAGTCGGGCCCGCGTGGTGACCGAACGCGGCGCGTCGCGTGAGTCCTGCTCAGCCTTGTGCTGGCGATCTGGCACTGTTCGAGTCTGAAGGCAGTGGAGTGATCAGTCGGAGCAGTCCCCAAGAGGATACGGGTAGCCGCAGTTTTCGCAGTAGGTGCCCTTGCAGCCACGAGGATAATCGGGGACGCTCTTGCCGCAGCGGAGGCAGCGGCGCTCCCGCTCGAGCAGCAGCTGCCCGTCGCGTCCAGCGCTCCTTTCCGTTACCGTGACCCACTCCATCCGACCACCCCTCCCAAGAAGGGATTCGAAGTACGTTCGCTTCCAACAGTAGTCGCTGGACCGTGTCCTGGGTAGAGCACGGTTTGATCCGGGAGAGTCAACAGCTGCTGCTGAATTGAATCGAGCAGCGCCCTAGAATCACCACCGGGAAGATCGCTACGACCGATCGAGCCCGCGAACACACAGTCCCCCACGAGAGCAAAGCCGCCACCG